>NZ_AKJZ01000023.1 GCF_000282055.1 Flavobacterium sp. CF136
TTTTTAAAATTATCTTTTGTAAACATTTAAAATCTATGCTTCTATGTGTTAAATTAACTTTTTTGCTAATTACACCCAACGGGTTATTATAGACAATTCTTAAAATTACTTACTTAAAAACTCCAAAACAGAATCAGTAATAAATTTAATCTGCTCATCATCTAATTCTGTATGCATAGGCAAAGCAATTACTTCCTGAACCAATTGATTCGTTACCGGAAATTGTTCTTCTTTATAACGAGAATCTGCGTATGCTTTTTGGGAATGTAACGGAATTGGGTAATAAATTGCGCAAGGTATACCTTTATCAAGCAAATATTGCATTAAACCGTTACGGTCAGCGTCAATAATTCGCAAAACATACTGATGAAAAACATGATCATTTTCGCTGGCATCAAATTTAGGCGTTACAATGTTTTTATGATTTGCAAAAGCCGCATTATATTTAGTTGCCGCTAAACGACGAGCTGTATTGTATTCATCAAGCAAAGGTAATTTCGCATTCAAAACCCCAGCCTGAATACTGTCTAAGCGTGAATTCACACCTACAACATCATGATGGTAACGCTCGTACATTCCGTGATTTACAATCCCACGAATAATATGTGCCAGTTTATCATCATTAGTAAAAATCGCTCCACCATCTCCATAACATCCTAAGTTTTTAGATGGGAAAAATGAAGTTGCGGCAATATGTCCTATAATACCAACTTTGCTTTTTGTCCCCGTTTTAGAAATATAATCAGCACCAATTGCCTGTGCATTATCTTCAATAACATATAAATTATGCTCTGCGGCAATTTCCATAATCGCATCCATATTGGCAGCACGTCCAAACAAATGTACCGGAACAATTGCCTTGGTCTTTGGCGTAATTGCTTTTTTAATGGCATCGATATCTATATTCATATTTACCATATCAACATCAACTAAAACAGGCGTTAATTGCAATAAAGCAATTACCTCTACAGTAGCTGCAAAAGTAAAATCGGCCGTAATAACCTCATCACCCCGTTTCAAACCCAAACCCATCATGGCAACCTGCAAAGCATCTGTACCATTTGCGCACGGGATTACATGTTTTGCCCCTAAATAGTCTTCAAGATTTTTTTGAAATTGATGAACCAACGGCCCGTTTATATAAGTATTTGTATCTAAAACTTCCTGAATCGAAGCATCAACAGTAGTTTTTATTTTTTCGTATTGACTCTTTAAGTCAACCATTTGAATTTTTTTCATTTATCTTTCTTATTTAAAACTAAAGATTTAGATTCAGCACCTAATCTTTAAAACGAAGAACAAAAATAGTTATTTAATACCTTCAAACCAATGAAAATAATCGAAAGAAATGTAATTTAGCAGCAAAATTAAACAGATGCTTTTTTTATACAATTTAGTCATTTCTATTGCCGGTTTTTTTCTAAAAATCATAGCGCTTTTTAGTCCGAAAATTAAACTTTTTACAGAAGGGCGAAAAAATGTTTTTGCTATTCTTGAAGAAAAAATAAAACCTTCAGACAAAACAATTTGGTTTCATTCCGCATCATTGGGCGAATATGAACAAGGCTTACCGGTCATCGAAAAAATCAAAGAAAAATATCCCTCACATAAAATTATTGTTACTTTTTTTTCACCATCAGGCTATGAGGTCCGTAAAAACAATACTGTCGCTGATGTAACTGTATATCTACCTTTAGACACCAAAAAAAATGCAAAACGTTTTCTGAAATTAGTTCATCCGGAGTTGGTTTTCTTCATCAAATATGAATTTTGGCTGAATTATTTAAAAGAACTTAAAACAAATAAAATCCCTGCCTATTTAATTTCAGGGATTTTCAGGGACAGCCAAATGTTTTTTAAATGGTATGGCGGTTTCTACAGAAAAGCACTGGAGACTTTCACCTATTTCTTTGTTCAGAACCAGAGTTCAAAAGAAAAAATTGAAGCAATCGGGTTTCATAATGTAATTGTTTCCGGAGATACACGTTTTGATCGTGTAAACGCCATTTTAGAAAGAGACAATTCATTAGATTTCATTGAAACCTTCAAAAACAATCAAACGACAATTATTATTGGAAGTTCCTGGCCCAAAGATGAAACTTTGCTAATTAATTATATTAATCAGGCATCTGAAAATATAAAATTCATCATTGCTCCTCACAATATAAAAACAGATCAAATCCTGAATCTCAAATCTCAAATTACAAAATCAACATTATTATTCTCCGAAAAAGAAAATAAAAATCCAGCCGATTACAATGTTTTTATCATTGACACTGTTGGTCTGCTGACCAAAATTTACAGCTACGGAACCATTGCTTACGTAGGCGGAGGTTTTGGGAATCCGGGTATCCATAATATTCTGGAACCTGCTGCATTTGGAATTCCAATTGTTATCGGACCTAATTATTCAAATTTTGCAGAAGCAACTGAATTAGTAAATCTTGGCGGCTGTATGGTTATTTCCGGTCAGGAAGAATTAAAACAAACTTTTGACCAACTGATTACTGATCAGATTTTTCTGAAGGAGAAAGGGCAAATTTGTAAATCATATATCCAGAACAACAAAGGTGCTACAAATCGTATTATGAAAGTAATTTCCTAATCGAAAAAACAACAAAAATAATTCTATAGCATTGCTTTATTTAAAAAAAACGAACAACATAAGCTTAATTTCATTTCAAGGTGTTATCGAATAATTAGACAAAAGCAAAATAAATCACAAATCGCAGAACAAAAGTTCCCAATTTATTTAGCGATATTCAACAGAAATTAATTTATACGGAAAATACAACAATATCACCAATTTCTTTCCTTTTGGCATGTTATTTGATAATTAAGCTAACCGAGCGCCAGAGGAAAATATTTTAAAAAAAAAATAAAAAAATATTTTACATATTAAAAAATTTATATCTTTGCCTCGAATTAATAATTAACCTTTTATAATAAAGTAAGATGAAAAAAGTATTTTTAAGTTTAGCTGTTGTTGCTGTTTTAACTGTTGTATCTTGTAAAAAAGCTGATGCTGCTGCTGAGCCAGCTGTAGATTCTACTGCTGTTGCTGTTGATTCTGCTGCTGCTGTAGTTGATTCTGCTGCTGCAACTGTTGACTCTGCTGCAACTAAAGTTGATTCTGCTGCTGCAAAAGTTGAAGAAGCTGCTAAAGAAGTAAAAAAATAATTAGAACCAAGTTCTAAAAATTTTAAAACCATCAATGCGATGGTTTTTTTTTGTGATAAAATCAAACTTTTATCAGTAGTAATAAAAAAGAGCATTTTGAATTGATTCAAAATGCTCTTTTTTATTACTCAACAATCTCTTCATTAACTATTTCATCTTCAAAAATCAAATCACCCGACGAGAAGTCCAAAATCTCCGCTTTTGAAGCATACAATACAATTTCCTTAATTCCTTTCTGTAAAAGCAATTCTGTTGTGTATTTACGGCTTGTTGCAAAATGAACCTCACCCAACATCAATTTAAAAAAATACTTTCCTCCAGAACCTTTAAATTTTAAAAACTTAGCCTGTTCTGTATTAATTTTAAACTTTTCAATATCTTCTTCGCATTCAAATTTTAATTCATAACTCAAACTTGTAAAAATTACTTTCCCCTTCCTGGAAGTAAATACAAATTTATATTCATCATTAAATCTTTTACTAATTACAAAAGCACCCATTTACAATTTTAGATTTTAGATTAACTAAGACTTACTTAAAATTTGCTTTGCAAATATATTCTTTAGACCGAGACTTTACATAATAAAAAAAGCCTCTTCAAAAAGAAGAGGCTTTAGTACTCAGAGCGGGACTTGAACCCGCACGAACATTGCTGTTCACTGGATTTTAAGTCCAGCGTGTCTACCAATTTCACCATCCGAGCATTATATCTTTTAGTATTTTTTAGCTAATTTTTTAAAAAAAATTAATTAAATCAACACCATCCGAGTGTTTTGGTTTTGAGCGAAAAACGGGGCTCGAACCCGCGACCTCGACCTTGGCAAGGTCGCGCTCTACCAACTGAGCTATTTTCGCGTTTCAAATTCTAATAAGAACTGCAACACTTGACTTGTTCTGTATTGCGGATGCAAATTTAGGACATTTATTCAATTAAACAAGCCTTTTTTGAAAAAAAATTATACTTATTTTATAACCTTCTGATAACCTAAACTTTAAAACTGAAAATTATTTCCTATTTAGCATTCTCTTAATCTCATTCAGCTTCATGAGTGCTTCGACAGGCGTTATCGCATTTATATCGAGACTCAAAATCTCTTCTTTTATCTCTTCTAATAAAGGATCATCCAAATTAAAGAAGCTCATCTGCATTTCATCATTTGAAGATTTTACTCCGTTTAATGCATCACTTGAATGATTCTTCTCTAATTTCTTTAATAACTTCTGTGCTTTTAAAATTACGATTTGAGGCATTCCGGCCATTTTTGCTACATGAATTCCAAAACTATGCGCACTTCCCCCTTTTACCAGCTTTCTAATAAAAAGGACCGTATCTTTTAATTCTTTTACCGCAACATTATAATTCTGGATTCTCGGCAGCGATTCTGTCATTTCATTCAATTCATGATAATGCGTCGCAAATAAAGTTTTTGGTTTTGATGGATGTTCGTGCAAAAATTCGGCAATTGCCCAGGCAATCGAAATCCCGTCATAGGTACTGGTCCCTCTTCCAATTTCATCAAGCAATACCAAACTTCGATCTGAAATATTATTCAAAATAGAAGCCGTTTCGTTCATCTCAACCATAAAAGTAGATTCTCCCATCGAAATATTATCCGAAGCTCCTACCCTGGTAAAGATTTTATCGACAATCCCCATTCTGACACTGTCTGCAGGAACAAAACTTCCCATTTGAGCCAATAAAACAATCAAAGCCGTTTGTCTCAAAATAGCCGACTTACCGGACATATTTGGTCCGGTAATCATAATAAGCTGCTGTGTTTCTCTATCTAAAAAAACATCATTGGCAATATAAGGAGTCCCGACAGGCAGTTGTTTTTCGATAACCGGGTGCCTGCCATTTTTGATCTCAAGCTCAAAAGTTTCATCAATTTCAGGACACACATATTGATTTTCGATTGCCAATTGCGTAAACGAGCACAAACAATCCAACTGCGCTACCAAATACGCGTTCATTTGAACCGGTTTGATATAAGTTGCAATCCAGGCAACTAATTGCTCAAAAAGCTCTGTTTCGATTTTATGGATTTTTTCCTCAGCACCTAAAATCTTCGTTTCGTATTCTTTTAACTCTTCGGTAATATAACGTTCCGCATTTACCAAAGTCTGTTTACGAATCCATTCTGCCGGTACTTTATCCTTATGGGTATTTCGAACTTCAATATAATATCCAAAAACATTATTAAATGATATTTTCAAAGAAGAAATCCCCGTATTCTCAGATTCTCTTTTTTCAATTCCTTCCAAGTATTCTTTTCCCGAAGTAGAAATAGCTCTTAAATCATCTAATTCTTCGTTGATCCCTTTTGCAATTGCATTTCCTTTTGCAATCGCAACGGGCGCATCCTGATTTAAAGTTATTTTGATTTTTTCCCTTAATAAATCACAGGCATGCAAACTATCTCCAATAACTTTTACAGCTTCCTGAGGGCTTTCCAGCGCCAGGGTTTTAATCGGAATAATAGCATCAAGGGATTCTTTCAAATAAACAATTTCACGAGGTGAAACTTTTCCGGCAGCAATTTTAGAAATCAAACGTTCTAAGTCTGAAATTTGCTTGATTTGATATTGAATATTATGTAAAACTTCCGAATTTGATTTCAAATACGAAACCACATCATGACGCCCTTTTATTTTATTGCTGTCTTTTAAAGGCAAAGCCAGCCAACGCTTCAATAAACGCCCACCCATTGGCGAAAGCGTTCTGTCAATCACATCCAAAAGCGTAACTGCATTTGGATTATAACTGTGATATAATTCTAAATTTCGAATCGTAAAACGGTCCATCCAGACATAAGCATCTTCGGCAATACGCTGAATGGCTGTGATATGCTGCACACGATTATGCTGAGTTTCTGATAAATAATACAAAATAGCCCCGGAAGCAACAATTCCTTCTTTTAATTCTTCGACACCAAAGCCTTTTAAAGAAACAGTCTGAAAATGCTTGGTCAAGGTTTCTACAGCATAATCTTCTTTGTAAATCCAGTCTTCCAGATAAAAACTATGAAAATCATCCCCGAAAGCAGCTTTAAAATCACTTTTATTATTTTTCGGAACTAAAACTTCACTCGGATTAAAATTCTGCAGCAATTTATCAATATACTCTGCGTTCCCCTGGGCCGTTAAAAATTCACCTGTGGAAACATCTAAAAAAGAAATTCCGATATTTTTATTAGTAAAATAAACTGACGCTAAAAAGTTATTTGATTTAGATTGTAAAACCTCATCATTTAAGGAAACCCCTGGTGTAACCAATTCGGTAACACCACGTTTAACAATAGTTTTAGTCATTTTCGGGTCCTCAAGCTGATCACAGATTGCTACACGAAGTCCGGCTTTGACCAGTTTTGGCAAATAGGTATTGATAGAATGATGCGGAAAACCTGCCAATGCGGTTTCAGTTTCAGAACCTGCCCCTCTTTTGGTTAATGTTATTCCGAGAATTTTAGAAGCTCTGATAGCATCTTCTCCAAAGGTTTCATAAAAATCACCTACTCTGAAAAGCAGACATGCATCAGGATATTTTCTCTTGATTTCGTTGTACTGTTTCATTAAGGGTGTTTCTTTTACCACTTTCTCTTTCGCTGCCAAATTAGTATATTTTTAAATGAAAATTATGACAGCGAATTTATAATATTTTAAAAGAATATAGAAGAGCTTCAAAAATTAAAATATTTTAAGAATATTTTAAGTTCAGATATAAGATTTTTATATAGATTTGTTCATAATTTAAAAAAGACTCTTTAAAGATGAAAAAAATAATTTTATTCGCTATGTTGGCTGTAGTTGGAATTACAGCTTCTAACGCTCAAAGTACTAAAAAAGCTGTTGCAGCAAAGGTTGCTAAAGTTCAGGGAGCCGGAATGGTTTTTGAAAACGAAACAATTGATTACGGAACTATCGCTCATAATGCTGATGGTAACCGTCAGTTTGTTTTTGTAAACAACGGAACAAAACCATTAATCATTACTAACACACAAGGATCTTGTGGTTGTACAGTACCTACTACTCCAAAAGAGCCAATCGCTCCGGGTGCTAAAGGTGTTATTGGTGTAAAATATGCTACTGACAGAGTTGGTGCATTTACAAAAACAGTAACTGTTACTTCTAATGCTGAAGGACAACCTACAAAAACATTAACAATTAAAGGTACAGTTTTACCAGATCCGGTAAAAAGCTAATCTGAAAACAAAATAAAATAATCGAAAAAGCTTCCTTATCTTTGGAAGCTTTTTTTATGACCAGAATTCAATGCAAATGAGAAAACTTGAAAATAACGAGTTAGACAGAAAATCTATTGAGGATTTTAAAAAATCTGAAAAAACACCCCTGATTTTAGTATTAGATGATATCCGCAGTTTACATAATATTGGATCTGTATTTAGAACTGCTGATGCTTTTTTGGTAGAAAAAATAATCTTATGTGGTATTACAGCTACTCCTCCTAACAAAGAAATTCATAAAACTGCTCTTGGCGCAACCGAAACTGTAATTTGGGAACATCATGAGAACGTATTGGAAGTCATTGAAAATCTAAAAAAAGAAAATATACTCACACTAGCTATTGAACAAGTCGAAAGTGCAGTTTTCCTTCAGGATTTTAAAGTCGAAAAAAATCAAAAATATGCTTTAGTTTTTGGTAACGAAGTTTATGGCGTTTCTCAGGAAGCCGTTGCTATTTGTGACGGATGTATTGAAATTCCGCAATTGGGTACTAAACACTCCTTAAATATTTCAGTAAGTGCCGGGATAGTTGTTTGGGATTTGTTTAAAAAAATCAATTGGAATTTATGACATATGTAAAAATTGTCGTTTTTTAAACAAAAAAGTTGATTCATAGCATTTATTTTATAGATCTCTTAACTACTTTTACTAAAAGAGTTACGAAATTAATTTGCCATGAAAAAAACGTTGTTGCTGTTTTTATTTTTATCCACTTTTTTTTGTTCAGCTCAATACACATTGATTCCTGACCCAAATTTTGAAAAAGCTTTGATTGATTTAGGAATTGATAGCGGCACTGTTGACGGCAGGGTTTCTTCAGCTAATATTACCAATGTAACATCTTTATTAATTCCGGGAAAAGACATTTCAGATTTAACAGGAATCGAGGCTTTTGTAAAATTAGAGCAACTAAACATTGGAGCAATCGATAATGATCCAAGCCAAAGAAATAGAATCAGTAATTTAAACCTTTCAAACAATTTATACCTTAACTATTTAATTTGCAGCTTTAATGATTTAATGCAGCTTGATCTTTCAAAGAATATTTATTTAGACATATTGTACATTGACAATAATAAATTCACCAGTATTGACATTTCTAAAAACACAGCTTTAACTACTTTCTCTTGCAAAAACAACAAATTAACAAACATAGATTTAAGTAAAAATATTCTCTTAAACAATTTAAACTGCGACAATAACCTGTTGCCAATTTTAGATATTTCTAATAATTTAACATTAACCAACTTAAGCTGTTCTGGCAATCAATTAACTTTTTTAGATGTTTCTAAAAACAACAAAATCGAGACTTTAAACTGTAGCTCAAATAAACTTTCAACTTTAGACACTTCCAAAAACACTGATTTAAATGCTTTAACTTGTGAAAATAATCAATTTACCAGTTTAGATTTCAGCACAAATCTAAATTTAAAAGCTTTGTTTTGCAGCACGAATAAATTAACAAGTTTAAATATTTCTAAAAACCTGTATTTAAATTACTTATACTGCGATTCTAATCAATTATCAAATATTGACATTGCTCAAAATCTCCTTTTGCAAAGTTTTCATATCGATAAAAATCAATTATCAAGCCTGGATATTTCCAATAATTTAGCTCTAGTAGCTTTTCACTGCAATTCTAATAAGTTGTCCGGTATTGATGTCTCAAAAAACATTGCCTTGACTCATCTGATAGTAAATGACAATCAGTTAGCAGATTTAGATATTTCTAAAAATCAAGATTTAAAGGTTTTTAACTGTAGTAATAATCGATTAACCAGTTTAAATTTAAAAAACGGAAATAATATAAAACTAGTACAACTGGATTTAAAGTCAAATTCAAGTCTTTCTTGCATACAAGTGGACAATAAATTATATTCTGATGCAAATTGGCCTACCTATAAAGATGCTTTTGCTTTGTACGCAAACAAATGTAATACAATAGCAACTGCTCCACCAGTATTAAAAGCTACAGGAGATCAATTATATTGTCCAACTACCAATATCAATATCGTTACTGATTTTTCTATCACCCACGATCCAAACGAAACAGGAACGCAGGCAGCCTATATTCAAATCTCGTCCGGTTATTCTTCCGGTTTTGATACGTTAAAACTTTTAAATCCAACATTACACCCAAATATAAAAGAAAGTTGGGATGCTTTATCGGGCAAACTGACTCTGTCAAGTCCAACCGGTGTTGATTTATTATATTCAGATATTGTGGCTGCAGTAAAAGATCTTGTATTTACAAATTCCTCAGCAACAGCAAGCGGTAACAGAACATTCTCTATTACTATTGGCCAGGCAAATTATTTACCATCAACAAAACATTTTTATTTATTTGTTCCCAGCATTGGCATTACGTGGACTAATGCGAAAACAGCCGCAGAAGCAAGTACTTATTACGGACTAAAAGGATATCTGGCTACTATTTTAGCAGCTGATGAAGCAAAATTAATTGGTGAACAGGCATCAGGAACGGGATGGATTGGTGGAAGTGATGCTGAAACTGAAGGTGTCTGGAAATGGGTTACCGGTCCTGAAACCGGAACTGTTTTTTGGAACGGAACTGCAAATGGCTCAACGCCAAATTTTGCTTTTTGGAATAATAATGAACCGAATCAACGGGGAGATGAAGATTATGCTCATATTACGCAACCCGGAATTGGCATAAAAGGATCATGGAACGATTTAGAAAATACAGGCTCGTTAAATCCTGGTGATGCTTATCAACCTAAAGGTTACGTTGTTGAATATGGGGGAATGCCTGGCGAATTGCCTTTAGAAATTGCCACAAGCACTCAAATTACGATTCCGGAAGCCACAATCACTTCTCCCAGACCAATTTGTGACTCAGGAGCTTTAACTTTATATGCTACTTCAAATGCCGGAACAATTAACTGGTATGATACAGCTGTTGGCGGTAATTTACTAGGCACCGGAAACACATATACAACCCCGACAATAAATACCTCAGCGACTTATTATGCAGACGCTGGCTGCGAAATAAACCGAAAATCAGTTATTGTAACAGTTAATACCACCCCAGATACACCAACAGCATCTTCTCCTGTTTCCAGATGTGGCACAGGAACAGTAACATTGCAGGCAGCATCAAATATTGGCATTATCAATTGGTTTACAACCTCAACAGGCGGAACAAGTGTTTATACCGGAAACAACTTTATTACACCAACTATTTCAACAAATACAACCTATTATGCCGAAGCATCAAATAGTAGCTGCATTAATTCAACCCGTACTCCTGTTAACGTTGTTGTGTATACTCCACCGGTAGTTACAAATGAAGAAGTTGTTTTATGTGAAACCCAAACAGCTGTTTTAGATGCTAAAATAACAGGAGTTACTTATAAATGGTCAACTGGAGAAACAACACAAACCATATCTGTTTCGACTTCGGGGACTTACACTGTAGAAGTAACCAGTCCTGCCCCTGAAAGCTGTACCAGCACAAAAACAATTACAGTAATTGAATATAAGAAACCAATTATAAAAAATATTGATGTAAACCAAAGAACTGTTGTGATCAATCTTACCAATACAGCAGATTATTTTGAATTTTCGGTAGACGGTATCAATTATCAGACATCAAATACCTTTTATGATGTGCCCGGAGGTTTACAAACTGCTTATGTAAGGGTAAAAGACAATCAATGCAACATTAATGAAACAACTCAAAACTTTGTTGTCCTGGTTTTTCCAACATTTTTTACTCCAAACGGTGACACTTTTAATGATTCATGGGAAGTAACCGGAATGGAAAATTTCCCTCAGGCCCAAGTCACTATTTTTGATCGGTTTGGAAAATTTTTAGCGCAGTTAAATTATTCTAAAATGAGCTGGGACGGTACTTTAAATAAAACTCCACTCCCTGCTTCTGATTATTGGTACGCCTTAAAAATTGATGATACAAAGCCAATATTCAGAGGGCATTTTTCTTTGAAAAGGTAATTTTAATTAGAAAATTTATCCATTAGAAAATGAGATAATTATCTATGCAAAAAAAAGATAAACTTTGTAGCTGTTAGAATGTAAAAAAACTTTAAAAATTATCTAATTACTTTCTGAATTTCATCCAGAACAAAAAGATAATCTTCATGTTTTTTTACAAAATCACGATCCGAAACATCAATTATTAAAACATTGAGATCGGTTTCGGATTTAATATATTCCAAATAACCATTATTGATTTTATCTAGATAATCAGCTGAAATATTTTGCTCATAATTCCGTCCTCTTCTTTTGATATTCTGAAGTAACCTCTCCGTATTCTGATACAAATAAATATACAAATCCGGCTTTGGCATTTCTTTGTAAATAATATCGAATAAGTTTCGATACAAACGATATTCATCTTCTGCAAGTGTAATTTTAGCAAAAATCAAAGACTTAAAAATATGATAATCGGCAACGATAAAATCTTTAAACAAATCAAATTGTGCCAAATCATCTGATAATTGCTGATAACGATCTGCAAGAAAAGACATTTCGAGCGGAAAAGCATAGCGGTTTTGATCTTTATAAAATTTAGGTAAAAAAGGGTTATCGGCAAACCGTTCCAATACGGTTTTTGCATTAAAATCTTCGGCAATTTTATGTACCAGTGTCGTTTTTCCGGCTCCAATATTTCCTTCCAGAGCGATATAATTAAACCGTTCCAACGGAATTTCCTGCAATGGTTTTTTTAAATCCTGAACTACTGTACAAATACTGTCATCCGGCGAAATCGCAATCAATTCGGATATTGTTTTTTGAAAAACGGGATGTTTCCAGTCTAATTTCAAATCCTGCATTGGCAGCAATACAAATTTTCTGTTCTGCATTAACGGATGTGGAATCTGAAGTTTTTCAGAATCAATTATTTCATCATCAAAAACAATCAGATCGACATCAATAATCCTCGATTGATATCCTTGCTGATTAGAACGAATACGTCCTAATTGTTTTTCAACTTTTAAAACCTGACTTAGTATTTTTTGCGCCGATAGATTACTGTGCAAAAGTAATGCACAATTATAAAAAGCATCACTTTCGAATCCCCATGCGGGAGTTTCATATAGTTTTGAAACCTGAATAACAGTTCCAACTTCCTGATGTATTAAGTTAATACAGCTTTCGATGTTTTCTAACCGATTTCCCTGGTTACTGCCTATAGATAAAACGACTTGATGTTGTGACTTCATAATTAATGCAAATTAACTAAAAGTATTTTAGAATTAGCAATATATTTGCCCTGAACAGAATGAATTTGGTTAAATTTAAAAAACTAAATTTGTAACAAATTAACCCCTTTTGATACTTATTAAAAAAATATATTTATGAAATTTCTAGGAAATGTTATTGCCACTGTGATTGGTATTTTTGTATTCATTATGCTATTCTTTTTTGGTGTAATCCTTATTGGAGCTATTTTTGGCGGAGACGAAACAGTTTCAGTAAAATCAGATTCTGTTATAGAATTAAATTTAAAAGAAATACAAAATGATTATGCCGGAAAATATAAAGATCCGTGGGTAACTGTTTTTTCTGATAAAAAAGACATTGGCTTGACCGATATCATCAATGCGATTGAAGCTGCTAAAACGGATGATAACATTAAGGGGATTTCTATTTTAAACGACGAATCTTCATTAGGTCTGGCACAATACAAAGATTTAAGAAATGCACTCGAAAGTTTCAAAAAATCAGGCAAATTCGTTTGGGCATACGCCAATACTTATTCTCAAAAAGAATATTATTTAAACTCCGTAGCAAATACTATTTATTTGAATCCTGCAGGTGATTTAGATTTCAAAGGACTTTCGTCTGAAGTAATGTTCTTTAAGGATTTTCAGGATAAATCAGGAATTCACATGGAAGTGATTCGTCATGGAAAATACAAAAGTGCTGTTGAGCCTTTTTTAGAAAACAAAATGAGTGATGCCAACAGAGAACAAATGACCGCGCTTTTAAACTCCATCTGGACAACTGTTTCAACCGATATTGCAAAAAGCAGAAATATTCCTGTAGGCAAACTAAACGAAATTGCAAACGGATTATTGGCGAGAACTCCGGAAATGGCCAAAACAGAACATCTTATTGATATTATCGCCTACGAAGACGTTTATCATAATGCCATAAAAAAAGCACTGAAAGTAACCGGTGATGACGATTATAATAAAATTTCGATTGATGATTATACTCAAAACAATATCACTACAGCCTTAACAAACACAGCAACTGATCAAATTGCAATTATTTACGCTCAGGGCGAAATTGGCAGCGGCGAAGGTGATGTTAATGAAATTGGTGAAGGTTCAATGCGCCGTTCATTACAGGAAGCCAGAAAAAATGAAGATGTAAAAGCAATCGTTTTACGAATCAACAGCCCGGGCGGAAGCGCACTAACCTCTGATTTGATCTGGAGAGAAATTGAAATTACCAAAAAAGTAAAGCCTGTTGTGGTTTCTATGGGAAATTATGCAGCTTCGGGCGGTTATTACATTGCTTGTAATGCTAATAAAATCTATGCCGAAAACAACACTATTACAGGTTCTATTGGTGTATTTGGTATTTTGCCGAATTTTTCTCCTCTGGCAAATAAATTAGGAATAAATACAGAACAGGTTAAAACACACGAAAACGCAGCTAATTATAGTCCTTTTGTACCAATTGATGAGAAATTTAAAGCTTTTACATTAGAAAGCGTTGAACACATTTATAAAACTTTTGTTACACACGTGGCCGAAGGCAGAAAAATGACTTTTGCCCAGGTAGATGCAATTGCTCAGGGAAGAGTCTGGTCAGGCACACAAGCTTTAAAAATTGGTTTAGTAGATAAAATTGGAGGGCTGGATGATGCTATTGCTGAAGCTGCAAAAATTGCAAAAATAAAATCATACAGCACACAAAATTATCCGGAATACGAGAAAAATTTTAATGATCTTTTGTCCGGTCTGCCTTTTGCAAAATCAAAAGAAGCTTTTATCAAAGAAGAAATTGGTGAAGAAAACTACCTTTTGATTGAACAGGTAAAAAGACTTCAAAAACAAAAAGGGGTTCAGGCTATGATTCCTTTTGGAATAAACATTAAATAATTTCGAAAAGAAATGAAAAAAATATTTATTGTTCTGTTTGCAATATTTCTCAATTTTGCAACTGCCCAAAACAAAAGCCTGATAACTTATAAAGAATCTGATTTAACTTTAAAAATTAATTCAGAAGAGATTTTCGGTACATTAACAGCTCCTGATTTATCTCAAAAATATCCGGTTGCCTTATTGATTTCCGGTTCCGGACCAACAGACAGAAACGGGAACAATGTGATAATGAAAAACAATTCGTTGAAAATGCTGGCTGAAAGTTTAGCAAAAAACGGAATTGCTTCTTTAAGATTTGATAAAAGAGGAATTGGTGCAAGTAAAGCATCGGCTAAATCTGAAGAAAATTTACGATTTGAAAATTATATAGACGATGTCAAAAGTTGGGTAGATTTATTAAAAAAAGACAACCGTTTTTCTAAAATAATCATTATCGGTCATAGTGAAGGATCCTTAATCGGAATGATTGCGAGTGGAAAAGCAGACAAATTTATTTCCATTGCCGGAGCCGGAGATTCGGCTGATAAACTTATAAAAACACAAATAGTATCAAAATCAAACAAACAGGTTGAAGATTTGACCTTTCCAATTATTGATAGTTTAAAAAACGGAAATACAGTAAAAAAAGTCGATCCAATTCTTAATTCTCTTTTTAGGGCCAGTATTCAGCCCTATTTAATTTCCTGGTTTAAATACAATCCACAGGCAGAAATTAAGAAATTGAATATTCCTGTTTTAATTGTTCAGGGAAATAATGATTTGCAGGTAACCTTAAAAGATGCCGAAAGTTTAGCGCAATCCAATAAAAAAGCCGAATTATTAATTGTTGACAAAATGAATCATATAATGAAAATAGTTGATAGTGATGTGCAGGCAAACATGGCGAGTTATAACAATGAGACATTACCAATTTCAGAAGTAATGACTAATAAAATAGTCTCCTTTATTCAGAAATAATTGAAGCTCACTGAAAAATCCGTTTGAAAATTAATTCAACCGGATTTTTTTTATTACTTTTTATGAAAAAATTACAAAAAATCTCCAGTATAAAAAGCTATTTTTGCGTAGATAGTATATCAATTTTGTCTATTTAACCCCCAAATAACTAAATTTATTATGTTAAAGAAAATTCTAAAAATCACAGGAATCGTAATCGTAGTTTTCATTGCTGCTTTATTCGCAATCCCTTACTTTTTCAAAGATCAGATTAAAAATAAAATCACAGAAGCTATCAATGAAAATGTTGATGCCAAAGTGAGTTTTGCCGATGCAGACTTGAGTTTGTTTAAAAACTTTCCGAATGCTACTGTTGGAATCGAGAAACTGGTAATCATCAACAAAGCGCCTTTTGAAGGTGATACTTTGATTTCGTTAGGAGAATTAAATCTGAAGATGAGCATAAAAGAGCTTTTTAAAGGAAAAGACGAACCTATGAGTATTGAAGGAATCAGTTCTCAAAATGGTTTAATCAATATTATTTTCAACAAAGACGGAGTTGGAAACTTTGATATTGCCTTAAAAGACAAAAAAGAAACAAAAACTGATGATAAGAGCAAACCACTTTCTTTAAAAATTCAGAACTATAAAATTGAAAATTTCACTTTTAGATATATTGATCAGGGCTCAAAAATAAAAATGGTTATTGATAGTTTAAATCATGAAGGAACCGGGGATTTTACCAATTCAAAACTTGATTTAACAACAAAATCAACCGCTAAAGTTTCCTTAGACATGGACAAAGTCAATTATATGAAAAACATTTCTTTGACTTTGGATGCGGTATTAGGAATTGATTTAGCGCAAAGCAAATATACTTTTAAAGAAAATAAAGCTTTAATTAACCAATTACCTTTAGAATTTGACGGATTTATTCAGATGGTAGAAGCGGGTCAGATTTATGATTTAAAATTCAAAACCCCTACCTCATCTTTCACCAACTTTTTAGGATTAATTCCATCAGCGTATGCTTCAGGTTTAGATGGTGTAAAAACTACCGGAGACTTTACAATAGCCGGATTTGCAAAAGGACAATTAACAGACACAACTGTTCCGAAATTCAATATTGCAATCGCGTCTAATAATGCTTCTTTTCAATATCCGAATTTACCAAAATCCGTTCAGAATATTGTAATCGATACTAAAATCATCAATGAAACAGGTATCCTGAACGATACTTACGTTAATTTAGACAAACTTTCTTTTAGAATTGACCAGGATGTTTTCAGCGCTAAGGCGAATGTGAAAAACATAACTGTAAACCCAATTGTAGATGCTGCATTAAAAGGGACTATCAATTTGGCGAACCTTTCAAAAGCGTATCCAATTAAACTTGACAAACCTTTGGCAGGTATTTTAAAAGCTGATGTTACAACAAATTTTGATATGGCATCTGTAGAAAACAGTCAATATCAAAATATTAAAAATGCCGGAACGATGAGTTTATCAGGATTCAAATATACTGATGAAAACAATAAATCAATGAATATCAGTACGGCTTTGGTTGAGTTTAATCCGAGTAAAATTAACCTGAAACAATTTAACGCGACTACCGGAAAAAGTGACATGAGCATCAATGGGACTTTAGAAAATTTCTATGGTTTTATGTTTAAAAAACAAGAGCTGAAAGGAAACTTCAATATGAGTTCTAACCAATTGGCAGTTGATGATTTTATGACTTCAGGTGAACCTGCAACGGCTAAAACCGAAGCTAAACCAACAGAAGCCATGAAGATTCCTGCTTTTTTAAATTGTACGCTAAATGCTAAAGCCAATACGGTTTTATATGACAATTTAAAATTAACAGCCGTTTCCGGAAAATTGCTGATCAAGGATGAAAAAGCAACTTTGGAAAACTTTAAAACATCTATTTTTGGAGGAACAATTGGTTTGAACGGAGCAGTTTCAACCAAAACAAAAGTACCTACTTTTGATATGGCTTTAGGCTTCAATCAGGTTGATATTGCACAGACTTTTACGCAATTGGATATGATGAAAAAAATTGCCCCTTTGGCAGGAATCATCAATGGAAAATTGAATTCGACTATAAAATTAAACGGAAATTTAGATGCAAACGAATTGACTCCTGACTTAAAATCACTTACAGGAGATTTATTCGGACAATTGCTTTCGACTACAATAAATGCCAAAAACTCTACTTTATTGAGTGCTTTGGGTTCTAAAATAAAATTTATTGATGTGAATAAATTGAATTTGGACAACCTGAAAATGGCGTTGACTTTTGAAAACGGAAAGGTGAATGTGAAACCATTTGATATTAAATACCAGGATATTAAAGCCACAATTGGCGGGACTCATGGTTTTGACCAAGCGATGAATTACAATATAAAATTAGATGTTCCGGCAAAATATTTAGGTACGGAAGCAAATTCATTTCTTTCGAAATTATCTCCGGCTGATGCTGCCAAATTACAAAACATCCCGATTAATGGTATGATTACTGGTAACTTTTCAAAACCTAAAGTGGCTCTTGATACCAAAACAGCAGTGAGTAACTTAACGACTCAGGTGGTAAATCAACAAAAAGAAAAGCTGACTCAAAAAGGAGCTTCTGCTCTTACTGATTTACTAAATAAAAATACGAAATCAAAAGACACTACAAAAACTGCTACTGATAAGGCAAAAAATACTGAAGAAGTAAAAACAAAAGCCAGTGAGCTGTTGAATGGTTTGTTCAAGAAGAAAAAATAGCAATTAAAAAAGGTCAATCTACTACTACGATTGACCTTTTTTTTAACTCTAAATTGCTTTGGAATATATCTCTGATTTACCATTATTCAGAATTGTATTAATGGCTTTTAAATACTCTTTTTTAGAGCATGTATTTACATCCAGTCCAATACTGTTATTGTCATATGGCTCATATTTTTTCTGATCTGAAACCGAAAACAATCCTATTGTTGGGGTTTGTACAGAACTTGCCAAATGCATAATTCCGCTGTCTGCACCAATAAATAAATCGGCGTTGGCAATTACTGCTCCAATCTCACGAATATCCTTACTATAAAATGTAGGTGCTTTAAAACTGATTTGAGAAACATTTTCGATGGGTAAAATCTCAATAATATTGTAATTTTCATATTCAGATTTGAGACTGGCATAAAAATCTTCCCACCAGGATTCAGGTAAACATTTTGTTCCTGTTGCATAAGTAAACACACAAATTGTTTTTTTAGAATTGTTCACTAAACTTTTTAGTGTTTTTTTCCCTTCGGCAATTTCAAAAGAAGTGAGTTTAAGATTTAAAGGAGCAATGTTGCTATCTCTTTTTTCTAAACCTAATTTAGTTATATAATCCCGAAAATGATAAATCGGATATTTAGCAATGTGTGCATAATCACCATAATATAAATTAGCCGAAAAAGGCAAATCACCAAAAAATTTATGTTTCGAATTAGAAAATTTTGTTGCCAGTCGTCCCGAAGATGAACCCTGATCTACATTAATAGCGATATCATATTTTTGTTTTTTTAATGAAATCCAGACGCTAAAATATTTTAGTAAATTACTGAAAGGCTTTTTGGGCAATTCAATAATTTTGGATACCTGATCATAATTTTCATAAATTACAGGGGCTAAAGTTCCCTTAACAAATAAATCGATTTTACAATTTGGAAACGTTTGTTCAATCTCCTGAACAAAAGGCGTAATCAGTAAAAGGTTTCCTAATCTTGCATTAGGTCTGCAAATTAGAACCCTTTTGATTTCGTTTTTATTGACCAGAATAATTCCCCGTTCTGAATTCTGTTTTCCAATATTCTTAGTGAGACCATGCATTAAAGCACGTCTAAAAACATTTATTTTACTTGAAATACCCATTTTATAAATAATTTTAGATTTGGATTATATTATTTTAAAAAGAACTCATTTGTATACATACAAAACTAAATTCTAAATTCTTTTAAAATTAAAATCTTCCAATAAGTAATTATTATAAAATTGTAATCAAACGTTTCAACTTTCACACATTAAGCGTTTCAATATCAAATATTTAAAAAACAAAAAATGCCTTGTAAATCACAAAGCATTATGGTTTATTATTAAAACTGAAAATATTATACTGCTATAGTTACGATATAACCTTCAGAGCCCCGGATATTAAAAACTGTTCCGTTTTCAAAGATTAAATATTGCCCTTTTATCCCAATTAGTTTTCCTTGAAACGAAGGTGTTTTATCTAAATTTAAACTTGCAATTTTAGCCGGATAATGCAATACCGGATAATTTAACTCGTATAAATCATTTTTATGGGCATAAAAATATTCACGAACTTCTTCAGGGATCAAATTCTCTACTTTGACTTTTTCAGCGACCAAATCAAAAACTGCTGTCGTATCCTGAAGCATTTTCCTCCAATTTGTTTTATCTGCATAATGGTTTTTAAGAGCCACCTCTGTTATGCCCGCCAGATATCGATTTGGAACTTCAACAATTGCAATAGCCTGTGTTGCCCCCTGATCTATCCAACGGGTTGGCACTTGTGTTTTACGCGTTACTCCAACTTTTATTTCACTTGACAAGGCCAGATAAACCACATGAGGCTGCAATTGCACTTTTTGCTCAAAATCCAAATCACGATCTGCAATTCCTAAATGTGCCGTACTTAATTCTGGTCTCATAATCCAGTCTCCAACTGCCGGACTCGAATAAAAACAATCATAACAAAATCCCTGACGAAATATTTTTTTCTTTTTATTGCAATTCAAACATTGATAACCAACAAAATTAATCTCAATTTCCTTATTCAATAATTGATTTACATTTAGAAAACTATCCTCAAAAACCAGATAATATTGAATTGGATTTCCGATTTCAGTTTGCATTTTTGTAAGTACGCCTTGATATGTCATTGTATTTTAGATTGCTGATTTTAGATTTTAGATTTGCTCAGGATAATGAACTTTTATTATTAAAACTCAATTTTTAAAATCGAATCTTACTATAAATAGAATTGTTTTTTGTAAAAAAACACTATTTTTGATACGAAGGACAAAGTTAATATTTGTTATCAATATTCAAATTTTAAATTTCCTGATTTTGCACTAGCCACAAAATCTAAAATCTAAAATCAGCAATCTAAAATCTAAAATTCCCCATGCCCCTATCCATAATCAATTCATTCGCTTCATGGGTCCTCAAACAAAGGATTCATCAAATAGAACTTTTCCTTAAATATCCAAATGAAGTTCAGGAAGAATTACTCCATAATTTATTGCAAGCTGCTGAAAATACAATTATTGGAAAACAATATGAATTTGCATCAATAAAATCATATCAGACTTTTACGGAAAGAGTTCCTATCTCGACTTACGAAGAATTACAGCCTTTAATTGAGCGCACGCGTCAGGGAGAGCAAAATGTGATTTGGGAAACTCCCATAAAATGGTTTGCCAAGTCAAGCGGAACTACCAATGCCAAAAGTAAATTCATTCCTGTAAGTACCGAAGCTCTTGAGGATTGCCATTATAAAGGAAGCAAGGATTTACTTTGTTTGTATTTGAATAATAACGAAGATTCGGAATTATTTTTAGGAAAAAGTCTTCGCTTGGGTGGAAGCTCTCAGATTTACGAAAACAACAATACTTTTTTTGGAGATTTGTCTGCTATTTTGATTGAAAACATGCCTATTTGGGCTGAATTCAGCAGTACGCCAAGCAGTAAAACCTCTTTGATGACAGAGTGGGAAAGTAAGATTGCAGCGATTATCAACGAAACAAAAAATGAAAATGTAACGAGTTTTGCAGGAGTTCCTTCCTGGATGCTGGTTTTAATGAATAAAGTTTTAGAAAATACCGGTAAAGAAACGTTACTGGATGTCTGGCCAAATCTTGAAGTTTATTTTCATGGAGGTGTCAGTTTTTCTCCATATAAAGAACAATACAAAAAGATTTTACCAAAAAAGGATTTTAACTATTACGAAATTTACAATGCGTCCGAAGGTTTTTTTGCCATTCAGGATTTAAATAATTCCAGCGATTTGTTATTGATGCTGGATTACGGAATTTTCTACGAATTTATTCCGATGGATACTTTTGGAACTCCAAATCAGAAAGTGATTCGTTTAGCTGATGTTGAACTAAATAAAAACTACGCTATCGTAATTACCACAAATTCAGGGTTATGGCGTTATTTGATTGGCGATACGGTTCGTTTTACTTCATTAAACCCATACAGAATTCGGGTTACAGGAAGAACCAAACATCATATTAATGTTTTTGGTGAAGAATTAATGGTCGAAAACACTGATCAGGCAATTGCCAAAGCATGCGAACTTACCCAAACTGAAGTGATTGATTATACAGTCGCCCCAATTTTTATGCAGGACAAGGAAAAAGGCGCACATGAATGGATTATCGAATTCAAGAAAAAACCGACCGATGTTGAGCTTTTTCAAAAAGTTTTGGATGAAACCCTGCAGACTTTAAACTCTGATTATGAAGCAAAACGCTGTAATAACATGACTTTGAACCCTTTGGTAATTAATATTGCCAGAGAAAATTTATTCTATGACTGGCTGAAAGAAAGAGATAAATTGGGTGGTCAGCATAAGATTCCGAGACTTTCCAATCAGAGGGATTATTTGGAGCAATTGAAGGAAATGTAGTGTAGATTGAAATTAAACATATTCAATAATTGGCAATCATTGTAAAATGACACAGTGCAACATTTTGAATATAATTAAAGACATATAAATATGGAAAATGTTTGGAATAAAATACCGCTTGAAGATTATGAGCTTCATATGCAACACGAATCCGTTGGACAATTACACTTACTCAATAACCTGACTAAAAAATATTTGGATAAACTAAGTCCCAAAACAGTCGTATTTTTGGGAATTGCAGGAGGGAATGGATTGGAACATATTGATAATAGCGTTACTGATCAAGTATTTGGTATCGATATAAATCAAAACTATTTGGACGAAACGAAAAAGCGATTCAAGGATCGAATTCCAAATCTACATCTTATTAACATTGATATATCTTCTGAAAAAACCGAAGAAATAACCAAAGCAAATTTAATTTGGGCCGCATTAATTTTTGAATATGTTGAAATTGACACTTGCTTTAAATTTATCAATAGTATCATCCTGGAAAATGGGCACTTAATTGTAACAATTCAGGAAAATAATGGAGTTAGTTCTGTCAGTCAAACAGGAATAGAAACAATTAAATCAGCAGGACAAATATTTAAGCTAATTTCTGAAAGTGATTTGGTGTCAAGTGCTAACAAATTCGGATTTTGTAAAATTGACTTTGAGGAGAATATATTGCCGAACGGAAAGTCGTTAAAAACATATACTTTCATAAAAAACAACTAAATCACTGCTGGCGCAAGCGTCTCTCACATGCTAACGCGAGCGTCCCGCTCGTGAACACAATCAAACTTCAAATTAGCTTCTTTACGGGTACGAGCGGGGCGCTCGCACTAGCAAAAGAAATTTAATACTATGACTTGCCACTAGCTTTAGCTAGTTGGGCTAAATCAGCAAAATTATAGGCTTTAGCCAAATTTAAGTTTGTCAATAATTTTGGCTGAAGCCTTGATCTATTTTAATCCATATTCCTCCAGCTAAAGCAGGAGGCAATTCAAAATAGAAACTTCTTATAAAACTTAAATCCCCATGCTGTCGCGAGCGTCCCGCTCGTGAACACAATCAACTTCAAATTATTCATTTAGGAATTAACGCCAAGTTTGTCATTTCGCCCTTTTGGGAGAAATCACACAAGTTAAGAAAGTACTGCTGTCGAATATTGGATGTGATTTCTCGTTCCTCGAAATGACAAAATGCGATAATTTTATGAAGATCCATAATTCCACTACACTGCATGAGGGATAGTAGTGGAAATCCTTTTGTGCCGGGGTTCGGCACAAAAGATTGCAACGGATAGCCCGACCCGCTTTTTTCGGCGGGGCATGCCCATAAAAAAACCTTAATCTAATAAATGAATTAAGGTTTGTTTTTTATTTGATTGCGAAGACGCACTGCTGTGCGCCTCTACGAAATGACAATCTGTTTATTACATCATATCAATATATCGGTCGTGATATCCTAATAAGTACAAAACACCATCAAGACCTAAACTTGAAATCGATGTTGAGGCACTTTCTTTTACTTTTGGTTTTGCGTGAAAAGCAATTCCTAAACCGGCTAAATTCAGCATTGGCAAATCGTTTGCTCCGTCACCAACTGCAATGGTTTGATTGATGTGAATACCTTCTTTTTCGGCAATTGCCTGAAGATGTTCGGCTTTCTTAAGTCCGTCAACAATATCACCTAAATATTTACCGGTTAATTTACCGTCTTTAATTTCTAACTGATTGGCATGAACGTAATCAATACCCAATTCTTTTTGCAGGTATTCACCAAAATAGGTAAATCCTCCTGATAAAATAGCGGTTTTATATCCGTAATATTTTAAGGCTTTCATTAAACGATGAGCTCCTTTTGTAATTGGTAAATTTTCAGCCACTTTTTGCAAAACATCTTCACTTAAGCCTTCCAGCAAAGCCATGCGTTGTTTGAAACTTTCGTTAAAATCAATTTCTCCATTCATTGCAGATTCTGTAATGGCTCTTACCTGATCACCCACACCATTCAGTTCCGCCAATTCATCAATTACCTCAGTCTGAATTAGAGTAGAATCCATGTCGAAACAAACCAAACGTCTGTTTCTTCTGTAAATATTATCTTCCTGAAAAGAAATATCAACATCCAATGTTCTGGAAATTTCCATAAAATTAGCTGTCATGGCAATCTTATTCACTATTTCTCCGGTTACGGATAATTGTATACAGGAACGGGGATATTCTTCTTTTTCGACAACAGAAGTCCTGCCTGTCAATCTTATAATTGAATCAATATTCAGATTTTGGTCTGACATTATTTTAGTCACTGCAGCCAATTGGGAAGCCGCCAGTTTTTCTCCTAAAATATTAATGATATAACGTTGCTTTGATTGTGATTTTACCCACTTTTCATAATCTTCAATAGAAATCGGAATGAACTTAACCTTAATTTCCAATTCATACGCCTTAAATAATAAGTCTTTTAAAACAGGGCCTGAAGAAGAACCCGCTTCAATTTCGAACAAAATCCCTAAAGAAAGTGTGTCGTGAATATCAGCCTGTCCAATATCTAAAATATTGGCATCGTAAGCGGCCAATACGGCAGTTAAACCTGCTGTCACTCCTATTTTATCGTGTCCTGAAACTTTTAATAAAATTATCTCTTTATCTTCTAGTGCCATTTTATCCTTATTGATTTAGAAGCGACAAAAATCGACAATCTATTGTTGATAAAAAAGAATATCCTTTGTTTTTTTAAACACAAAAAGCACAATTTAATGTGCTTTTTTGAATTAATTTAACAATAATCTTCGTGTATTAAAATTATATAACTTTAAATCACTCGAAATTAAAATTGTCTGTTATTTATGCTGGTACATTTTCATCAAAATTCACCATCCAGCTAATGCCAAATTTATCTTTGAACATTCCAAAATAAGCACCCCAAAAGGTTTTATTCATTGCCATAAAAACATTTCCCCCTGCTGATAATCCGTTGAAAATCCTGTCTGCTTCTTCCCTGCTTTCGACATTGACTGATACAGAAAAATTTCCTCCAAAAGTCACATCTCCGGATTGTTCGCTACTGTCGCTTCCCATTAAAATAGTGTTTCCAATTGGCAGTGAAACGTGCATTATTCTATTTGCATCTTTCTCTGATACTTCAGCACAACCTCCATCTTCGCCTGCAGGCATATCTTTAAATTTTCCGATATAAGGAAACTCTCCTCCAAAAACTGATTTGTAAAACAGAAATGCTTCTTCGCAATTTCCATTAAATATTAAATAAGGATTTACTGATGTTGCCATGATATTTTATTTTTATTGTTTGTTATTATTTTTATTCTCAATCTTTAGTCTATTTTCTTTCTTCAGATAATTCTTTTACCGTTTCCAATCCCTTCGGAAAAGCTTCTTTAAAATAATCGATATATTTTTCGACTACATCAACCTGAGCTACTAAATCCGTAAACTCATCGTCCGGAGTTAATCGGTAAGTTTCCATTGCACCACTCCATTTTTTGGTTTCTTCATCAATTGGTAACTCTTTAAAATCTTTTATTTCACCAATATGTTTAAACGCCATATATTCATTTGGAATCTTTGTTTCGATAATACTGTTCATTCCTTCTCCGCTTGGAGACATGAAATGTATTTTGTCGCCCTCATTCCAGTCACTTACCGCGTAGGAACCTTCACAAAAAGCACCTGTCCATTTTTTATACGTTTCGTCATTCCATAAGACTGACCAAACTTTTTCTGCCGGAGCCTTGATTCTAATTTTAAATTCCAGTGTTTCCATTTCTAATTTTTATTGAGGTAATTTGCTAAAATCCATAAACAGGACATTCCAACGATGTCCATCCAAATCAGCAAAAGCACATCCATACATCCAGCCCTGATTTTCTGCAGGTGGTGCGAAAACATTTCCACCGGCTTCTTTTACTTTTTCAGCTAATTCATCTACTTCTGCAGCGCTTTCAGCATCAATCGAAATCAGAATTTCTGAACTTGATTGTGTATCTGTAAGTTTGTTTTGAGAAAAACCGGCAAATAATGATTCTTCAAAAAGCATTACTACAAAATTCCCTTCTCCTACTACCATACATGTAGAGCTTGGCGTATCGTGTTGTTCATTAAAAGAAAAACCTATTTTTCCAAAAAAGTCTTTCGCTTTTGCCACGTCTTTTACAGGCAGATTCAACCATATTTGTTTTGTCATTTTTTGATTTTTTTCGTTATACAATTTTTTTAAACCATATAAGTGATATAAGTAATTTAAGTCTGTGTCAGGTTAAAAACTTTGAGCCTTTGTAACTTTGAACCTAAATAATTAATTATTCTCCACATAACTTTTAAAATTATCCAGAATTGCCTGCCAGCCTCCACGTTGCATTTCTTCCGGATTTACTGTTTCCGGGTCAAAACTCTCTATTATTTCTACTCCGTCTGGAGTTTCATTAAAGCTAATTTCAACCTTACGTCCGTCAGCCATTACATATTCAATAGCTTCATTAGTTTTAACCAAAGTATATTCTCCTTCAAAATCAAAACTCATACTGCCATCTTTTGCAGCCATAGTCGATTTAAATTTTCCTCCTTCTCTCAAATCGTTTTCTGCATAAGGTGTGTGCCAGTCCGGCGATGCAAAACTCCATTTTGTAATATGCTCCGGCAAAGTCCAAAACTCCCAAACTTTATTTATTGATGCATTAATCGTTGTTTTTATTGTTATCATATTTATTATTTCAAATTTAATTTATACTTGATCTGGTATTTGACTTTCATCCATAAAGAAAATCTCCCAATGATGTCCGTCTATATCCAGAAAAGTGCGATGATACATCCAGCCGTAATCTTGTGTTTTCATATATTCTGATCCTCCGGCTTTAACAACTTTTTCGATCATTTCATCTACTTCTTCACGAGTTTCAACTGATATCGAAATAAGAACTTCACTTGTTGTAGCAGTATTACAAATTTGCTTATTGGTAAATGTTTTATAAAACTCTTCAACTAACAACATTGCATTTATATTTTCTCCAATAATCAAACAGGTTGCTTTATCATCAGTAAATTTTGGATTGAATGAAAAACCCAGTTGGGTAAAAAATGCAATTGACCGATTTAAATCTTTGACAGGAAGATTTAGGAAAATTTTTGTTTTCATGTTGTATAAAATTACAAATTATTTAAAAAACAAATGTAAAATATTACAAAAGGCTTTAGGCTACAATAAAAGTCAACTTTAGGGGCATTTGAGACAAAATAGTTATTTTTGTAAAGATGTTGATTTTCTAAAATAAAAAACCATGAGTAAGAAAGTAGCCTTAATTGTACCATACGACTATAAATTATTAAGCATAGCCGCTATTTTAGAAGTTTTTGAAACTGCTAATAAACTGAAACAAACTGAAAAGCCTTTCGAGATTATGATATTTCAATCGGAAGAACAAATCAATCAGGAAACATTGTTTGGGTACGAAATCAATTCTATTGAAGCTTCACATGAAATCATGGGTTTGATTTTGATTCCCGCTTTTACCACAGACAATATGAGTGAAATGATTGCGAAGAACAAAAATTTTATTCCGTGGTTACAAAAACAGCATCAGTCGGGAGCTGAATTGGCTAGTTTTTGTACCGGTGCTTTTTTGTTTGCCGCTTCAGGTTTACTCAACGAAAAACTGGCCACTACACATGTCGATGCCTGCAGTGCCTTTACAAAAGCGTTTCCATTGGTAAAATTGAAGTCAGAAGAAACCTTAACCGCTGACGGAAGTTTGTATACCAGCGGAGGATCAACCTCAACTTTTCATTTACTGATTCTCCTGGTGCAGAAATATTGTGGAAATGAAACTGCTGTTCAGATTGCTAAAATTTTCTCGATCGATTTAAACCGGTACAAACAGAGTTATTTCAGTACTTTCAGACCGAACCATTTACACAATGATACTTTGGTTGCCAGGCTCCAGCAAAAAATTGAAAACGAATACAGTACAATTGAAACCTTAGAAGAGATCACAAAAGATATTCCGACGAGTGCCCGAAACATGACACGCCGTTTTAAACAAGTTACAGGGATTCCTCCCATAGAATATTTACAAAACATCAGGGTTGAGAGTTCTAAAAAGTATCTGGAACAAACGCAGCTTTCGATTTCGGAAATTATTGAGAAAACGGGTTACAATGATCCAAAAGCATTTAGAAAAGTATTCTATAAAATGGTTGGCATGAAACCTATTGAATATCGGGAGAAATTTAGGGTGCAGTAATTTTTTCTGGAGCAGAGGTTTCGTTTTCAGATTGCCTCTAGTCCTTCTTTACACTATATCTATTATTGTGAACCCCACAACAATAGGATACCGTTTCAATCAGGGCTAAAAATAGACTTTTCATTTTCATAACAGGAGACAGTTATGACTTTTAATAATCCACATCAAAACTTTTTTATTCGTTTTCAAAAGTTCATCAATTTCTTTCATCTTTCATTAGAAACTGCTGGACAACCCCAGCAGCTTTGGAGAAATCATCAGGAAAGGAAAAAGGATTATTAAAACATTCAAATTTTGTAATCATGCAATCCACTCAATCAGTTTTTAAAATGAATTTCAAAATCTATTTCCTTAAAGTCCATTCCCGCCACTTCATTCCGTTCTAAATCTTCTTTAACGTTTTCATCAATAATTACATAAGCACCCCAAAAAAACCAACGTAGAGAAAAAATATTAAAAGAATGATTGAGAACAAGCCTACTAAATTTTATTTTAAGGTTTTTGGATTCTAATTGGGAAAATATCAAGTCATAATTGCCTTGCGTTGGCAATTCTCCATCATACTTCTCAACAACATTATTAGTGATCGGATCATATATTACATATTCGGTGTTTGCCTGATCCATATTTGAAATATCGTCATGCTGTTGAAAAATGGAATAATTATACTTTTGGTCTTGGAATAATAATTTCGCGGGGTAGAATTTAAATTCTGACTCTGGATATCTATACTTTGACAATATCGACTTGCATTTTTCTGAAACAAGCAACCTATTTGTGCCAGTCATGAAATGGTATACATCAAACCTTTGAAATTCCCATGACTTAACATTTTCCGAATCATCTTCATCCCCAAATCCTGAACACCTTAGATCAAATTCTCCATTTACATCAATCAATTCTTTAGTGATTTGAGCAAGGATTTTACGTTTATCAAGAGGTTGCTTGTCTCCTGCTACATTGGGTATATAGTAAGGACCATTAAATAATGTCTTCTCTAATGTGAAGTATTTCATAATCATTTAACCGTTATCTCATTTAGCTTTTGTGAGCCGTTAATATCCTCATTTTTGATTTGCTTCTTTACTCGCATAACAAGGTCTTTCAAAGCATCAAATTTCTCAGCATTGCTTACATTCTCTACTATTGTTAAAATCTTTTCCTCATCTGGGTTGATAACTTAGGATGAGGTACTGAGTAATCTGCTATTGAACATTTTTAAACTGTATCTCAAAATCTATTTCCTCAAAGTCCACTCCCGTCACTTCATTCCGTTCTAAATCTTCTTTAACGTTTTCATCAATAATTATAAAAGCACCCCAAAAAAACCAACGTAGAGAAAAAATATTAAAAGAGTTATTGAGAACAAGCCTGCTAAATTTCATTTTAAGATTTTTGGATTCTAATTGGGAAAATATTAAGTCATAATTGCCTTGCGTTGGCAATTCTCCATCATAATTCTCAACAACATTATTAGTGATTGGATCATATATCACATATTCGGTGTTTGCCTGATCCATATTTGAAATATCGTCATGCTGTTGAAAAATGAAATAGTTATACTTTTGTCCTTGAAACAATAATTTCGCAGGGTAGAACTTAAATTCTGACTCCGGATATCTATACTTTGACAATATCGACATGCATTTTTCCGATACAAACAATCTATTTACGTCTGTCATTGTAAACCTATATATATCAAATCGTTGACTTTCCCATACTCTAAAATCATCCGGGTTATCTTCGTCCCCAAAGCCATAACATCTCAGGTAATCAAATTCACCATTTACATCTGTTAGTTCTTTCGCGATTACACCCAGACTTTTACGTTTATCAATGGGCAATTTATCACCAGCTACATTAGGTATATAATCAGTGGTATCTAAAATCTTTTTATGTAAAGTAAAGTACTTCATAATCATTTTGTGTAAACACTTCTTGTATCTATATAGTTCACTTCATTAATTAAACTTTAAAATAGTTTCTAGTTCAGTTCCACTAGTGTTAAAACCATCTTGAATAATGTTATTTACATTAAATCATACAGCAGTCGCTATAAAACGCATGCGCCAGCCTTAACCATCTACTTAAAAATGAAAACAAAATACTCTTAAAAACAAAAAAGCCTGCTCAATAAATGAACAGGTTTTTAAATAAATATATTTTAAAATTTAAGAAGCAATTTCCATTCTTTTCAATAAATTTTTACTCAAAGTATGTTTGGCATAATCTCTGTCAATTGTCAGCACTTTATCGTCTGAACTTGGCAATTCGTACATCGCATCTGTCAAAATAGCTTCGCATAACGAACGCAATCCACGAGCTCCTAATTTGTATTCTAAAGCTTTATCAACAATAAAATCCAAAGCTTCATCAGTAATACTGAATTCCACTTCATCCATCAAAAATAACTTTTGATATTGTTTGATTAAGGCATTTTTTGGCTGTGTTAAAATCGCACGCAATGTTTCTCTGTCCAGAGGATCCATATGTGTCAAAACAGGTAAACGACCAATGATTTCCGGAATCAAACCGAAATCTTTGATATCTTTTGGAATAATATATTGCAATAGATTGTCTTTGTCAATATTATCCACATTTTTAGAAGTTGAATAACCAACTGCCTGACGGTTCAAACGTTTAGAAATAATGCGTTCTACTCCATCAAAAGCTCCACCGGCTATAAACAAGATATTTTGTGTATTTACCTCAACAAATTTCTGGTCCGGATGTTTACGTCCTCCTTTTGGAGGTACATTGACAACTGTTCCTTCTAATAATTTCAGCAGAGCCTGTTGCACACCTTCACCGGAAACGTCACGAGTTATTGATGGATTATCACTCTTACGGGCAATTTTATCTATTTCATCAATAAAAACGATTCCTCTTTCAGCTTTGGTTACATCATAATCTGCAGCCTGCAGTAAACGCGTCAAAATACTTTCGACATCCTCACCCACATAACCTGCCTCTGTAAGTACGGTTGCATCAACAATAGCCAAAGGAACGTCTAACATTTTTGCGATGGTTTTAGCCACCAATGTTTTTCCTGTTCCGGTTTGACCAACCATAATGATATTGCTTTTTTCGATCTCAACTTCATCGTCTAATTGCTGTTGCATTAAACGTTTGTAGTGATTATAAACCGCAACCGACATTACTTTTTTTGTCTGGTCCTGACCAATAACATATTGATCTAAGAAAGCTCTGATTTCTTTTGGTTTCTTTAAAATTAAGTCCCCGACAAGCTTTGCACTTCCGCTTGATTTTAATTCTTCTAATACAATTCCGTGTGCCTGTTCAATACACTTATCACAAATATGTGCGTTGATACCTGCAATCAATAAATTGGTTTCTGGCTTTTTTCTTCCACAAAACGAACATTCTAATACTACTTTTGCCATTTTTTATGTTTCAAGTTTAAAACGTTTCAAGTTTCAAGTTAGCAATTGCAACCTGAAACCTGAAACTTTAAACTAATTTTTAACCTCTTTTCAACACTTCATCAATCATTCCGTATTCTTTGGCTTCGTCAGCTTTCATCCAGTAATCACGCTCACTGTCTTTGTGTACTTTATCAAAAGTTTGTCCTGAATGTTGAGATATAATATTGTATAATTCATCTTTCAGTTTCAACATTTCACGTAAGTTGATTTCCATATCTGTAGCAACTCCCTGTGCTCCTCCTGATGGCTGGTGAATCATTACTCTTGAATGTGGTAAAGCCGAACGTTTTCCTGCTGCTCCTGCACATAATAAAACCGCTCCCATAGAAGCTGCCATTCCTGTACAAATTGTCGCCACGTCTGGTTTGATGTATTGCATAGTGTCATAAATTCCTAATCCGGCATAAACACTTCCTCCGGGAGAATTTAGATAAATTTGAATATCTTTTGAAGCATCAGCACTTTCTAAAAATAATAACTGAGCCTGAACGATATTGGCGATCTGATCGTCAATACCTGTTCCTAAAAAGATAATCCTGTCCATCATTAATCTTGAAAACACATCTAATTGAGAAATATTCAACTGACGTTCTTCAATAATATATGGTGTCATATTAGTTGGGTTCATTGCAGCTATGATTTTGTCATAGTACATTGCGTTTACTCCCTGGTGCTTTGTAGCAAATTTTTTGAATTCTTTACCGTAGTTCATATTTTTAGTTTAAAAGTTTGAAAGTCTAAAGTCTGAAAGTGACTTTAAACGGATTAAACAAAGTTCATACCTTTTTATAAATGATGTCAATTTGTCTTCTTTTTATATTTGATAAGTTTCAAGTTTTGAGATTTATGAAATAAAAACTTAAAAAAAGAGCGTCAAAAATTATCTTTTTGACGCTCAAATATAACTATTTTTTATCTTTCAGTATCTGTAATAAAATCTTAAAATTTGAAATAAAACTAATAAATCTCTACTCCACAACTTTCGACTTTACAACTTTTAACTTTCTACTGAATTTATTCTCCGTAAGACGCAGCAATAAATTCTTCGTAAGTTACTTCTTTAGTTGTTGGATTTGCTTTTTCTTTAAACACTTCCAATAATTTTTCTGCAACAACCTGCTCAGAAAGTCTTTTCACCTCTTCCTGGTTAGATAAAACTCTTGCTACAATTCCCTGAACCTCTTCGTCAGTTGGATTTGTCTGGCCAAATTGAGCCATTTGTTGTTTAATTGCTCTTGTTGTAAAAGCTTTTAAATCTTCAAACGTGATTTGGATATTACTTTGAGCCATTGCTTTTCCTTCAATTAATTGAAAACGCAATCCTTTTTCAGATCTTGCATATTCAACTTCAGCTTCTTCTGCAGAAAGTTGTTTTTCTCCAACAGTCTGTAACCATTTTTTAAGGAATTCAGCCGGTAAATCAAATTTTGTATTTTCGATTAAGAAATCCTGAACATCCAGTAATAATTTTTGATCTGCCTGTTGTGCGAATTGTGCTTCAGCATCTTCCTTAATTTTAGCTTTCAAATCTTCTAATGAAGCTACTTTTCCTTCACCAAAAAGTTTATCAAATAAATCCTGGTTTAATTCTGCTGGTTCAGAAACATTGATTGCTTCAACTGTAAAAGCTACATCAACTGCTAAATCATGAACATTATCGTGACCCACTTTTAAGTAATCCATTAATTGGTGATCGTCTTCAAACAAACCTTTTGTGTTTACTGTAACTACATCACCAACTTCTTTACCTACAAATAAATCAGCTGTTTTTTTATCTTTGAAAACTGACAATGAAAAAGTTGTTTTGTTTTCGATTCCGTTTTCTGCGTTTACGAAAGTTCCTGTAATATCAGAGTCTGCAGTAATTTTTTCAACAGGATTTGCTTTTCCGAATTGTTTTTGGATACGCTCTACCTGACCGTCGATTAATTTATCATCAGCAGTAACGATGTATTTTACGATATTGTTTTTTGCTTCCAAATCAATTTCGAAGTTAGGAACCAAACCAATTTCATATTCAAAAGTTAATTCTTCAGCATCCCAATCAAAGTTTTCATTTACTTTAGGAAGAGGAGTTCCTAAAAGATTTAGTCTTTCAGATTGCACAAAACGCTCTAAAGCCAAATCAACTACTTTTTTAACTTCTTCCTGTTTAATTGCTTTTCCGTATTGTTTTTCAACAAGGTCTTTTGGCACTTGTCCTTTTCTAAAACCTTTAACAGTCGCCAAAGGCATTTTTTCGTTTATTCTTTTTGCTACCTGACCTTTATAATCCATGTGAACAACTGTCATTACAATTGTTTCATTCACAGCGTCTTTTGCTACTCTTTTAATATCCATCTTCTTCTTTAATTTACATAATAAAATTGGGTTGCAAAATTATAAAATTTTTGCAACCCAACCAAGTTTTTAATCTATTGTATTTGAAGACGTTTAAAACGCACTTTGATATTTTTAAATCATTTGTCTTCTCCAATAATTTTATTGGCAATTGATTGAAGAACTGACAAGATAATACTGAACAATAAAGCCGTCAAAAATGAATCAACATGAAATCCTCCGACAATTTTAGTGCAAAGCAAAATTATTACTGCATTAATAACCAACAAAAACAATCCGAGGGTAACAATAGTTACCGGAAAAGTCAGGACTACTAATATAGGCTTTATAAAAACATTCAACAATCCTAAAACTACTGCAACAATTATGGCTGTTGTAAAGCTAACAACATGTATGCCCGGCATAAAATGACCGATTAATAAAACAAGGACGGCAGTAACAAGCAGTCTGATTAATAGTTTCATATTTTCTTTTTTAAAGTTTTTAATAAATGTAATAAAATTTTTCCGAAACCAATTATTCTTTTAAAAATGCAGTCGTCAATTCGAAGAACATTTTTGGGTTTTCGGCATGAAGCCAATGTCCCGCATTTGGAATCGTTTCGAATTTAACGTTTGGAAAATGCTCACGGATAGCATCAAAATCCGAATCTAAAATATATCCCGATTCTCCTCCTCTAATAAATAAGGTTGACTTTTCGAAAACCAAACCATCAGCCAAAGCTTTTCCGATGGCATCTAAATTATTATTGAAAACTGCCAGATTAAATCGAAAAGCCAATTGTCCGGGTTCCTTCCAATATAAATTTTTTAATAAAAACTGACGTGTCCCAAAATCCGGAACATATTGTGTTACAATTGCTTCAACATCATTTCGACTTGGCTTTACAGAGAAATCTACTGCATTTAATCCTGCCAAAATATCCTGATGATGCTGTTTGTAAAACTTTGGACCAATATCGGCTACAATTAATTTATCTACAATTTCGGGGTGTGTCGTTGCAAAAAGCATTGCTACTTTCCCCCCCATCGAATGTCCTAAAATATCTATTTTATTCAGTTGATTTCCCTGACAATATTCGAATACGTCCTGCACCATTGCTTCATAACTCCATTCATCTGAATGAAAACTGCGACCGTGATTTCGTAAGTCCAAAATATGAACCTGAAAACCTGCATCAACATATTGTCCGGCAAGTGTTTTCCAGTTGTCTGACATTCCAAGAAAACCATGCATGATAACGAAAGGTTTTCCTTCGCCTTCTATTTTTGAGTAAAGCATATTATTTTAATTTTTGCAAATACATATTAACGACATTATCCAAACCAAGATAAAGAGCTTCTGCAATTAAAGCATGACCAATTGAAACCTCAAGTAATCCTGGGATGTTTTGTTTGAAAAACTGAATATTATCCAAACTCAGATCATGACCGGCATTAATCCCTAAACCTAACTCATTTGCTAATTCTGCAGACTTAACATAAGGATCAATTCCGTTTTTATTTCCTAAACCATATTGATGTGCAAAAGCTTCCGTATATAATTCAATTCTGTCTGTTCCTGTTTTTTTGGCACCTTCAATCATTTCCAAAACCGGATCTACGAAAATTGAAGTTCTGATCCCGTTACGTTGAAACTCCTGAATAACTTCACTTAAATAGGATTGATTTTTTATGGTATCCCAACCGGCAGAAGACGTAATAGCTCCAATTGCATCCGGAACCAACGTTACCTGCGTAGGTTTACATTCTAAGACCAAATCGATAAAATTATGTTGCGGATTTCCTTCAATGTTATATTCTGTATGTACGATTGCCTTTAAATCACGGGCATCCTGATAACGAATATGTCGCTCGTCCGGACGCGGGTGAATCGTGATTCCCTGTCCTCCAAAATTCTGAATATCTGCAGCAACTTTTAACAAATCAGGAACATTTCCGCCTCGCGCATTTCGCAGAGTAGCAATTTTATTGATATTTACACTTAACTTTGTCATATAAATAGATTATTAATTCTAGTAACATTATATTTGTAACGACAAAAATACAAAGTAAAACGTAGCGTTTTTTGCTATTTTTTGATTATTTTGCATCAAAATCTTCAAACGACTTATGACAGAAATTACCAACTATATCACCAACGATTTTAGAGCAATCGATAGTCAGGAAACGATAGCATCGGCTCAGGATTTTTTTGCAGATATGAATTTTTCGCATTTTCCGGTTTTGGAGAACGGAATTTTCATAGGAAGTATAGCAGCTGATGATGTTGAAACTTTTGACATCGACAAAAAAATAATTGACTACAAATACACCTTAGAGCGTTTCTTTGCCAGAAAATCGATGATTTGGCTTGATGTTCTGGAAGTTTTTGCAAAAAATCATACAAATGTGGTTCCAATACTTGATGAAAATAATATTTATATTGGATATTATGAGATGGAAGACATTATGAAATTTTTTCAGGAAACTCCGTTTTTAAAAGAACCGGGAGGAATTATCATTGTTCAGAAAGGTCTTTTGGATTATTCAATGAGTGAAGTGGCTCAAATTGTAGAAAGCAACAATGGAAAAGTATTAGGTAGTTTTGTTTCTGAAGCAAATTTGGAAAATGTTCAGATTACTATAAAAATTGGACTGGGTGCCATCAATGAAATTATCCAGACTTTCAGAAGATACAATTATGATATAATTTCAGAACATCAGGAAGATACCTATATCAATAGCTTAAAAGAGCGCTCTGATTATTTAGACAAATACCTTAATATATAATTTAAATGTGACAATCAGAAAATGAGTCAATTAAATAATTTTCACATTGGCACATTATCAAATTTTCTCATTATCTAATTTAAAAAAATGAAAGTAGCCATTTACGGACAATATTATCAAAATAGTACAGAACCTATTATTAAAGACATTTTTGTGTTTTTTAATACCAATAATGTCGAAATGGTCATTGAAGAAAACTTTCTGAAAATGCTTTATGAGAAACAATTAATTACAAAAGAATACAAAACTTTCTCAGCAAAAACAGAACTCGACGATAGTTTTGAAATGTTGATAAGTATCGGGGGTGACGGAACTATTTTAAGAGCAGCCACCTTAGTTCGTAATTCCGGTGTACCAATTTTAGGAATTAATGCCGGGAGATTAGGTTTTCTGGCAACTGTTCCAAAAGAAAGTATTGATGGGTTTTTACAGTTTGTTATTGATAAAAATTACACCATCTCCGAAAGAACTTTGTTAAGCCTTACCTGCGATCCGAAAAATGATGCCATCGAAGATGATTTAAATTTTGCAATGAACGAAGTTACCGTTAGCCGAAAAGACACAACTTCGATGATTACCGTTGAAACTTATTTAAATAATGAATATTTGAACTCGTATTGGGCAGACGGACTTATACTCTCAACACCAACAGGCTCAACAGGGTATTCTATGAGTTGTGGCGGACCAATATTAACTCCAGATGTAAAAAGCCTTGTAATTACCCCTATTGCACCTCATAATCTAAATGCAAGACCACTGGTTATACCTGATGATACTGAAATTAAACTTCGTGTTTCCGGAAGAGAAGATCAATATTTAGTATCATTAGATTCGAGAATTGCATCAATTAAAAACGAATCGGTTTTAACCATCAAAAAAACAAATTTTAAAATTAAAATGGTTGAAATTCCAGGCGAAACTTTCTTAAAAACCCTCAGGAAAAAATTGCTTTGGGGAGAGGATAAAAGAAATTAAACCTTTTTCCGAATTCCGGCTATACGATATTAGTACTTTTTCCCGTTCTACACATATCGAATCTTCATTAAATGTCTCAAAATCATACAGTAAATTTAAAAAAAGACACATTTAGCTAAAGGAACGTTGATTCGTATTGATAATTATTATATTTGCACGCAATTTTGAATTAAATGAAGAAAATTTTTAATTTATTGTTATGTTTTTTCCCCTTTATTACACTGAATGCTCAAATAAATGAGATTGGTGTCTTTCTTGGCGGAAGCAACTTTGTTGGGGATGTAGGAAGTACTACTTATATCTCTCCTGAAAAACCTGCTTTTGGAATTTTGTATAAATGGAATAAAAGCCCGCGTCATGCATATCGCTTTTCATATACCCAATCTACAATTGCAGGAAATGATTTAGATTCAAAAGAAGGAGGAAGAAACAAAAGAGGCTTTAACTTTAAGAACAACATAAAAGAACTTTCCGCCGGATTAGAATTTAATTTCTTCGACTTTAATTTACATGACTTAGATCCAAAACTCACGCCTTACGTATTTTCAGGCCTAAGTTATTTTAGATATGATGAATTATATATAGTAAACGGACAAACTGAAAAAAATAAAGGATCAAGTTCTTCATTTGCCATACCTATAATATTAGGACTAAAATCAAACATAAGCCGTCATTTTGTTTTGGCAGCGGAAATTGGGGCCCGTTATACTTTTACAGATAACATCGACGGAAGCTTTCCTAAAGACGATTCGTTAGCAAATAATCGTTTCGGAAATTTAAACAATAAAGACTGGTATGTTTTTACAGGAGCTACATTAACATATACCTTTGGACAAAAACCTTGCTATTGTGCAGAATAAAATGAATTTATTAGAATCTATAAATACAGATAATTTACCCAAACATCTGGCCATTATCATGGATGGAAATGGGCGTTGGGCAAAACAACAAGGTTTTCTTCGTGCTTTTGGCCATGAAAATGGTACAAAATCAGTTAAGGAAACCATCAAAACCTGTGCTAAAATCGGCATTGAGTTTCTAACATTATATGCTTTTTCTACAGAAAACTGGAATCGTCCAAAATTAGAAGTAGATGCATTAATGAAAATACTTATCAATTCCCTAAGAAAAGAGCTTACAACTCTCCAGGAAAACAATATCAAACTTAATGCTATTGGAAACCTTGAAAAATTACCAAAATCTGCACAAAAAGAATTGATGGATGTTATTGAAAAGACAAAAAACAATACCCGTCTAACCCTAACACTGGCCTTAAGTTACGGATCAAGGGAAGAATTGGTAAATGCCATTAAAATCATCAGTAATAAAGTTAAAAATAATATAATTTCAATAGACAGTCTTGACGATTCAATTATAAATGAGCATCTTTACACGCAAAATTTACCCGACGTAGATTTATTAATACGAACGAGTGGAGAACATCGAATAAGTAATTTTTTGTTGTGGCAGATTGCTTATGCAGAATTATATTTTACTGATGTCCTCTGGCCAGACTTTAAAGAACAAGATTTATATGAGGCTATCATTAGTTATCAAAAAAGAGAACGTAGATTTGGAAAAACCAGTGAACAAATTAAATAATTTTTTAGTGTTACAAAAAAGAATACAAATAGCCCTTACCCTGGTTCTTTTGGGTAGTTTTTCACAAATAAAAGCGCAGGAAAGAATTCCTTTTGATCAGGGAAAAAAATACATTCTTGCGAAAGTCTCTGTTGTTGGTAAAATAAGCTTCAATGAACAAACAGTTGTAACGTTTTCGGGCCTTCAGAAAGGTCAGGAAATTACTGTTCCTGGCGAAGAAATTAGTGGTGCAATTAAAAAATTAGGTAAACTTGGTCTTTTTGACGAAATTACTTTTTATGTAAATAAAGTCGAAAATGACAGCATCTATTTAGACTTAAATATAATAGAGCTTCCAAAACTTAAGGAAGTAAAATTTGTTGGTGTCAAAAAGAGTAAAGTTGAAGGATTAATAAAAGATAACAATTTAACGAAAAGTAAAATTGTAAACGAAAACTTAATCACGACCACAAAAAATTACATTGAAAACAAGTATAAAAAGGAAGGTTTTTACAATACAAAAGTAACTATTACTACTACTCCTGCTGATTCTACAGCCGGACATAATGTAAACATGCTTGTTCGTGTTGATAAGGGCGATAAGGTAAAAATCAGCAGTATTGATTTTGAAGGAAATAAACAATTTACAGACAGTAAGTTGAGAAGTGCCATGAAAGACACTAAACAAAAGAATGTATTTCGCATACTAAAATCTTCAAAATTTATTCCTGAAAAATACAAAAGCGACTTAGAAAAAGTTATTGCAAAATACAAAGAAAAAGGATATCGTGATGCCCGTATTATATATGACTCTGTCGTTTATAATAAAGAAAAAAACATGCTTGCCATTAAAATTAATTTAGAGGAAGGAAACAAATACTACTTCGGAAACATTAAATTTTTAGGAAATACTGTTTATTCTGACCAGGTTTTAAACCGTTATTTAGGTATTAAAAAAGGAGAAACTTATAATGGTGTTTTACTTGAAAAGAGAATTGCAGACAAGACAAAACCTGACGCCGAAGATATTACAAACCTGTATCAAAATAACGGATATTTATTTTCAAATATTAATGCCGTAGAGGTTAAAACAGTAAATGACACTATTGATTTTGAAATTAGAGTAACTGAAGGCCCAATTGCTTATTTCAACAAAATATCAGTAGTTGGAAATGACAAAACAAATGACCGTGTGATTTACCGTGAATTAAGAACTAAACCTGGAGAAAAATACAGTAAAGAACTTTTGGTAAGAACTATTCGTGAAATTGGGCAATTAGGATTTTTTGATCCGGAAGCAATTGATCCTAAATTTAAAAACGTAGATGCCGGTGCCGGAACTGTTGATATTGAGTATAATTTAGTTGAAAAAGGTTCAAGCCAGATTGAACTTCAAGGAGGTTATGGCGGTGGCGGATTCATAGGAACTTTAGGATTGTCATTTAATAACTTCTCAGCCCGAAAATTATTCGACAAAGAAGCATACAAACCTTTACCGATGGGAGACGGACAAAAAGTATCGCTAAGATTACAAGGAAGCACATATTTTCAAACCTATAGTGTATCATTTTCAGAACCATGGTTTGGAGGGAAAAAGCCTGTACAATTTAGCTCTTCTATTTCCTACAGCAAACAATTCCTAAACAATTATGTAACACGAAATGTTGACAAAAGTAAAAGTTTTAATATTCTTACATTACAAGTCGGTTTAGCTAAAAGGTTAACTGTTCCGGATGATTTCTTCGTATTGTCACAATCTATTAGTTATCAGCATTATGATTTAAATAATTATAGCACTGGTTTATTTACCTTTGCAAATGGAGCATCAAGAAACATTGCTTACACTATTGGACTTTCGAGAAGCAACAAGGGAGTTAATCCAATATTCCCAACTTATGGATCGGAATTCAGCATTTCAGCAAAATTAACACCCCCTTATTCATTATGGAATGGTGTAAATTATGCGACATTAGGAGATAAACAAGAGTACAAATTAAGAGCTACAGCAGATGCAACTGCACCCGATGCAAATGGGGAAATGGTTAAAGCTGGTGATTACCTAGACTCAAGCGGAAACAGAGTGAGTACTTATCAGGAAGCCGGAGCAGACCCTGCAAAAGTAGATCAGAAAAAATACAATTGGCTGGAATACTATAAAGTTAAATTTAAAGCGGATTGGTATACTAAAGTATATGGTAAATTAGTTTTAAGAACATTAACAGAGTTTGGTTTCTTAGGAGCTTACAATCATGACAGAGGTGTTGTCCCTTTTGAACGTTTTTATTTAGGAGGAGACGGTATGGCAAATTATTCAATGGATGGAAGGGAAACGATTCAGTTGAGAGGATATCCAAACAACTCATTGACACCGGTAAATAATGCGGGAGAACAAATTGGAGCGACAATCTACAATAAATTCTCTATGGAATTACGCTACCCAATTACATTAAAATCTTCAGCATCTATTTATGCTTTAACGTTTTTAGAAGCTGGATCATCTTATAAAGATTTCAAAGGTTATAATCCTTTTGATTTAAATCGTTCAGCTGGTGCCGGTTTACGTGTATTCATGCCTGCATTTGGATTATTAGGTATTGATTTCGGTTATGGTTTTGATGCTTTACCAGGAGCAACTTCCAATAAGGCAAATGGTTGGGAAACTCACTTTATTATTGGACAACAGTTTTAGGAAAATGATATTGGTTAAAAATCTTAAAATAAATTAGTTTATGAAAAAACAATTTTTATTTATATTTTTAGCCTTGATTGTAGCAAATACAAATCAGGGTCAGACGCGATCAACCAGAATTGGCTACATTGACATGGAGTATATTTTGGAAAACGTTTCTGATTATAAAGAAGCTAAAGCCCAATTAGAATTAAAAGCTACTAAATGGAAGCAGGAAATTGAAACGAAAAAAATAGAAATTAGCAAACTCAAAGAAAGCCTTAAAGCTGAAAAAGCTTTACTGACAAAGGAGCTTATTGAGGAAAAGGAAACCGAAATCAGATTTCTTGAAGATGAAATGCTATTGTATCAGCAAAAGCAATTTGGAGCTGACGGAAATTTAATGCTTCAAAAAGCTGCTTTGGCAAAACCAATACAAGATCAGGTTTTTACTGCTGTTCAGGATATTGCAGAAGCTAAAAACTATGACTTTATTTTTGATAAATCATCTGATCTTACTATGCTTTTTTCAGCAAAAAGATTTGACATCAGTGATCAGGTTATACGTGTTTTAAACCGAACAGATAAGAGACAACAGCTAACTAAAAAGCAGTTGAAAATACAGGAAGCTAAAGAGAATCTTGAAAACGCCATTGATGAAAATCCGGCAATGGCAGACAGACAAAAAGCGTTAGACGAGAGAAGGGCCGCAAGGGAAAAACTAATGGCAGACAGAAAGTTGGAGCAGGAAGCCAAGAAAAAAGAGTATGAAGACAAAAGAAATGCCATAGCGGCTGAAAAAGCAGCTAAAAAAAATGGCACGGTTTCTGGAACTGCTAAAACTGACGCAACAGCTAAAACAGAAACAACTGCAAAACCTGCTACAACGGTCACAACAGAAACGCCGGAACAAACAACAACGACTGAACCGACGGTTAATAAAGCAGAGGAAAGACAAAAACTTTACGAACAACGTAAGAAAGAATTAGAAGAAAGAAAAAAGAAAATCAAAGAAGAAAGAGAAGCGGCTAAAAAAGCAAAAGAAGCTGAAACACAGAAATCAAATACGACCAATAATTAATTAATATTTTTAAAATGATGAAACAAATCAAAACTTTACTAATTGCTGCAGTGCTTATTTTAACTGCTAACAATACAATGAATGCGCAGGCTAAAACAGCTCATGTTGATGTTAGCGAGATTATGTCGAAGATGCCAGCTATGCTTGATGCACAAAATCAACTACAAAAATTAAGTGGAACATACGATGCAGAATACAAAAAAATGGTTGATGAATATCAGGTAAAAATCAAAAAGTATGAAGCTGAATCTACTACTGTAACAGAAGCCGTAAATACTGAGCGTTCTAAAGAAGTTCAGGATATGCAAAAAAGAATTGTTGATTACAGAGACAATGCTCAAAAAGAACTTCAACAAAAAGAAACTGATATCGTAAAACCTTTAATGGAAAAAGTAAGAGCTTCTATCCAAAAAGTTGGAAAAGCTAAAGGTTTCCAATATGTATTAGATGGTTCTACTCTTTTATTAGCTGATGGTCCAAACATTACTGCTGACGTTAAAAAAGATTTAGGATTCTAAGAAAACCATATTTCTTATTATAAAAAATGGCTCAAACTTGTAAGTTGAGCCATTTTTTTGTTTTTACAATTTTATTTTTACACCTCCATTAATAGTGAAACCTTCCGTGTGCGTCCAGATATCATCAAAAGTTGGTGCATTATGTGGTCCATTTACAACACTTTTATATTTACTTTGTCTGGTATCTGTAAAGTTTTCGAAATTGATAAAAAAGGCAAAATTATTCCATAAAGTTTTTTCAGCCATGAAACCAAATTCCCAATAAGCTGGCGTTTTGGTTCCGTCATACAAAAATTGCTGATCAGTAAAATAGCCTTCTAAACCCATCTTAAAATTATTCTCCTTTTCATAAATCAGTGCAAGGTTAACTTTATTCTTTGGCAATAAGGGTAAAAATTGATTCCCCGTCAAATATTTGGCCTCTGCATCTGTAAAAGTATATCCAACAAAAAGTTTAAAATCTTCCTTATAGATAAACTTCAAATTAGTTTCGAATCCTTTACTTAATACCGGATCAGAAGCATTTACAAAAAACAGGTTGCCCGAATTATTCTGTAAAACCAATGGTTTATTAATTTTTGTTATAAAAAACATTTGATTTACAGCAAATTTTAAATCTGAAAAAATTTCTCCTTTATAATTGACATCTGCCGTTCCTCCAATACTTTTTTCGGCACTAACATTCTGCAAAGCTTGTACATTCTGATATTGCACTGTTTCTGTTTGTTCTGTAAATACAGTAGGGATTTTATATCCCAGACCAGCTCCTACTCTACTACTCCATTGCGAATTTATTTTGAATAATGCTGAAATTTTTGGCAAAAAGAAATTTTGATTTTTTGAGAAATTTATATTGGAATAGGCAACATTATCAAATCGCAAACCATTTTCTAATTTAACAGCTTCAGAAACATCCCAAGTATGCTGAATATAGACTCCTGTAGTGAATGATTTAGCATCTAAAGTATTAATATTTCTTTCCTCAAAATTATCATACACTAAATTCGCACCACTTATTACACTGTATTTTTCCCTGTTTATGACATACGACACATCTGTAAAAGCATTTGTATTTATTCCTGAAAACTCATAATTCGGAATATTGATTTTGCGATCAAAGATGCTTAAACTTTGTTTTAATTTAAAGCTATTTTGATTTTCAAATTTTTTGTCGATTTCAAAAGTTGTAGTATTCCTTATTGTTTTATTTTTTTCAAAATAAACATGATTGGCATCCGCATTTCCTGCAATAGCATACATATCTCCGCCTTCCATATCTGTTTTGGTAAAACTATTTCCAATCATAAAACTCAAGCTTTCCGAAGGATAATAAAATAATCTTGGGTTTACAGTAAAATTATGAGATTTTGGAACTTCTGAAAAATCATCATCATCTACGTCATAAGCCTTCTGAAAATTAAGCAATCCGAGTATTGAATATCCAAATTTACCTTTTCGTTGCGATGCATAAGCCCCAATATTTGTCTGACCAATATTAGATTGATTTAATATAAAATTATATTCTCCTTTTTCTTTAGGTTTTTTTGATATAAAATTAATCACACCGGCGATTGCCCCTCCTCCGTATAATGTTGAAGATGGACCTTTTATCACCTCAACTTGTTGTAAGTCCAAAGGTGGAATTTCAAGAATACTCAGACCGCTTGCAAAATTGCCAAAGTTTGCATAACCGTCTTTTAATAATTGTGTATATCGGCCATCAAGTCCCTGGACACGGATGCTTGCATTCCCGCTTGTTGCTGATGTTTGCTGTACCTGTAATCCTGTACTTTCATGCAAAACCATACTGACATTAGAGGGTTTCATATTCGCTTTCTCAGCCAGTTCTTCGGCATCAATAGATTCGATTCTGGTTGGTGTGTTTTTTATAGTCCTGCTGGTACGGGTTGACTGGACAATAACCTCATCTAATTCTTCTTCTTGTTTTGAAGTCAGTTCAACCGTTAAAATTTCATTATTTTGTTGAGGAAAATTTACAGCAATTAGCGATTCTTCATAACCTGAAAAACTAAAACTGATTTTTTGCTCTCCATTATTAATAGAAGACAATTCTAAAAAACCATTGTTATCAGTTATTCCGGAAATAGCAGTGTCTTTTATATAGACTGAAACTCCAATTAAATTTTCATGAGATTTGCTATCTTTTACGATAACTTTCAGAGTGTTTTGGCTATACGCAAACGTACATGTAAGCATTGCCAAAATAAAAATATATTTTGTCATTTGATATTAAATTAAATAAATACTAAATAGTCCCAGAAGCAAAAGCCATGGGTAAAAAAGTCAATACTGATTTAACTTAACTTTGGTGGCTGCCAAATTCCTAAATAAATAGTTTTGTAATTGTTAAAAATATAAAAATCATTTTGTTTTCCGGAATCGGTACAATTAATGATTTTTTCTTTTTTAAAAATGTGGTTTTGAAATTGAAAACCATGCACCCCGCAACAGGTGCAGGAACAAAAAGGGGCACACAGATCATCTTGGGAATCTGTATTTTTATCTTGAGAATGATTTTTATGAAGTTCTGTTTTTGCAAATGAGCCACAATCATCTATATCATTACAAGGCAGTAATGATAGTGAAACTACGTAAATTGAAAACAAAAACCAGGCTAATTTCATACTGCAAATATAAAGAAATATTTCAGGATAAGGTTTGTAAAAAAGTGACCAAAAATTAGGTTAAAATTCAGATTATTTAGTTTAAAATCCAATAAAAAGTACGAATTTAGATTCTGAAAAAAATGTAACTTTGTTTTATGACGAACAATAATCCTATAGGTGTTTTTGATTCCGGAATTGGCGGAACTTCAATATGGAGTGCTATTCATGAACTGCTGCCAAATGAAAACACCATCTATTTAGCAGATAGTAAAAATGCTCCTTATGGTCAAAAAACCAAAGAGGAGATTGTTGCTTTAAGTAAAAAAAATGTTGATTTTTTGATTGAAAATAAATGTAAGCTAATTGTTATTGCCTGCAATACTGCCACAACAAACGCCATTCAGGAACTTCGTGCTGATTATGACATTCCATTTATTGGAATTGAACCTGCAATAAAACCAGCTGCCAATAATTCGAAAACACAGGTTATCGGTATTTTAGCTACTAAAGGCACTTTAAACAGTGAGCTGTTTAATAAAACTGCCGAAATGTTTCATGAGACCAAAATAATAGAACAGGTGGGTTATGGATTAGTCCAGCTTATAGAAGATGGTAATCTAAATTCTCCCGAAATGACTCAGCTGCTGGAATCATATTTAAGGCCTATGATTGATGCAAATATTGATTATCTTGTTCTAGGATGCAGTCATTATCCGTATTTGATTCCGCAGATTAAAAAAATTCTTCCTGAGCATATTCAGATTATAGATTCGGGAGAAGCAGTTGCAAGGCAAACTCAAAATATATTGCGGGAAAAAGTAGGTTTTTCGAATGCTGAAAAAAGTGAGTCTGTATTTTTCTCCAATTCCGATCCTTCAGTTTTAAAGTCAATTTTAAAAAACAAATACAATGTGATCCATAAGGATTTTTAAGCTGTTATTCTATTTTTCGCTTAGCAAACCAAATTCCGTCCAATGATAAATTAAGAGATAATTTATGATAGTTTTCTTTTATTAAACCATCTCCGATTCTGCCTTTTTGTCCGTATGAATAGGAGATATTAATAGCCGAAAAAGTGTAGTCTATAGGCAGGGTAACTCCAAAAGAAATTGCTGCATTATTAACCCTTTTTCCATCAACTTCCAGATAACCTGTATCAAAATTTAGTCCTGTTGCATATTGGATTCTGTCCGAATAACTTCTAATGTTTTTATTCTTTCTATAAGTAAATCCTAAAGCAAAACGGTCCTGATTTACAAAATCTCCATACAATTCTGATTGATTGGTATCATTCCACAAGCTTTTTTCATAATCAAGAATCATATTCAGGTTATTTTTAAAACGCTTACTTATACCAAATCCAATTTCTAAGGGCATATAATAATCATCCGTATCTGAAGCAACATCTGTTTCTATTACACTGCTATTTGAATTACTTATACTCTCTATCGATTGTACCTTTGAAGCCTTAATTCGAGAAGGCATCTTAAAAGTTGAAGCTATAGTAAAAGTCGAATCAATTTTATATTGGGTCCCCAAAGTTGCCCGCAAACCATTATAATCTGTTTTTTTATTAATGGTCGTTAATGAACTTGCAATAATATAACTTCTGTCATCGGTCGTATTTCCAAATAACACAGTTGCAGAAGCTCCAACCGATAATTTTTTACTTACCCTATACCCATATGAAAAATCAAAACTATTTAATCCCCCAGATCCTTCAGCACTTAAAGTATAATATTCTGAACTGTTAGAAATAGGCAATTTTAAATCCGAAATTTTAAATGCAGCACTTGAATAAGGACGTAAAGCAATGCTAAAACTGGAATTTTTAGTAACAGGAAACGCAAAAGCGATATGTGAAAACTGAAAATTATTACGCTTTTCGGTTTTAGAACTGGTCTGAAAAGTTGTTGCGATAGCTTTTCCTCCAACTTCAAACATAAAATGATTCTGAGGTAAATATGCCAAAGAAGCCGGATTCAGGTTATTGATAAAGGTATCGGATGGCAATGCTATCCCGGAAGAACCAATCGAAGGAATTAAACCAAAATCTGCATCATACAAACTTCCTACCCCATATAATGAATAAGGAGAACTTGAAATACTTTGCGAAAAAGAGGTTACATAGATTAAAATGAAGCAACTTAAAAAGGTGATTTTATTTTTCATTTAATAAGAGATGTAGTAAATTTTCAATTGAATTTTATTATTCAGATGTTTTTGATCTCCGAGAACCAATCTGTTAACTGCTTTAGAAATAGTTGGCAATGTAAAAACCAAAGAAGATCTCGAATCGGATTGTTTAAGCATTTCTTTTTGCAGAAAGTTACCAACTGATAATGAGTAGAGAACATTTTCATTAAATTCATCACTCTTTTTATTTAGTGTCGCATATAAAGGTTTACCCGCACTGGTATTCAAAGTACCGCTAATTCTATTTAATTTATCAGCAACATATACCTGTAAAGAATCAGATAATGGATAATTGTCGGAATATGAATTATTAACAGGCTTCAAAATCAATTCTGCGTCAACAATAGCTCCATTGTCCGATATATATTTAAGCTGTTTTATATTTGGAAAGTCAATCCTGCACGCAACACCGGTTCCGGACTGTATATACCCTTGGTTATTAGTCAGTAAACTTGATAAGTTACTATTTGAAGCAGGCAAATTTTGAATCAGGGTTCCTGATTTATCGAGTGAAATTGCATTAAATTGCTTAGTAGCATCCGTAATGGTAAAATCTTTTATAAAAGAATCTTCAGCATCACCCTGATATTTGGAATAATACAATCGTACTTTGCTTGATAAATTAAACCCTATAACACTTGAGGAATTAGTTGTTGTTGGAATAAGGACAAGACCATTTAAATATTCTTTGAAACTATCAAAATCTGTAATCTCCCTTTTCTTTAGTTTTTGAAAAAGAGCTTCTCCAAATGCAGCGTCCATCTTAATATTAATAGAGTCTTTTTCTAATGGTCTTGGTTTATAAGAGATGGTTCCTAAACTTTCTGAACTATAACTTAAAGCTGAATTATTATAAAAAGAATCATCATCTGTATTTGGCTTTACTTTTTGAGTTAATCGATGAATATCAAAAGTCTGGACTTTAGTAGTATCTCCATAATAATAATTATCATATTTTAAAATCATCGAAATAGAGTCAAAAACATAGTTAGCCGCTTCTGTATCTGTGCTACTAATTAAAGAGTATGAATCTGATGCTAATTGAAAATAACTATTAGACTTTACTTTCCCAAAAAGAGGATCATCGTAGTTTCCTACCAAAACCCTGCTCTTGTTTGACGTAACAAGTGAATCGAAATTTATAGTAGACATTTCAACCGTAAGAGTATCAATTAAAATCACTTTGTTGTTTACAGCCAAATAATCCGATCCGACAACAAATTCACCAGTATCTGTATCTGTGCCACATGAAACTATTGTGAGTCCAAAAAACAACATCAATATAAATTTATGCATAATCATATTTTTTCAACAAATATAAAAGGCAAGTTTCTGGACAACACTATAACATATACAGTCTCACACTTTTCAACTATAAATAGCCAAAAATCATCTACAATCAGGTTTTAACAGGCAAATAACCTATTGAACGAACATAATTGCCAGTTAGTCTATCAAAAATAGCAATACATATATCTTCTTTTTTTTAAAACCTTTAGCCTACTACTTTTGAACCAATAAATAAGTAATGAAAATAAAGTATTTAATCTGGTCTCTTTTTTTGGTTTCTTTTTTTACAGCAAAAGCACAAGAAAAATTTTCTGCAGATGTTAATTTAAATACAGAGTCAACAGAAAAAATAAATTTTAATGAGAGTAACATTGGCATATTCATTTCTAAAAAAATAGATGCTAAAAATGAAATTACAAATACAACTGAATACACAAATCTTAAAATAAAGTATGAATTAGGAAGTTATGACAGCTTTGAAAATTTGAATCAGTTTAATAGATTTCAAAATAAACTTGAAATTTTACATAAAGTATCGAATGCTGCCAAATGGAATCTTTCTATTATACCAACAATCAATTTTCAACAAAATTTAGGAATTTCAGATGTCACCATTTTAGGAAGTTTTCAGCTTTCTCAGCAACTGAATTCAAAAACAGGTGTAAACATTGGTGTGGCAAGAGCAACAATTTTTGGTTCAGCTAAATTCATACCTACTTTATCAGTTTTCAGTAAAATTAATAATGAAAGTGACATTTTAATTGGTTTTCCGGATTCAAAAATATCTTATTCTAATAACGAACGGAATATGTTCAGTTTGAGTAACAGCTTTAATGGTAGTTTTTACAATTTGGACAATTCTGTTGATTTATCAGATATCGCCACAAAAATTAGCACATCACAAATAACAACCGCAATTGAATATGAAAGGAATGTGACTAAAAATTGGTTTATGAATTTTAAGGCAGGTTATGATTTCGATAAAAAATATAATCTCTTGGATGAAAACAATCATAAAGTATATGATTTTAATACCGGAAACGGATACATTTTAAGCATTGGCATCAAATACAAACAATAAATAAATTTAATACACTTATGAATAATTTAAAAAAAGGAATATTATTCGCTGCACTATTTTCTAGTCTTTTTTTTATAGGCTGTAGTCACGATGACGATGATGAGGATTTAATTGGTAACTGGATTAAAAAATCATCATTTGATGGGCCTGCCAGATCTAGTGCTGCCAGTTTTGTTATTGGAGATTATGCCTATGTCACCACTGGTTATACAGGGGATGAATATTTAAAAGATTTATGGGCTTATAATTCAAATGGAGATTATTGGGAGCAAAAAGCAGATTTTACAGGAATAGCAAGAAGCTCTGCATCAGGTTTTACATTAAATGAAAAAGGATACATAGGTCTTGGATATGACGGGACTAATAAACTGAAAGATTTTTATCAATATGACCCAACGAATAATACCTGGACACAAAAAACTGATTTTGCAGGAACTGCCCGTTATGGTGCATTAGGTTTTCAGGTAGGTGGTAAAGCTTATTTTGGAACTGGTTATGATGGAAATTATTTGAAAGATTTTTATCAATATGATGACACAGCCAATACCTGGACACTTGTTAGTGGCTTTAGCGGAAACAAAAGACGTAATGCTACCGTATTTATTATAGATGATAAAGCCTATTTAGGAACAGGAATTAACAACGGTACCTATCAGGAAGATTTTTGGGAATTTGATCCATCAACCGATGTCTGGACTAGAAAACGTGATATTGATAAAGACACTGATGATGATGACAGCTACAACGATGATTATGCAATAACCCGCTCGAATGCTTCTAGTTTTACTATGAACGGATTAGGATATGTTGTAGGTGGTGAAGGAATAAAAACTGTTTGGGAATACAATCCAACAACAGACCTTTGGGTTGAAAGAACTGCGCTTGAAGGAGCTACAAGAACTGATGCTGTAGGTTTTGCAATTAACAACAGAGGTTTTTTAATGTTAGGAAGAATAGGTTCAACCTATTTTGATGATGCATGGGAATTTAAACCGCTTGAAGAGCAAAATGATGATGACAATTAATATCAAAAGCACTAAATTCTTCTGGAATAATTTTCAGAAGAATTTACTCTTTATTCTATTTTTCCTGCTATTGACGGCTTGTTCAAAAAAAGAAGCTTTTCAGATAGAAGCCATAAAAACAACTTCCGGCTGGGGATATACCATTGCAAACAAAGATAAAATCCTGATAAAACAAACTATTATTCCTGTTATCAGCGAAACTAAAAGTTTTAATTCGGAAGAAGATGCACTAAAAGTTGCTAATTTAGTAGTAGAAAAACTCCATCAGAACATATCGCCATCGGTAACTAAAAATGATTTAATTTTATTAAAAATAAAAATCTAAATGAATATAGGAACCATTAAAAATACAAATTCAAATAAAATTCTATTTCATGTTACCATCTGGACTTTCTTTATATTGACTTCATTGATTCAATTTTACGAAAGCCCGTTTAGGTTCAATAATGATTTCTACGTACAATGGATTACAGGAATTACGTTGTTTTATTTGAATTATTTTTATTTGGTGCCTGTTTTACTTTTAGAAAAAAAATATTGGCTGTATTTCGTTTTTGTATTGGCACTGATTTTATTTTTCATGATAATCAGAATCACCTATTTTATTCCTGAATTCAATCATTTACGCCCGCAAAATATGCTGCCGCCTAAAATGATTCCACCAGACACTGAAATGTTTTTTCATGATGGAAAAGCAAAAGTTGTCATACACAGACAACCTCTTTTTTTTAAAATTGGCCCATCTTTCTTCTATCTTCTGATTACGGCAATTAGTGCCATTATCAGAACCTTAACGGAGTTTTATCAAAATCAGCAAAACAAATTAATAGCAGAAACACATAGAACCAATACTGAATTAAACTATTTACGAAAACAAACTAACCCTCATTTTCTGTTTAATTCCCTTAATAGTATCTATTCACTGGCTCATAAAAAATCTGATTTGGTCCCTGATGCCATCGTAACATTGTCCGAATTAATGCGCTACATGCTGTATGAAACTGATAATAAAACAGTGGCTTTAGAAAAAGAAATTAATTATATTCATAATTACATCGAATTACAAAAATTAAGACTCAATAATATCGAAGACATTTTTATAAATGTTCATGGTAATACAAAAAACAAGTTTATTGAACCTTTATTATTGATTTCATTTGTAGAAAATGCCTTTAAATACGGAACAGATTATAAAGGCGCAACGTATGTAAAAATTAAGATTTTCATTTTAGAAAACAACTTTGATTTCTGGATTGAAAATACCATCGAAAATTATGTAAAAGACCCTGAAAATTCAGGAATCGGATTAGTAAACATTCAAAATCGACTGGATTTGCTATATCCAAATGCACATGAGCTCACAATAACGCAAGACAGTCAATATTATCGTGTACATCTAAATTTAAAATTAGATAAAATTCAAACAGATATTCATTAAAATAAGTGACAAATAAAAACAGGCTTGCTAAGTTTTAACTAAATTTTAAAGGCAGGCATTTAGTTTAAAACTACTTTTGATTTGAAACAATTTATTAAAATTTAATCTAAAAACAGATGAAATGTGTAATTATAGACGATGAACCTTTAGCGGTAGATTTGCTAAAAGATTTTGTCAGCAAAGTGGATTCACTCGAATTGGTCAGCACTTTTAATAATGCTATTGATGCTGTTTCGTTTATCAATCAAACCAATATTGACCTGATTTTCCTGGACATTGAAATGCCACATTTTTCCGGAATCGAATTTTTGAATACAATCGAAAAGAAACCATTGATTATTTTTACTACTGCCTATTCTGATTATGCTGTTGAAGGTTTTAATCTTGGTGCTGTTGATTATTTAGTAAAACCAATTCCGTTTCATCGCTTTTTAAAGTCAGTTGTGCGGGCACAGCAAATTTTTAATCCGGCAACAGCTGCTCAGTCTATTTCTGAGAATATAACTCCCGAATCAGAGCAGGATTTTATGTTCGTAAGGGCAGAATATGAAAACGTAAAAATGAATTTTTCGGATATTTTATTTATAGAAGGGCTGAAAGATTATGTCAAAATTTACACTACAGACAATAAATTTACTTTAACATTAATTAGTTTGATAAAATTAGAAAATCTGCTTTCCAGCAAAGGGTTTTCCAGAATTCACAGATCATACATCATCAACATTAAACATGTAAAATCAATCCAAAAAAATAAAGTTTTGATTAGCGATAAACGAATTCCAATTAGTGAAAGTTATAAAAATGCTTTTTTCGAAAAAATTAATTTATAATTTACTCTTCGTTTTGAAACCACCCGGAATACATTACATAATTATTTGAAATACGCTCGATTTCACCCGCAAAATCAGATTGATCAATATCTTTTACCTTTTTTGCAGGAACACCTGCATAAATACTTCCCGAAGCTACAACTGTATTTTGAGTTAAAACCGCTCCGGCTGCAATAATTGAATTGCTTTCTATAACACAATTATCCATTACAATAGCTCCCATTCCGATCAAAACATTATCATTAACAGTACAGCCATGAACAATCGCATTATGTCCAATAGAGACATTATTACCAATAATAGTGGGATGCTTTTGATAGGTACAATGAATAATTGCACCATCCTGAATGTTTACTTTATTTCCAATTTTAATAAAATTTACATCTCCACGAATTACAGCATTAAACCAAACGCTGCATGAATCTCCAAAAGTCACATCGCCAACAATAGTTGCATTTTCGGCTACGTAACAATCTTCAGGGATTACCGGCGATATACCATTTACAGCTTTTATTACCATCATGATTAAAGTTTAATTAATAGCAGGACAATTACAATCGTAACGTTCTTTAGTACAAAATAAATTAATTCCCAGAGTAATTTGATGATAGCCTCCTGTATCAAATTTTACATTACCGGTAACATTTGAATACGTATAGGCAAACATGAAGTTCTTATAATTCAATCCAACTAAGGGTGTAATATATTGCAATTTTTGATCTGCAACTCCACTGCCGGAACTGTATTGAGCTCCATCAAAACTTCTTCTGTAAGACAATCCGGCCCAGATACTTCCAAAATCCATGTTTTTATAAGCTTTCAAATTCAGGTCAATTGATTTTTCTTTGGTTTGATCAAACAATTGAAATAAAATAGAGGGTTCCCAGGTAATATTTTCTCTTTTTCCAAAAACATATCCTGCGCTTAATAAAAATTTCCTGAGGTTGTCACTTTCATAATCAGTATATAATTCCCTTCTGGTTTCCAATAATCCCTGAACAGTAGCATGAGCATAAAAATCCAGGTAATTGTAAGATGCCCCGACATCCATATTGAAATAAGAATCTTTTTGAATTGAGCCAAAAACAATAGGGTCAAAAGTTCCTCCAAATGCGGTTTCATCTAACTGATTTTGAATAAGCCCGGCACTGATACCAAAGGAAAGCTGATTTAAATCCAGCTCATCTCTTGAAAACATAATATGATGGGCATAAGTTACTTTTACTCCTTTTTCGGAATGATATCCGTTTTTATCATTAAAAATAATAATTCCTGCTCCGGATCTTTCACCAATTTTTCCATTAAAACTTAAAGTTTGCAAACTTGGGGCATCATCCTGTCCGAACCATTGTTTTCTGGCAGTCAGTCTTATTTTGGCACAATTTGCAGCACCTGCCATAGAAGGATGGATCAAGTAATAATTATCCGACAAATAATCAGAATATACCGGAATACCTTCTTGCGAATAAGAATAAAATGTAACGGTTATAAAAAGAAGTAAAATTTTAATTTTCAATTTCATGAAGGTAATATATTTTGAGTTTTTTTTGGATTATGCAAATTCAACAAGACCTGTCATAAAAGAATCTTAATTATTTTATTAAAAAACCAAATATAGCCATTAGTAGAAAATAACTTTACTAAATTTACAAAAAATATACCATCATGGCAAAAATCACGATAAAAGAAACTCAAAACCCGACAATTATAAAATTTGAATTTGAAGATTTCATTACTCAAAATGAAAACTTTGAATTTAAAAATATTGACGAAGCGCAAGCATCACCTTTAGCACAACAATTATTTTATCTTCCATTTGTAAAAACAGTTTATATTTCAGGGAATTTTATTGCCATCGAAAGATACAGCATTGTAGAATGGGAAGATGTACAAGATGCTGTTGCTGAACAGATTTCAGCATTTGTAGACAAAGGAGGCATCATTATAAAAACAGATGATAACAAGGCGAAAAAACAGCCTATAACAGTTTACGGTGAAACAACTCCAAATCCTTCTGCATTAAAATTTGTTGTAAGCAGAATGTTAACTAAAAATGCTGTTGAATATAAAAATATAGACCAGACAGCTTCTTCTCCGCTTGCGAAAGAGTTGTTCAAATTTCCGTATGTAAAAGAAGTATTTATTGATGAAAATTATATTTCGGTAACAAAATATGATATTAATGACTGGCAGGAAATTACGCTTGAAGTCAGAACTTTTATCAAACAATTTATAGAAAACGGAGGAACTGTTCTTGATGAAAGTTTAATCGAAGTGACTACAAAAAACGATGTTACTAAAGACGAAGCTTTTGATAAGCTGGATGTTACCTCACAGCAAATCATTAACATCCTGGAAGAATATGTAAAACCCGCAGTTGCAGCAGATGGTGGCAATATTGCTTTTGACTCGTACAATGAGACTGATAAAGTAGTAAAAGTAATTTTGCAAGGAGCTTGCAGTGGCTGTCCATCATCAACATTTACCTTAAAAAGCGGTATCGAAAACATGTTGAAAAGCATGCTAAACGATGAAAAAATTACTGTTGAAGCCTTGAATGCTTAAAAACAACAAAAACACAATAACAAAAGCGTCTAATTTAGGCGCTTTTTCATTTATAATAAACTATTAAAAAAACTTATATAGTCCTGAAAAAAACTTAATATTACACAATAAACTAATCAATATTTAAACTATGGGATTATCATCATTTTTTAAGAATTTATTTGGCTCAACCAAAGATTCTTCTGCCAATGAAATAACTGACCAGGCCGAAACTACTTTTGAACAAGCTAAAGAAGCTGCTGCTCCATATATTGAGAAAGCAGAAACTTTTGTAGAAGAGACTTTCGCAAAAGCCAGAGAGGCTTCAGAACCTGCACTTGAGAGTGCTGTAGAATATGCACATCACGCAAAAGATATTGTAAGTGAATATGTTGAAAAAGCTTCGGACTCTATTAGCGATGTAATTGATTCTATAAAAGAAAAAACTGCAGAGCTTACCAGCGATACTGAAACATTTGCAGCAGAAACTGTAGTTGATGCCAGTGAAAAACCAATAACTGATGAAGACTAAATTATTGATAAAATAACAGGTCAGAAATAAAAACTGTTTTTTAGGATCAAATAAATATCTTTATATTTGCACCTTTAATACCACCTTCTCTTTGGGAAGGTTTTTTTATTCAACAAAAATGAACATCAATCCAGACCAGTTTAGCAATTATGCTACGAAATTTATTGACGTATTAATAGATTATTCGCCAAAATTAATCTCGGCCTTTCTAATTTTATTTGTTGGTTTATATGCCATAAGATTAATAAACAGGGTTATTAGAAAAATAATGGTAAAGAGAAACCTGGATCCTACCCTAACCAAATTTCTTGCTGATATCTTATTATGGGCTTTACGAATTTTATTGTTTGTAACCTTTATTTCAAAACTCGGAATCGAAACTTCGTCGTTTGTTGCTATTTTAGGGGCAATGGGGCTTGCAGTCGGTTTATCATTACAAGGTTCGCTTTCTAATTTTGCCGGCGGTATGCTGATTATTGTTTTTAAACCTTTTAAAGTAGGCGATACAATAGAAGCTCAGGGCGTTATAGCAACTGTACTCGAAATCCAGATTTTTGTTACCAAAATGCTGACCGGCAACAATCAGACTGTTTTTGTTCCAAACGGAGCTTTATCAAACGGAACCATTATTAATTATTCAATGCAGGGAGAAAGAAGAGCTGATTTGACTTTTGCTGTTTCTTATGATTCGGATATCAAAAAAGCAAAAGAAGTACTTTTAAATGTTTTAAATCAAAACCCAAAAGTGCTTAAAAGCCCTGCCCCTGAAGTTTTCGTAAAAAACCTGACAGCAAGTTCTGTAGAATTTGCAGTGCGCCCTTGGGCAAAAAACATTAATTATGGTGCTGTTTTTTCAGAAACATTAGAGAATTGCAAAACAGCTTTAGATGAAGCGGGAATTGCAATTCAGCCATTTACTTTGCAAAAATAAAATAGTTTTATTATTTTTTTGAAGGTGCAGTTATCATAAAATCTTTTAAATAATAAGGTTCAAAATAAGCGACATCAACAGTGTCGCTTATTTGAAATTTATCATAACTGATTTTACTCATTTCTTTTGCGGAAGGATATTTTATTTCTTCCAGAAAAACAAAATTATCTTTTATTAAAACCGTTTTACATTTTTCAGCACAATCACCAACAAAATAAACAGTTTCGGTGTATTCCTTAAAAGAATCTTCATCAATGATTTCAGCCTGAATTGGCCTTTCAATTTCTAAATTAGAGTTAAAAACTGCACTGTAAACCTCCATTCGACGTGCATCAAGCATCGGAATAATTTTCCCGTCAGAAACCTTAACCTGCGAAGCTAAAGTTTTTAAAGTATCTACTGCAATTAACGGAATGTTTAATGCAAAACATAATCCTTTTGCCGCCGAAACCCCAATTCGTAAACCGGTATAAGAACCAGGCCCCTGACTTACTGCAACTGCTGCTAAATCATGAACTGAAATTCCAGCTTCGGCAATAACTTCTTCAATAAAAATATGTAGTTTTTCGGCATGCGAATATCCTTCTTCTGCAATTTCTTTACACAGAACTGTTTCACCATTTTTAGCAATAGCTACAGAACAATTTTTTGTGGCCGTTTCGATATTGAGAATAAAAGACAATGTATTTATTTTTTAAAGTTAATTATTTATGTCAGGCTGAGCAAAGTCGAAGCCCTTTTCACCTTACAAGCCTTCGACTAAGTTTATCCTGAGCGAAGCCGAATGGACTCAGGGTGACTTAAAGATATTCTGGTTTATTTCTTAGGTGTATCCGCCTTTTTAAGCTTTACTTTATCACCTGAATCCAGTTCTTTAGAAACCGTTGTATACGGTCCTGTAATAACAGTATCTCCTGGTTTTAGGCCAGACATAACTTCAATATTAGTATCATCCTGAATACCTGTTTTGATAATTCTGATTTTAGCTTTATCTCCTGCTTTTACAAAAACACATTCGAATTTTTTATCGCTTTTTGGAGCTGCTTTTTTATCTTCATTAGGATCTTCAACTTTAAAATCTTTTACCGCAGCAGTGTCAGATTTCACTACTACTGAACTAATTGGTACTGCCAGAACATTAGTTTTGGTTCTGGTAAGAATATCAACCGTAGCCGTCATTCCGGGTCTGAATGGCGAATAAGTATTTGGCTGACCTTCTAGTAAATCCTGATATGAATCTTTTAAAATACGAACTTTTACTTTAAAATTAGTTACCTGATCAGACGTTAATGCAGTACTTGCTGAGTTAGAAATACTGGTTACAACACCTTTAAACTTCTTTTTCAAATAGGCATCAACTTCAACATTGGCTTCATCACCAATTTTGACTTTAACAATATCATTTTCGTTTACATCAACTTCAACTTCCATATTGTTAAGATTCGCAACTCTCAAGAGCTCTGTTCCTGCCATTTGCTGTGTTCCTAAAACACGTTCTCCTAATTCAACATTTAATACTGAAATAGTTCCATCTGCAGGAGCATAAATTAATGTACGCCCTAAATTATCTTTCGCTTCAGTTACAGATGCAGATGCACTTTGAACATTATAATAAGCATTTTGTTTCGTTGCTTTGGCTACTTCATAAGTTGAAATTGCTTTATCCCAGTCTGATTTCGAAATTACACCTTTATCGTATAGTGTTTTATTACGTTCATAACTTGCTTTAGCCTCTTTGTAACTTGCTTCTGATTGCGTTAAACCAGCTTTTGTCCCTGATAAATTGGCAACTGATCGTTCTAATCCTGAAGTATATAAATCGGGATTTATCTTTACCAATAAATCTCCTTTTTTGACAACCTGACCTTCTTTTACATTTAATGCAATAATTTCACCAGAAACCATTGAAGAAAGTTTTACCTCAATTTCAGGTTGAATCTTTCCTGTTGCCGAAACTGTTTCGACAATAGTTGAGGCTATAACTTTAGAAATTTCCACTTCTTTTCCTTCATCCTTATTTCCTATTAACCCGGCCTTTGACAAACCAATTAATGCAGCAATAATAACTATTGCACCGCCTAGCAAGAAATAAATTGTTTTTTTTGACATAATAAATTATTTTGTGATAACTGGAACAATTGGAATTCCAAAGTAGAATTCAAGTATTTTAATCTTAAAAATATAATCGTATTTAGTTCTTATAACATCTGATTGCGCATTGGTCAATAATGTTTGTGCCTGAGTAAAATCAAATGAGTTCATTAATCCTACATCGTATTTTTCCTTCGCATAATTGTAAGCCTGTTGTCTTGCTTCTAAAGTTACAGTAGATGATTCATAAGTATTTAAAGCACCTTTGGCATCTGTAAAAGCAGTATAAACATTACGCTGCAAATCTAGACTTTTTTGCTCTAAATTTATTTTAGATTTCTCTAAACTTACTTTATTTCGTTCAACATTATTTCTTGCTGAAAATCCATTAAAAATCGGAACATTCAATTGAAAACCGAAAGTATGCCCCTTATTATCACTAAACTGCTGAATAGCAGGATCAGGAGATATGTAAACCGGATTACCATTCGCATCTAGCCCCGTAAGTATATCGCTGTAACTGGCACTTGTACCAAAAGAATAAAATCCTTTAAGTGTTGGCTGATATGCCCCTCTTGCTATAACTACATTTTTTTCGGCGATTTCCAAATTAGTTTGTGCTATTTTTAAATCAGTTCTTATTTCTTTGGCTTTGTTATAAATGTCAACCGGATTTTGCAACAAGATCCCATTTTCATCTTTAGCATTTGTATCATCAATTACATCAAAATCTGTAAATTCTTTAAGTTGTAAAAGTTGTGCCAGACTTAATTTTGAAATTAACAAGCTGTTTTCTGCAACAATAATAGCCTGTTTATCTGTTGCAACTGTTGCCTTTAAATCAAATAAATCACCACGCGGTATTGTTCCAGCATTTACCATCTCTTCTGAACGTGTAAAACGTTTTTCGTCGATGGCCAATTGTTCTTTTTTTACTTTTAAATTTTCTTTATTGAACAGAATTTCTAAAAAAGCATTTGCCACATTCAAAGCTATATCTTCCTGCATCTTAACCAATTGATATTGTGATGCTATAATAGAAAGCTTTGTTCTCCTGTAAATATTTTGGTTTTGCAAACCTTTGTAGATATCTACACCTGCACTAACACCTAATTGCGTATATTGTGTAGTTTCTGTACTCGCAATATTTGTAATGGGATTGACATTCCGACCAATATTCCAGGAATGTGAAGCACTTCCGTTTACTGACGGCAGGTAACTTCCCAATGCACCTTTTTTATCAATAGCAGCACTCTTAACATCTAATTCTGAAAGCTTTATTGTGATATTATTATCCAATGCATATCTTACGCATTCTTCTAATGTCCATTGTTTTGATTGCGCATGGCCCGATAAACCAACCCCAAATAATAAGGCAAAAACAAAACTATTATATTTATTTATTTTCATATATTTTGAATGAAAGCATAGCAAACAAACCATGCAAATTTAACATTTTTAAAAATCTAAAATCTTTTCAGTTTTCTAATTTATTTCTTTTTCTCTTCTTCATTAATCAAACCCTGATTCCAGATTTTAATTTTATCCGAAACTTTGATTCCACTTTTAACCTGAACATAAATTCCGTCACTAACTCCTAAAACTATATTTTTTCTTTGAAATTTCTGAGGAGCGGTTTCAATCTCTACATAAGGTTTTTGTGTTTTCTTGTCAAACTGAACCAATGATTCTTTGATTGCCAAAACTTTTTCGGCTTTTTCTAAGATGATTGAAGCATTTGCGCTTAAGCCGGCCCTAATAAAAGTAGCGTCTTTATTTTCTAAAGAAGCTTTAATTTCAAACTGGATGGCACCATTTTCAGTTACTCCTTTTGGTGCTATGTAAGTTAATGCTGCATTAAATTTTTTGTTTTCGATAGCCCCAACAGTGATTTCAATTGGCATTTTTTCTTTTATTTTACCAACTTCAGATTCATCAATTTTTCCAACAAAAATCATTCTTCCAACATCTGCAACACTGGCAATCGTAGTACCTTCATTAAAATTATTACTTTCAATAACCTGATTCCCTACTTTTACCGGAACATCTAAAACCATTCCGTTCACAGTAGAACGAATTAAGGTATTAGCATAACTACCTAAAGATGATGTAGTTCCTGTTTTTACAATATCTAAACTCTGTTTTGCTGCCTGATAATTTTGTTTTGCCTGTTTGTAAGCTAATTGAGCCGCATCAAAATCATTTGCCGAAATAACATCCTTATCAAATAATGTTTTTTGTCTCTGATAAATTTTCTCTTGATTATCTAAAGCAATCTTAGCTGTCTGTACCTGATTTTGTGTACTGCTCACATTCGAAACATTGGCAACAACCCTGATTTTAGCAATCATATCTCCCGCTTTGATTTTCTCACCTGCTTTAATGTAAACCTGCTCAATAATACCCGAGATGTTTGGTTTGATTAGAACCTCTTCATCAGGCTGAATATTACCTGTCGCAATAGTGCTTTTTATAATCGTTTTAATTTCTGCTTTTTCAGTTTTAAAGACAATTGGAGACTCTTGATTTTTAGCGTATAAATAGTATAATGCGCCAAAGAAAACTAAAGCAATAAAAATTAAAATGGTTACGGTTACTCCTTTTTTCATTTTGTGTTTGATTTAATCGATTATTTTTTGATTGATAATTTATTCTGTTCGTAAAGCATCTACCGGCTTCACATTGATTGCAGTCTGAGCCGGAATAAATCCTGCTAATAAACCAGACCCTACTAATATTAATAATGCTACAAATACAACCCTTAAATCTACACTTGGGTTGGCAAACATGGTATTACTGTCCGGAGGCATCGAATCCAGGGCCATATTCAGAACTGCTATAATTCCTGTTGCTACGGCAATTCCTAACATCCCCGAAATAATAGTTAAAAATATAGATTCCGATAAAATTTGTCCTCGTATAGCTGCCGGCGTAGCTCCTAAAGCTCTCCTGATCCCTATTTCTTTTGTACGCTCTTTGACTACAATAAGCATGATATTCGAAATACCGATTACACCGGAAATCAAGACTAAAGTTCCTACAAAATAAGCGATGATTTTTAGAATATCAAACAGACTTTGTACTTTATTGAATTGTTCATATAAATCAAAATTGCCAACGGCTCTGTCGTCTTCAGGATTTACAGAGTGAAGTGATTTGATTAATTCTAAAATTTTTGGTTTCAGGGAAGTAATTGATGTTTCGTCTTTTGCTGTCAGTGCCATCCAGCCTACTTTATCACCATAATTAAAAGCCTGCTGAAAAGTTGTAAACGGAATGAAAATATTTTTCTGCTCCTGTTCAGCATTTCCACCTTGCTGCTTAGAATGATAAACACCGATCACCATAAAATTAATTCCGTTTATTTTTACGTAGGTGCCAATAGCTTCTTCTTCTTTTCCATAAAGTTCACTAATAACTCCTTTACCAATCACTGCTATTTTTCTTCTTTCTGTAATATCCTGCTGATTTATAAAACGGCCTTTTATAATATCCATCGGCTGTTGTTTAATCAATTCGGGATAATCACCATAGATCGTAAAAGAGGAAGTTTTTGTTCCCCGAACTACATTATTTGTCCCGTTAAAATCACCTAACTGATTTCGCGGTGAGACATATAACAAATCCGGAAACGCCTGTTTTAATGCCATCACATCGCTATTTCTAAAATCATAACGGCGTGTTTTCGGCAATCCTTTATAAGCTTTAGACGTAGTCTGGCTCCACATAAACATGGTATTTGTAGCTATGCCGTCAAAACCTTTTTTTACCCCGTTTTCCAACCCCTTTCCTGCTGCAAGTAATATTACAAGAATAAATATCCCCCAAAACACACCAAATGCAGTTAGAATCGTCCTGAAAACATTGGCTGTTAAAGCCTGTAAAATTTCGTCCCAATTATCTTTATTAAACATAATTTATTCGTCTCTAAGTGCTACAATAGGTTTAATTTTGGCGGCTCTGTACGCTGGGAAAAATCCAGCCAATGCTCCTGCAAATACTAGCAGAACCAGTGTTGTTAAGGCTACACTAAAATCAACTTCAGGGTTTCTAAAATATTCACTTTCTACCATTGGCCCAACAAATTCCAGCAATAACAAACTTGCTAACAGACCTGAAAAACCTGCAATTGTGGTAATAAAAATGGATTCGTGAAGTATCATTCCTATTATTGAAACCGGTGAGGCCCCAAGTGCTTTTCTGATTCCAATTTCTTTTGTTCTTTCTTTAACGACAATAAGCATAATATTACTTACCCCTACAACTCCCGCAATTATCGTACAGATTCCTACCCACCAGAAAAACAATCTGATATAGAGGTTTAAGTCATAAAATTGTTTGGCATCTTCAACTGAATTATAGGCGCCAATTCCACCATCGTCATTTGGAGCTACTACATTTTTGCTCTTCAGTAAATCTTTTAAATCCTGAGTGAATTTTTTAGACTGCGCCAAAGCTTCATCATAATTATCTGTTTTTGTTAAAGTAAAAAACATATTACTTATTTTATCACCGCCTCCAAAAGTTCTTTGCACTGTCGTTTTAGGCAAATAGGCTCTGGCTTCTTCCCTTTCTCCTCCCGGATCAGTAAAAATTCCGATTACTTTAAAATTAATCTTATTAATCATGATTTCTTCTCCAAGAGCTTCTTTGTCTTTAAACAAATCAGTTTTAATCTTCATACCAATAACCGCAACCTTTTCGTTATTGTCAAGATCTTTGCTATTTACATATCGGCCCTTAACAACGGTAAGGTTTTCTATTATGGAATAATCGGGATCTACACCTCTGTATTGATAACTTCCGGATTCTTTTCCATATGAAAATGGAGCTCCCCAAAAATTATAAGTAGATGCTTTACTGTCTAATTTATCACCAAATTTCTGAACAGATTGTGTATAATCACTATTCCTAAACTGAATTTGTCTCCCCGGATTTAAACCTTTATACTCTTTTGTAGTTGTACCGGACCAAACTTCAATAATCCCTGCAGCATCACGCTCGAATTGTTTTTCAATTCCGTTCTGAAGTCCTTTTCCTGCACCCAGCAAAATCACTAAAATAAAAATACCTGAAGCCACAGAAATCCCGGTAAGAAAAGTTCTTAGCCTGTTTTTAGAGATTGCTTCAAATATTTCCTGCCAACGCTCAATATTAAACATAAGATGAAGCTCTAACTTGTTCTACCATTTTATCGTCGATAATTAATCCGTCTTTCAGGACAACATTTCTTTTGCACATTGCGGCAATATCCGGTTCGTGGGTAACGATCAAAATGGTTTTACCTTCATCGTTAATTCCTTGTATAAGTTCCATAACTTCGTACGAAGTTTTGGTATCCAACGCTCCTGTTGGCTCATCTGCCAATAAAACTTTTGGGTTTGAAGCCAGTGCTCTTGCTATTGCTACACGTTGCTTTTGTCCTCCTGATAATTCATTAGGCAAATGGTGCGAATGCGTACCCAAACCTACTTTTTCCAAATATTTCATTGCAATTTCGTAGCGTTCTTTTCTTTTTATACCTTGATAATATAACGGCATCGCAACATTATCAAGAGCTGTTTTATAGTTAATTAAATTAAAAGACTGAAAAACAAAACCTAAAAACTTATTTCTGTATTTAGAAGCAACAGTTTCGTTAAGTTTTTTTATTGGCGTTTTATCTAAAGTATAACTACCCGAATCTGCCTCATCCAAAATTCCTAAAATATTAAGAAGCGTTGATTTTCCAGATCCTGAAGATCCCATAATAGCAACTAATTCTCCTTCGCCAATATTAAAATTTATTCCTTTTAACACATGCAATTCTGAACTCCCCATTTTATAGGATTTATGTAAATCTTTGATTTCGATCATGATAGGCTAAATTTTAAAACAATAATAATATTTTTATTAAGTAATTTATGATAATAAAACGTTAATAATTCTGTTTTGTTCTTTTGAATAAGACTACATAAATAACTAATTGTTACACTTTTTCCAGAGAATATAATTGTTTTCTTAATTTTACACCACTTAATAAAATCACACAATGAAATTTTTTTCTTTTATCTCTCTTATCATAGCGCTGACATTATTAGTTGGTTGCAGTACTTCTCAAAAATTAGCTACCTTAAAACCTGAACCCGACGATGCCAGTCCGTTAGTTTACGAAAGCAATCCGTCCTTTATTAATTTACCTATCACGGTAAAATTAAAAGACATTGAAAATCAAACCAACACTCTTTTAAATGGACTTATTTATGAAGATAATGCTATTGAAGATGATGACATTGAAATGAAAATTTGGAAACAGGCTCCAATAAAAATTCAAAATGACCCTGCAAATCCTGATAAGAGAATAAAAACAATCTTACCCTTAAAAGTTTACATCAAATATAGAATTGGTACAAAAAAATTAGGTGTTGAACTTTATGACACCCGCGAATTTAATTTAAACGGAGTAATAACTTTGTCAAGTGAAGTCAATTTAACTAACTGGAAACTAAACACAAAAACTGAATTTAAATCACTTGATTGGAGTGAGAGCCCAACGATGACAGTTTTTGGAAAAAATATGCCTATCACCTACTTAGTAAATCCTGCAATTTCTATTTTTAAATCTAAAATTGAAAAAAGCATAGATGATGCTATCGAGAAATCTATGGATTTCAAACCAAATGTTTTATCTGCTTTAGAAAAAATATGCACTCCTTTTCAAATGAATGAATCTTATGAAAGCTGGTTGCGAATTACACCTGTAGAAATATATTCAACTAATGCAAAACTTAAAAATGATTTGTTTTTATTAGACATGGGAATGAAATGCAATATGGAAACAATCATTGGCAAACAGCCGGAATCTAAATTCAATGCCAATAAAATTATACTGAAGCCAATCGCTAAAATTCCAAATCAAATTACCGCAAATATTGCCGCAATATCGAGTTATGCAGATGCTTCAAAAATCATGACTAAAAATTTTGCAGGACAGGAATTCGGTTCAGGCAGTAAAAAAGTCACTGTAAAGAACGTTGAGATTTGGCATAAGGATGGAAAAATGGTTATTGCTCTGGATGTATTAGGTTCAGTAAACGGAACGATCTATTTAAACGGGTTTCCACAATACAATCCTCAGACCAAAGAAATCTATTTCGATAAACTTGATTATGTTTTAGATACGAAAAGTAAGCTCCAACGTACAGCAAACTGGCTTGCGCAAGGTTTTATTTTAAGAAAAATGGAAGAAAGCTGCCGATATTCAATACAGCCAAACTTAGAAGAAGGTAAAAAAAGTATGGCTTCTTATCTGAAAAACTATTCTCCACTTCCAGGTGTTTTTGTAAACGGAAAAATGGAGGACATCCAATTTGATAAAATCCACTTAACCAATCAGGCTATTATAGCATTTATCAAAATAAACGGAACCGTAAATGTTTCTATAGATGGATTGAAATAAAAAAAAGACCGAATAAGTGGCCTTTTATATTTTAAGAACCCCACACTCCGGGATCTTAAAACTTAAATAATTCGATATAATCTATTTCCAGCGCATTGCAAATTTTTTCAAGAGTCGAAAGTGTTGCATTCGCATTTCCGTTTTCAAGTCTGAACATGTTACTCTTCTCAAAATTACATTTTGAGGCCAAATCCTGTTGAGAAATATTTTTCTGAATTCTTTTTCCACCTTTTTGCTGTAAGGTCTGTTTCAATTTGAATTATATTTTCCGAAACAACTCTGAAATTTCGACATTTAAAGCTTTACTAATACGCATAAGCTTATCAATACCCATAATTTGTTTACCTAACATGTATCTCCTTAATGCTTCTATATCTAAATCTGAATCATGAGCCACGTGCCGTACTTTAAGATTTTTTTCTTTAATAATCTCTTTTATGTTATTTCCAACAATCTTCACAGATTCAGGTACTTCAGTTTTTCTCATCGTTCTTATTATTATAAGGATGAAAATTATAACTAAGTAGCTGAAAAAACAGGAATACATACATCCAGTTAAATAAGTCTGTTTCTATGTATATTTGTTTAATAATAAGAAAAAAATAAAACCATGAAAGCAGAGCATAAAGAGTCAGTCACAGAATTTTTAGATTTAATGAGTAAAATAAAATATTTTACAAAACTAAAA
>NZ_AKJZ01000024.1 GCF_000282055.1 Flavobacterium sp. CF136
AACTGAGACCAATAAAAAAGGAGCCAAATTATGGCTCCTTTATTCTAATTGATTATGATTTATTAAATTAAATCAAACCTATCCAGATTCATTACTTTATTCCATGTGGAAACAAAATCATTTATAAATTTTTCCTGTGCATCACTACTTGCATAGACCTCTGCAACAGCTCTTAATTCTGAATTGGATCCAAATACAAGATCTGCACGTGTTCCAATCCATTTTGGCTGACCTGTAGTACGATCATTACCTGCATAAAGTTCCTTATCATTAGACACTGCCTGCCACTGTGTATTCATATCAAGCAGATTGATAAAGAAATCATTGGTAAGCTGACCCGGACGATGGGTAAAAACACCATTTTTTGTACCGTCAGAATTAATATCAAGCACACGAAGTCCGCCTAAGAGTACTGTTAATTCCGGTGCTGTAAGTGTCAGTAAATTTGCTTTATCGATAAGAAGTTCCTCTGTAGAAACTGCTGATTTTGTACTTCTGTAATTACGGAATCCATCTGTTTTAGGTTCCAAATACCCGAATGATTCTGCATCTGTTTGCTCTAAAGATGCATCCATACGACCCGGAGTGAAAGGTACTGCAACTGAATACCCAGCTTCTTTAGCTGCTTTCTCTACTCCTGCACAACCTGCTAAAACTATTAAATCCGCCAGTGAAACTTTTTTTCCACCTCCCTGCGCTGCGTCAAACTCAGTTTTGATATTTTCAAGTTTGTTTAAAACCTGTTTTAGCTGAGCGGGATTATTAACCTTCCAATCACTTTGCGGAGCAAATCGTATACGCGCCCCATTTGCACCTCCACGCTTATCTGACCCTCTAAAAGTTGATGCCGATGCCCATGCCGTTGCAACCAGCTGGGATGTACTTAAACCTGTGTTTAATATTTTTCCTTTTAATTGAGCTATATCATTCTCATCAATCAACGCATGGTTTACTGCTGGAATAGGATCCTGCCATAACAGTTCTTCCTGCGGGACATCAGATCCCAGATAACGGGCACGTGGTCCCATGTCCCTGTGTGTTAGCTTAAACCATGCACGTGCAAAAGCATCTGCAAACTCATCCGGATTTTCCAGGAATCGGCGTGATATCTTCTCGTATGCAGGATCTAACCTTAATGATAAATCAGTAGTAAGCATTGTTGGAAGATGTTTTTTGGAACTGTCAAAAGCATCCGGAATAATTGCTTCGGCATTTTTGGCTACCCATTGGTGTGCACCTGCAGGACTTTTAGAAAGTTCCCATTCAAAGCCAAATAAGTTTTCGAAGAAATTATTACTCCATTGTGTTGGCGTTTTTGTCCAGGTAACTTCCAGTCCGCTTGTGATTGCGTCAGCACCTTTCCCGGAACCGAAACTATTTTGCCAGCCAAAACCCTGTAGCTCTATACCGGCAGCTTCCGGTTCTTTATCTACATGGTCAGTCGGTGCTGCCCCATGAGTTTTACCAAATGTATGTCCACCTGCAATTAACGCTACTGTTTCTTCATCGTCCATTGCCATACGTCCAAAAGTATCCCGTATGTCTTTGGCAGCAGCAATAGGATCCGGATTACCGTCCGGTCCTTCAGGGTTCACGTATATAAGTCCCATTTGTACGGCCGCAAGAGGTTTTTCCAGATTTCTGGAGTGAACCTGACCATCGGCATTGTCATCAGCAGCCACAACTCCGTGATCTTTCGGTACACCATCAGAACCATTGTTATAACGATCATCTCCGCCTAACCATGTAGTTTCGGAACCCCAATAAACTGCTTCGTCCGGTTCCCATACATCTGCACGTCCTCCTGCAAAACCAAATGTTTTGAATCCCATAGAATCCAGGGCAACATTTCCGGTTAGTATCATCAAATCTGCCCAGGAGATTTTTTGCCCGTATTTTTGTTTAATAGGCCATAAAAGTCTTCTGGCTTTATCAAGGCTTACATTATCAGGCCAACTGTTAAGAGGAGCAAAACGCTGTTGTCCCGCACCGGCACCACCACGGCCATCATGTACACGATAAGTTCCTGCACTGTGCCACGCCATTCTAATAAATAAACCTCCATAATGACCAAAGTCTGCCGGCCACCAATCCTGCGAATCTGTCATAAGATCATGTAAATCTTTTTTTACCGCTTCAAGGTCAAGGCTCTTAAAAGCTTCGGCATAATTAAAATTACCTCCCAACGGATCTGATAATGGGGAATTCTGTCTTAGGATATTTACTTTTAGTTGCTTTGGCCACCAGTCATTGTTCTTTGTGCCTGATGCTGCCGCATTATCCATACTTCCATTATGAAAGGGGCACTTGCTAATGTCGTTTGATTGATTTTCCATAAATTATTCTTTTGATTTTTGTTATTTTTTCGAATTACTAAATTACGAACTAAATAAAAGAGTTGCATGTGATATTTATATTATATTAATCTACTTTGATAGATAAAATCTATTACAAAAAAAATTATTGTTTTGATTTTTGATATATGTTTTGAAGAAAGGGCAATCAAATAGCTTGATAGAATACATTTATTAACTTAAAATAATATTATTCGTTACAGTAAAGATTTTTCTTATATTAGCTCTGCGCAGAAATACTTAATTATGGCACAAAGCTATCCTGATTAGGATGGATTGGAGTTATTTTATAGCTTCTATAAACGAGTTGCCTACAATTTAATTGAACCTATATGCTAAAATTTACAACTGAACAGGATGAAATATTTTATTTTGTAAAAAATGATACTGGTCATGGAATTATAGATGCTGTAGCCGGAGCTGGGAAAAACAACTACTATCATGGAATGTGCAAAATTTATTGACAATCCAGGTAGTGTCCTTTTTTGTGCATTCAATAATAGCATATCGAATGAAATCTCTAGAAAATTTAAAAATTTAGGATTAAATGAAATTACAGTTAAAACCTTGCATTCATTAGGATGGCATATCTTAAATGCTAACAATTCTACTGGACATCCGATAACACTTGAAGAAAATAAATATCGTGAGTTATTGAAAAAACCTGAATTACAAGAAAAATTAGCTCATCATATTGAGAAAATTTTGAGTATAAATGGTTTTGAAAAAGATTCACTCGATGAGAACAAAAAATTTGCAGCGAATAATCTTGTATACAAGATCAATAATCGACTCATCGATATTAATCAAAAATATCGAGCTACACTGACAAAAGATACAATTGAAGATTTTAAGCAATTAGTAATTCATTTTGGAATATTTAATAATATAGAAATTTCGAAAAAAAATTTCGATCAAGAGCTAAAATATTATTTTGAATCTCATAAAATTATTTTAGAAGATGGTAATTTATTATCGGCTAAAACTATGGCAATTGATTATACCGATATGCTTTATCTTCCGGTGCAATGGAATCAACAACCTCCTAACAAGTTTGATTTTGTTTTTATAGATGAATGTCAAGATTTATCAAAATCACAGTTTGCTATAGCTACAAAGTATGGAAAAAAAGATTGCAGAATACTTGCGGTTGGAGATCCCAGACAATCAATTTATGGTTTTACTGGCGCAGATATAGAATCTTTCCAAAGAATAAAAGATTGGACTAAAGCCAAACAATTACCTTTAACCATATGCTTCCGATGTCCAAAGAAAGTAATTGAAATTGCAAAAACTATTAGACATGACATAATCGGAAATAAAGAAGACGAAGGAATTGTAACTTCGATTTTATTTGATGAAGTAACAAAAATTGCTAAACCTGGGGATTTAATTATTTCAAGGTTACGAGCCCCAATAGTTTTGTTAGTATTTAACTTTATAGATAACAATATTAAAGTTCAAATACATGAAGAAGAAGTTAGAGAAATTATTAATGAATTAAAAAATATATTCAAATCAAACGAGTTGAACATTATTATTTCAACATTACCGGAAGGCTTCGACACATTAAAAAAAGAAATTTTAAACAGATGGAAGTGGGTTATTACTAAGAATGCTGAAAGAATAATAGATAGTACTGAACGTAAAATATACATAGAAAGTGAACAAAGTTATCTAGAAAAAAAATTATCTTTTTTACAAAAGAAATATTATGAATGGATTGAAACATGTCCAAATCTAACTGCAATTCTAAAAAACGTTAAAGATTTTATTTCTGCTACTGACAACAGTATTAAAATTTCAACAATACATAGAGCTAAGGGATTAGAAAATGAAAGAGTATTCATTATCAATTACAATGATTTACCATTTAATAGACTTGAGCAAAAGGATTGGGAAAAAACACAGGAATTAAATCTTAAATATGTTGCTGTGACAAGAGCTTTGAAGGAACTTTTTTTGATTGAAACTAAAAATTTACAGGCAATAAAAGATGAGGGAAGTTTATTCGACACTTTACCTTTTTAGTTAGTAAACTCTGCGTTAATTGCAACAAATTATAAAATAAACCCATCTAAAACAGGGATTTGTGATTAAAAATATAAATATGATAGAAGATGTTTTACGAAATTTAGCTTATCTTTTTTATCCTAAGAATATATATCCTTGGGATGAAAAAGAAGTCTATTTACAAACGTTAGAATATAAAAGATTAAAGGAAATCATAGATTCTTTTGATTCTGATGAAAACCCTCTCTGGTGCTCGATTGCATCGAGTACCTACTTACATTAATAGATAAATTTAGCGTTTGCAACGCGGCTAGGTAAAACAGGAGCAGCTTTAAACAAAGTTATCAATATCGTATTTTGTAATGTAAAATACCGAATCTTTATGGTAATCTATTTATATGAACCGCGTTGCAAACGCTTTATTTAGTATATATCCAGTAAGTAGGTACTCGATGCAATCGAGCACCAGATGAGGTAATCGGAACACTACAAAAAACAGAACTTTAATTTTCTCCAATAATGAAATCATTTCAAATCATATTAATTACTTTACTTCTGATTTCTTGTAATAATCAAAAGCAGGAGTGTGGGAACATTAAGTCAGTTTGCGAAAACCGCTGAAAAACATAAATTTAAATGGTAATATATTTTCTAATTGCTGGAATTCTAATTCTAATTTTAGTTGTAATAATAATTGGAATAGTTTGGTTATGCTTTTGGATTCCGAAAAAAATTGGATATCCAAAATTCGGTAAATATTTCTCAATTATAATTGGAATTATAATTGCAATATTTATTTTAACTGAAATTTTTGAAGATGAACTTTTCTCGAAAAATGATGCTAAAGAACTTTTAAAAGAACAAAATATTGTACTAATTGATGAATTTGAACTGATAGAAAACAAATCAATGTCTGGAATTGGTGATTACTATCATACATTTACTTTAAAGATTACAAGTCACGATAAAAACAAAATAATTAGAGAAATTCAAAAGTCTAAGAATTATAATAGCGATTTAAAAACTGAGAATTACTTCAAAAATCGCGAAGATTATTACAACGGACCAAAAAGGATTAAGAATTATGAAACTGAAAATCAATTTGTGAGAGAACTTTTCCAACCAAATGGAGATAACTATGCGCCAACTTGGAGAAAAATAGAGATCAACAAAAAAAGTAATTTACTAATATTTGAAGATAAAGACGAATAAAACCGAATACCTAACACTTCCTCTCCGGTGCTCGATTGCATCAGGTACCTACTTACATTAATAGATAAATATAGCGTTTGCAACGCGGCTGGCTGAAACAGGAGCAGCTTTAAACAAATTGTGCTTTTGTTTTTTATTTCATAGTTTTCTTAAAAACCAATACTTTCATATATTTGTTTGTAACAAAAACTGAAGTTTTTTCTCAGACTGACGCTAAGTGCAATTCCATTTAAATGATACTCACAACATAATGAACATTCAAAACCTTCCTAATGATTTAAATATTGACAGCCAAAGCGAGGTGCAAATTTTCGATTATCACGTAACAACTTCCAGTGTCAAGAATAAGGTTATGCTGAATAAGCATATTTTTAGTTTTTTACTTGAAGGAACAAAAGAACTCATCACACATGATGAGAGAATAACTATTAATAATGACAAGTTTTTACTGATAAAATCAGGAAATTTTTTAATGACTGAGAACCTTCTTTCTGAAACAAATTCATATCGAAGCGTATTGTTCTTTTTTAATGATGATATGCTCCTGAAATTAGCACAAAAAAACAATCTTTCAAAAACGGTTAATTCAAGTTCCAAACCTTATGAGATATTCCAATATGATGATTACATTCATGATTTTGTCAGGAGTTTAATTAAAATAAAAAAACACGATAATACACTAAAAAACAAATTATTAAAAACTAAGTTTGAGGAAATACTGCTGTATTTATTGCACAAAAACGGTACTGCGTTTTTAGACAATATACTTACCAGCCAAGATAGTCAAAGCAGGCATTTTACAGCTGTAATTGAAAGTAATAAACTGAATAATCTAACGATTCAGGAGCTTTCCTTTTTATGTAATATGAGTATTTCTACTTTCAAGAGAAATTTTGAAAAACACTATCAAACCAGTCCCATAAAATGGTTTCAGGAAAAAAGACTGGAGCATTCCGCTTACTTGTTAAGTACTAAAAAAATGCGTCCTATTGATATTTATTCCGAAATTGGGTTTGAAAGTTTATCGAGTTTCACTCAGGCATTTAAAGTAAAGTACAACACTACTCCAAAACAATTTCAACTGGAATAATGAACTTTCGGAAACACTTTTAGAACTTTTAAGAGTAACTAAAAAGTTTTACAGCAAATTACCTTTACAGTCTAACTTTTTAAATAATTAAAAGATGAAAAAGATTAATTTGGTATTACTTTGTTTGCTGTTTTCAACAAGTATGATTTTTGCTCAAAAGTCATTTACTTTAACCAGTAAAGATTTAGGCGGACAAGCAACAAAAATTGAAGAATTTAACAGTTTCGGCTGCACCGGAAAAAACCAATCACCTCAATTATCATGGGCAAATGCCCCCGAAGGCACTAAAAGTTTTGCAATCACCATGTATGATCCAAACGCGCCAACTGGTAGTGGATTTTGGCACTGGGTTGTATTTGATATTCCCGGAAATATTAATGAATTAGTTACAAACGCAGGGAATCTAACGTTAAATCTTACACCTAAAGGAGCTATCCAGAGTGTTACAAATTATGGTGTTGCCGGATATGGCGGACCCTGCCCTCCTGAAAACCACGGCATACATCAATATATAATAACTGTACACGCTTTAAAGACTGATAAATTAGGTTTGGATTCGAATGCAAATCCTGCTATTGTCGGTTACTATCTATGGATGAATACCATCGCAAAAGCAAGTATTGTAGCCTATTATCAAAGAGAAAAAAAATAAATTTGAAGCAGCGCTTTTAAAACCAATAGCCCTTTTGTTAAAAAACAAAAGGGCTTTTTGGCTCCATCCCTATTACATTGAATAAACATCATAACTAATACTACCGATTCCTCGGGCAATCTTAGATTTACAACACTTTTACAGGTATCTGCCTCTTTTGATTCTTTTACTGTTTCCAGTCCAAAAGCATTAAAAGTATTTACAGTAAGTCGATTTATTCTTTGATAAACTTCGCTGTGTTAATTTTCCCATTGTCCAACATAATTTGTACAAGATAGCAACCGGCAGAAAATCCTTCGGCATCAATGGTTTGTTGAGTTGAATTATTCCCGTTCAGCTCTTTTATTTTTGCACCGGAAAAATTATAAATTACAATTTTTTCAATACCTGAATCCGCATTTATAGTGAAATTACCTCCCTTTACCGGGTTTGGATAAAAAGAAAAATTATTAGTAAAACTTACATCCCCCACTGATAAATTACATGATGTCGAGGCTCCCGTCGTTGTATTGATTCCGTTTATTATGTTGCTTCCGTTTACTGTTTCTGCTTTATAAGGAATAATCGCATCCCCTTTACCACCAGGAATAGTAATAGAGGAACAGTTTTGGAATACAAGCCCTGTTACGAAATTGGCTACCATTCCTTTTGTGTTTGCACTAATCTTCACATTATCGAAAACAACGTTGGTGGCAAAGGATTCCGGTAAAGCATAAATTATACCTGCATTATCAGAATTGGTTACAGTAATATTTTTGAACGTAATATTTTTCCAGGCCGGGGTAGTACTCGTGACAGTTCCAGCTACCAAAGTTGATGGTGCAGCCGTAGGTTCTTTGGGATACCAGCTGGTAATGGCAAAAGGAGTTGATACATTCCTCATGGTAACATTCGAATAGGTAAATGAAGTCTCCCCTCCGCCACGAGTATTATTAGATTTAAGACGAAATCCGTTGGAGGTACCAATAAAGCTGCAATTATCTACGATAAGGTTGCTTACGTTGGAGGTATAACTTCCTACCGAAACACCATGCCCATCACCAAAGCTGCTGTTTTTAACTGTAACATTTTGAGAATTAGTATCTACCGCCACATTATCATCGCCTACAGAAAAATAACAGTTTAATACATCCAGTCCATTCCAATACCAGATATCAAGAGCATCTGTGTTTGGCGCAGATGAAGGTGCAATAACTGTTACGTTCTTAATTGTCCCCTTTGATCCTTGTCCACTCCCGCTTTTTCCCATAGTAATACTAACATTTGGAGCGTTTTGTATCGTAATATCAGTAATTAAAACCGTATTGCAGGCCTTAAAACGTATTATGCCAGGACGACCGATACCTGTTGCATCAAAGGCAGTCCACCAGGCACTGCCATTTCCTTCAATAGTACCCTTTCCACTTATTTTAATATTAGTAAGATTCTCTCCATAAATAAAGGTTGTATAAGTATCTGCCGTTCCACTATTTGGATAAGAACCGGCAGGAAGTCCGTTTCCATTTCCGTAAGGCATTAATTGTAAAGTAGCTCCGGCTGAAATAAAAAGGTTAACATTGCTTTTCATGGTAATAGGGCCGCTCAAAAAAGGGGAAGCAGCAGCAGGGATAACAACGGTACCGCCTCCTGCAGCGTTTGCAGCATTAATAGCAGCATTTATTGCTGCCGAATTATCAAGATTGGAGGTACTGCCTCCATATATTAACTCTGTAATTACATACTGGGTAGAAGGGATATTTGGCTGCATCTGAGTAGAAGGGATATCAGGAAAAGTAACCGCTTGAAATTGTGCAATACGAGTAGTATTTGCAGTCATAGTAACCGCAATTGTACTATTTGTAGAAACAACTGCTCCATTTTCATCTACCCATTGAACAAAATTATATCTAAAATTATCTGTTGCTGTTAATGTTACTACTGTTCCCTGAAGAAAAGAAGTACCTCCCGGATTCGCAGAAATAGTACCTGTTGAAGCAGGGCTGACATTCGTTGTCAAAGTAAAAGTAGCAGCATTAGGATCACTTGTGATTTTTTCAAAATAATCGATATTGAACAAGTAACCGGTATTTGTTGGATGCTTAAAAACCAGATATAAATCGTGTGTACCCGTTGTTTGCGTAATTGCTGTAGAAAATGTTTTGTAATCGCTAAACCCTGAACTTCCTGATACAGCAGCTGTTCCTATTAAAGTCCCTGTTGTCGAATCTAATCGAAACTCGATATTCCCGCCAGTTGCTCCGGAAGCCAGTATATCAAAGCGAGTATCATATTGATCAAATACCTGCTCGGTAAATTTAATCCAGGTTCCGTTTTTAATATAACCAACGTTACCTCCGCCGGAAAGAGCGGCATTAGTTTCTTTCTTTGCTCCGGAATTTCCGCTATAAGTTTCGGCTTCAATTCTTGTTATAGTTTCTGCATATCCTATTACTGAAAATAGTACCAGTAATAAGGAAATAAAATATTGTTTTTTCATTTTTGTTTTATTTGGTTTTGTTAAAGACTTTATTCATTCTATGGTATTCATGAAACTTGTCACATTGAGTGTAATCCATAATGCTCAATTTAACACATAGAAACATAGATTTCATGTGTTAAAAAGGATACAAAAAAAGAAATATATTTCTTTCACATTGTTAGCTATGTGTGTTTAAAATAAGTGAAACACCTCCTTTTTTTTTTGAGATCACAAAATCTATACTTCTAGCCTGCACTGAGCGGAGTCGAAGTGTGTTAAAATAATTATGAGTAACGGGTTATACATTAATTTTTGATAACTTTTACTTTATAAACAACCCCTTCTGCATTTTTCATACTAATAATGTAGACTCCGGAATTCAACATGCTTAAATCTACTGATCGTGTTGTATTAGCTGCCAGCATGCCTTCTTTAACTTTTTGTCCCTGAATTGAATAAACATTATAATTCACGCTTCCGATTCCTTCAGGTAATGTTAAATTGACAATATTATTTGTAGGTATTGGATATGCGCTTGCTTCATTTGGTTCTTTTTTCTTTCCCAAACCCAAAGTACCAAAAGTACTAACAGCGCTCAAACCACCATATTCATTAGCTGCTTGTACAGCATACATATAATTTCCTCCTGCTGCGGTAGTATCAACATATGTGGCATCTGTTGTAATGGCCAGCACCTTACCGTCCCTGATCACAACATAGCAAATAGCATATTGATTATCATCCCATTTAAGGGTATTGTTTCCAAGATTCGAAAGATTAGCGGGTGCTGCTATCTGCTCTACCACTAAACGCGGATCCCATTTGTCCGTTCCGCTAAGGACATTCTCTATTGTGTATTCATCTGCCTGTGCTTTGGTTAAAACCGGATTATAATTTCCTGTCTGAGCAACACCGCTTACTGTAAACACATTTGTTCTGTTAGCCGTATTAACCGCTACTCCATTTCCATTTACACTATTATATTCTGCAAAAAGTGCCGGCAATGTTCCCATACTTGTCCAGCCTTGGGTATTAGGTTCGTTTACCATTATTGTATTTAGATAAACAGCTCTTGGAGCATTTTGCCAAGGGCGTCCTAAATAATAACCCGTAGTTGCAGTAATGGTATTATTATTAAAAATATATCCATATTGAGTTGCAGCAGTATGATTTGGAGCAACGATATAACCACCTCCAACAGAAACAAGCTTACATTCTTCAAACCAATGTGTTCCGCCTCCACAGATAAAATCTACATCACCTTCAATGGTCGATTTATAATAAAAACTTCTGTTTCCGCCTGTAACCTGAGTATCTTGTTTACTTCTCAGTTTGATTCCGTTATATACATTTCTGTCTCCTGCCGGATTAAGTGCAGGCTTCTGACCCGAATTAACCACTCCGTCTTTATGCTCAATGGTTATATTTTCCATATATAAATCATTGGCTTCAATCGAAAGTACCGGGTTTTTAATTCCCTGCCCAGGATTTCCCTGAAGAATTACCTTATCTTTTGATTGGGCAATTAATGACACATTATTTTTCCCTGACGGAAGCTGAAGTACAATTCCCTGAGGATTTGTACCATCACCCCCAAGATTATAAGTCCCATTAGTAATCAGAACCAGAAATCTGGTTGATGAATTAGAGGGCGCCGCATTAAATGCTTCGGCTATGGTTTTTACATATTTTCCCGAAGCCACTTGTTCTGCTGTTGCATTCGCATCTACAATCAAATTAAATACACGTTTTGCAGGAACAGGTTTTTCCATTGTTTTAAAAGATACTGCAACTGCCGCAGCATTATTACCAGAAAGATCTGTAACTAATCCAGCCGGTATATTGAAGGTATATTGTGTATTATAGTCTAATCCGAAATAGCTGAATTTTACCGTTTTATTGACAAACTCCGGATTTAATTTTTTTCCGTTCAATGTTGCCTGTCCAGTGCCTAACTGAACTTTTTCATCATAATTAAGGATAATATTTCCGCTTGCACCAACCGTAGTTGAAGCATTCGCAGGAAGCGAAGACAAAAATACCGGAGCAGTTGCATCCGAAACAAAAACTTCGTCTGCTTTTATCATAACATTAGACAGTACCGTTGCCGTTACATCTGTAGCAGTTCCGTGTTTTGGTCCGTTAACATTCGGAAACCATCTGATATATATTTTTTCTTTTCCTTCTGCATCCACAGGCAGTATTACTCCGATGGAAGTAACCGAGCTTGTATTTATTGTAGTTAAAGCAGAGATATTTTGAAAGTTTATACCATCAAGTGAATATTGAAAAGTCCATTCGTTACAACCGTAATAATAACCAATCAGTCCTGATGAAATATTTATATTTTTGTATCCGACAGTTGAAAAAGAGGTCATAAAATAAAAGAACTCACCTCTGTTTGTGTTCCATACCCCTACACCATTTACTCCGCCTCTGTTTAAAAGCCTCACATTAGGGGCAAAAACATTATCCGTAACATTATAAGCAGATAACTGAGGTTTATTTTCGACTTTAGAATATAATTCGGCAACTCTTGGATTAGCATACTGATCGTTTTTAAATGTCCATCCCGCAATAAATGTTGCATTATCATAAGTACCTGTGATCGTTTTGTTTTCGTTCATTATTACAGAAGTACTCAGTGACGTTGATCCATCAGACCAATTATTGAATTTAATGATATCATTTTCAATAGCTGTTATCGTAACATTTGTTCCTTTTTCGTAAACAGAAAATGCGCCATCTTTACCGGCAGGAGAAACTGTGTATTCGCCTAAGCCGAATGCACCTGCTACATTTACGTTTAAGGTATATGTATCTACTGCTGCATATTCTGCAACAAGAGCAGTATTTGAAGTAATCGTAAAAGTATAAGGATTTGTCGTTGAAACAGGAGTTCCATTACCATCTGTCCATCGAACAAAATTATATCCGAAGTTTTTGTTTGCGGTTAATGTAATTGCGGTTCCCTCATTAAATGTACCGCCAGCAGGATTCGAAGAAATTGTTCCTGATAAAGCAGGACTAACATTCGTTGCCAAAGTATAAGTTACTGCGCCAGGAATAGTAGTGACTTTTTCTAAATAATCTATATTGAACAGGTAACCTGTATTTGTTGAATGCTTAAAAACAAGATATAAATCATGTGTACCGGTTGTTGGTGTAATTGCAGTCGAAAACATTTTGTAATCGCTAAATCCGGTGGATCCGCTTACTGTTGCAGTTCCGATTAAAGTCCCGGTTGTCGAATCCAATCGAAACTCAATGGTTCCTCCGGTTGCTCCGGCGGCGGCTACATTAAAACTAGTGTCATATTGACTAAATACATGTCCGGTGAAACTAATCCAGGTATTGTTTTTAATATACCCAACATTTTTTCCTCCGGAAAGTGCAGCATTATTTTCTGATTTTGCACCTGAATTTAAATTATAACTTTCGGCTTCAATTTTTACAGTTGTCTGCGAAAATCCCATTACTGAAAAGAGCGTCAGTAACAAGAACATAAGGTATTGTTTTTTCATTTGTGGTTTGGTTTAAATAGTTAACATTTCCTCCTTGTTTCAAGAATTAAGATCCAGGAGGGAGATCCATTACTGTTTTTGACCCGTTTGGGTGTAATTAAAAATTGGTGTCAGGCTGAGTTCATTGGGCTTCGTTCAGGATAAACTTAGTTGAAGCCCTTTCGAAGTAAAAAGCCTTCGACTCCGCTCAGGATGACAATATTATTTAGAAATCTAAAAAAGTGTTATTCAATTATTTTCACCTGATCTTTAATTGATTCAAGTACTTTGACGTCTTTAAATTGTAATTTTCTATTCTGCATATTCAGTGTTACATCTTTAGTTATGGTACCTCCAACCCAAAACATTTGGTTTTCTCCGGTAGCTTTAAAACTTCCGACATTTATATTCTGGCTATTTGAAAGACTTACCGCGATACCTGGTTTATCAAGACTTAAATCAATATTTTCAAAATCAATTTTACTTGCATAATTAATACGAATCCCAACATCAGATCGAACAATCATATTTTTAAATTGTATGTTTTCAACTGGCATTTCAGGGATTCCCATAATTTTCAAGGCTTGTTTAGCTCCATCAACATAAATATTTTTGAAATACATATTTTTGAAAACAGGAGTTGTCTCAGATACAGGAACCTTTTCTACAATCATTTCACCGGTAAGAGGATCCTCAACTCCAGATTTATTAAAATAATACATTTCAAAACGGATTGCCTCCGTAGGAATGTCACTCATCCTGATATCTTCCATCCAGATATTTTCAACTAAACCACCACGACCGCGGGTTGATTTAAAACGTAATCCGCAATCAGTTCCAATAAACGTAAGATTCTTAATAAATAGGTTACGAACTCCACCCGACATTTCGCTGCCTATTACAAATCCGCCATGACCATGATAAACTACGCAGTCCTTAATTACAAATAATTCGGTTGGTTTTCCTCGTTCACGTCCTTCCTGATCTTTGCCGGATTTTATACAGATAGCATCATCCCCCACATCAAAACGACAATTGGTTACAGTACCGATTCGGCAAGATTCCAAATCGAGTCCGTCACCATTTTGTGAGTACCAGGGATTGCGAATGTTCAGGTTGCTTAAAGTTACATTTTCACACATCAGTGGATTTACATTCCACGCAGGAGAATTCTGAAAAGTAACACCATCCAACAGTAGTTTTTTGCAATTTACAAGGCTCACCATTACCGGACGCAGCGCTTGTTTATAGGGTTTCATATTTTCAATAGAGGGTACTTTGGGAAGTTTGTCTTTTTGTTCATTACCAATTAAAGCCTCTTCTGAAGGGTACCATGTTTTACGATCTTTAGAAAGAATTCCACCTGAATTAACCATATTCTTCCATTGTTCATCACTCATCTTTCCAATTTTAACTGGTCTCCATTTAGAACCATTTCCATCAAAAATCCCTTTTCCTGTAATGGCAATATTTTCTAAGCCAACTCCCATAATAGGAGATTCACAGCGAATGACTTTATTGCCTTCAAAATACGAATTGATTAATTTGTATTGATTTAAATCACTTGTAAACAAAATGTAGGCTCCGTTTTGTGTGTGCAGATTGACATTACTTTTCAGGTATATTGGGCCAGTTGTCCACAATCCTGAAGGGATAGCAACAACACCTCCACCAGACTCAGAGCATTTCATGATGGCATCGTTAATCGCTTTCGTACAAAGCTCCCCAGTGTTTGGAACAGCTCCGAAATCAACAATATTCAAAGTATCTTTTTTAAACTTTGGAATCTGTACTTCCGGCATATTGAAAGGAAGGTTCCTTTCTTCTGAAACCTTGCTTTTTGATTTAGATGTGTTTTGAGCAACAATCCTGTTGCTGCATAAAATAAGGGAGAACATTACTATCCAGATCAGGAAAACTGTTTTAATTTTTACCATAATTAATTCTTTTTTTTTAAAACTCGTTGGCTGTAATTTAATTTCATCCTGAGTCCATTCGGCTTCGCTCAGGATAAACTTAGTCGAAGGCTTTTTACAAGGAAAGGGCTTCGACTCCGCTCAGCCTGACACCTTTTATTTGCTTATTACTTATCTTCTTCTACTCTAAACCAATCGTAATCGGCATAACTGCTATCGCTAATAGACTTGGTGCCTGTTGCAAACAGTCCAATCTTTGCTCCTACCCAGCGTCCTGCACTTGGTTTGAAAGAGCTTCCAAAAGCCTTGAATGTCTTGCCATCAGTGCTGTAATAAAATGTGACTTTAGCATCAAAAGGTTCTATATTTTGTACCATTTCAACTTTGGCACGGAAATACACATTTTTTTGACCAATAGGCATAGCTCTTATTTCTGTCTCGAGATCTTTAGATGTACGAGAGTCCTTCATCAGGCGCTGCACCAATTTCAATTTTCCGTCTTTATCCTGTTCTATAGCTATGTATGCGTAATCTTCACCAAATACAATTAAACCTGTACTGCTTTCTTCCGCATCCGGATTATTTTCGAAACTCAGTTTTGCTGTTGCTGTAAAATTGGCACCGGGAAATTTTTGTAATAACAAATTTGGCATCATCCACATCGATTTTACCTCTTCGTTACTAGGAATACAGTTTAAACGCATAAACCCAAGATTGGCAGATGACCATCCCCAATGTTCTCCAGGGTTTTGATTGGCCTGCCACTGCCATTGTAATCCGAATTGATGTCCATTGAATTCATCCGAAGTAACCAAGGGAGTAGCAGGATAATTTTTGCCAACATTTGGTTTTGTCCATTCCATAACGGGTTCACCAATACCATCTTTATTGGAATCTTTCCCCATAATTGGCCAGTCTTCTTTCCAGGTAACTGGCTGAAGATTAAGAACACGCCCATATGCCCAACGATCCTGAAAATGTATAAACCATCCGTCTCCGTTTGGAGTTTCAACATACCCTCCCTGATGTGGCCCGTTCATTTTTGTATCCCCTTGATTTAAAACAATTTTAGACTCGTAAGGACCCCAAACATTCTTAGAACGCATCGCCAACTGCCATCCCGGTTTTACACCTCCTGCCGGGGCCATAACCCAATAATATCCTTTTAGCTTGTACATTTTTGAGCCTTCGACAGTGGTATGCCCATTATGTCCATCAAAAACCATCGCCGGATTACCAATTAGTCTGGTACCATCGGGCGCAAGTTCTGATAACATTAGAACAGTCTTTACATTGGCGCGGCTGCCTGCAAAAGCATAAGACAGATAGGCTTTTCCATCCTCATCCCAAAAAGGACAGGTATCAATGATTCCTTTTGCCTCTTTTACCAATACCGGCTCTTCCCAGGTTCCTGCCGGATCTTTGGTTTTGACCATGTAGATTCCAAAATCGGGATCACCCCAATAAATATAATATTCACCATTATGGTACCGAATTGATGGAGCCCAGACACCATCGCCATGGCGTACGGTACGAAAATGCTCAACAGGAAATTGGTTTTGTAATGCGTATCCAATTAACTCCCAGTTTACAAGATCATTTGAATGAAGAATAGGAAGTCCCGGAGAACTGTTAAAACTGGAAGCAGTCATATAATAACCCTCTTTTCCCACACATACATCCGGATCTGAATAATCAACATGTAAAATAGGGTTCTTGTACTTTCCATTTCCTAAGTCACCATTCCATCCCTGGGCATTTGCTCCTAATCCATAAACTGTCAAACCTATGGACAGTAATAATCGTTTTAATTTCATTTTAAATAGTATTTAATCAAGTTTTTTAAAAACTTGCGTCAGATATGTGTCTTAGCTTCAGATAAATTTTCTGTACCATGATTATTTTTTTTGAATTGCCTCCTGCTTTAGCTAGAGGCATTTCAAAACTTACTTTTTTACAGTTAATCTGATTTTGAAACAGGATAGTAAAAGAAGTATCCACGTGGGATACTTCTTTTTTTAACTAAAAAATTAACCAGCAGGATTTAAGGAAGCCATCTAAGATCGCCTACTTTGTTTGTAACAATTGGAGAGTTTACATCTTTGATTGTTAAATCTCCTGCTTTTGGATTTATGAACAAGTTTTGTGCACTTATTCCTAATGCGGTACCCTGAATACTCGTAGGTCCCAACAGATAATCTGTAGTAGTGTAATTATTACTGAATGAAGTTGTACTGCCTGCGGCAATTGCCTGAATTACCTTACCACAAGCAGAGGCTAGTAATACATTCTTGAAAATCAACGTAGACCCTACAGCTGCCGGGATATTAATTAAGGAACGATTATAAGCATAGTCATAAATCGTTACATTGCTATACTCTAAATAAATTGGATAAGTAGATGTTCCATAATCGAACAAATTTTTAAAATTGTACGTATTATTGGTTGTCCCATAATAATCTCTCATAAAAGTACAATTATTGAAAACGGCTCTTTTAAAATTGTCTGCTCCTGCAGACCCCATAACAAAAGTACCATAGGTCCCGGAATGACCTCCAACTTCATCCAAAGTGCAATATGTCATCTCAAAGTTTCCTACTTCTTTATATTTTCCGCTTCCCTGATGTCTCCAAAAGCCACGTTTAAAATTATTAAATACACAATTATAAAATGTAACTTCTCCAATTGTCCAGGAGGTACCACTATTAAAGAAGTAACTGGCATCAATCGTTTGATAAAAACGAATGTTTTCAAAAGCTAATGAGTTCAAAAAGGATCCTTCAGTAATATTCCAGTTTCCGTTCATTTCAATTTGAGGTTTTTCTCCCTGAGTTCCGCCGGTAAGTTTAAAACCTTTTGAAATAGTAAAAGGAGTAATTTTAAATAACGAACCTGCTTCCAGAAAATATTCTGTTCCTTCCGGAATTGTAGGATCAGCATTGTTGGCTTTCAGGAGTGCACCTAAGTCCGTTCCTTTTGCCACCAGAATTGTTGAAGCCGATGGTCCTGCAGAACGAAAATTTATCTGATTGTAAGGCCTGTCATAAATACGTGGCTTATTATTGTCATAAACATTTACATTATAAACTGTATTTTTTTCCAAACCTTCCACTTTAGCTTGTCCACTACTTTTTTCTGCTTCCGTTAACTTGCGCCCTATGGCCGGAATTTCCTTAGACTGTGCCGGCACGACAGAAATACTGTCTACCGGATTAGCCGAATCAATCTTCCAGCTTACAGTCACATCTGTTTCGGTAATATTTACCTTCTCCACCGGGTTTAATATTTGAGCATATGCCGGACGGTCTGCTGTCAATGCATTTGTATAACTCCATTGTGAATTAAATTTATCATTGTCGCTATTTGCACGAACCCGAATGTAGAACTGTGTTTTATAAGGAATATCATCCATCAAAATTTGTGTATCTGTAATAGTATACGACTTGAACAGACTGGAGTAGTAATTATCCAAATGTAATTCTACTGTATAGGAAACAGCATCATTTACTTTGTACCATACTACAGCGATAGAATTACTTTTAACCACAGGAGCGGTAAGTACAAACTTGGGCTGAAACAAATCTCCAACCTTAGTATAAGCCAAATTGTCTTCCTGGCAAGAGTTTAACATTCCTCCAAGCAAAATCATGCTGAAAAATGATAAAATATAAATAGCTCTTTTTGAATTTTTCATATGTGGATATTTATTGTTTTTTATTGGTCATATATAATTCGCATTTCATAATTGGTGTTTCGACCAATTTCCGATATGCTCATTTCATACTTAATTCAATTAATAGTTAAAACCATAATAATTCTGAATAGCTCCACGATGATCCGAAATCACTTTAGACGGATAAGGACATAAATAACGCAAAGGGGTATTTGGAGATAGACTTGAAGCATTGTTGAAATTTATAAACCCTCTAAAACTCCATTTGATATCGTTTCTTGGTTCATAAGATGCTGTCTCATTATTTAAAGAATACCAGCTTGTTGCAAATACCTGTTCTGTATAACCTGCTGGTTTCGCCTGCAAAATTTCATCAATTCCTTTGATATCTAAAATTGTTCTGCCGGCATTATTAGGGTCCGGAATACTTTTCCAGTAAACACTTCCGGGAACTTGGTCTATACCGGGAACATAAGCTCCATTAGCTACTTTTCCCCAGTTTACGAATTTGTTATATTGATTATAAATTACTTCACTATATTTATTCCAACGGGCTAAGTCGAACTTACGTTTACTTTCACCACCAAACTCCCATGCACGTTCATCCATAATAGCCTGAAAAAATAAATCAGAATTTGATTTGGAAGAAACATAGCTATCTACTTTTGCTGACCAGTCTGCCTGACTGAATGCTCTGCGACGCACTCGTTTTAAACATTCCTGAGCATCCTGACGCGGGCCAAATCGTTCGTTTACAGCTTCTGCATACATCAACAGCACATCAGCAAAACGCATCCATGAGTAATTGATACCGGTTGCTTTAGTACTTGTACCTCCCAGTGGAGAAGTTGAGTAAAGCTTCGACCATTTTGCAACAGCGAGTTTAGCTAAATCCAGACGAATTACCTGATTCAGATTTGCATCATACGAATAAGGTGCGCAGGTAATATCGCGTCTCAAATCTTTGTTGTCAAACGAGTACAAATAGGTTCCGGATAAACTAAGGCTTCCTGAAGCACTTCCGTAAGGATGACTTCCTTCCAGAATCGGAATACCAATAGCATACCCATATTCACCCGAAGTATTTTTTAACAATGGTAATGAAAACATAACGTCATCATTAACCGGTGTTACCCAATTATTTTGTCCAATCCAAAAATTACGGTAACTTAATTTCAGATCATGTTGTCCTTCATTTATTACTTTACCTAAATATTGGATTGCAATATCATAATACAATTCATGATTTTCTCCACGAACCATATGACCAATACTGGCTACATCACTGTCAGGGCGCAAAGTCCAGCCTCCACGGGTAAGCGCAAGTAAACCAATCAAACCCTGATTGAAGCTTCTTGATGCACGTTCAGGACCATAATCCAGCGCACTTGCATATTGCATTAGCGGCTCAACCGACTTTAAATCATCTATTAGAAATTCAAGAATTTTATTTCTATCTGTAACTCCTACCCTAAAATCCTCATCTCCGGATGATGATGTAGTACGAAACACAACATCTCCCCAAATTCGGATCATATCTAAATACACCATTGCACGAAGTGTCTTAACTTCTCCATAAAGCTGTGTTATAGCAGATGGCTTGTCTTTGGTGTCTGCCTTGTAAATAGCAGAATTTTCAATTCCCTGAATAATATCATTAGACAAATTAATAATCTTATACATTGCATTCCAGGTCGAATTCAAAGTTGTCCAATAAGGTTTTGGTTCAAAACAGGCAATATCAGAACCGTTAACATTTACCGTATTAGTTGAAATTCCCGACATCTCTACATCGGTATTCGGATTAAAAACAAAAGCAAGACGATTAGAATATGCATCGTCAGTCAGCATAAGTGTATATACCCCTGCAACAGCTGATTGTATTTCACTTTCAGAACTAAAAACTTCCGCCTCGGTAAAACCGGTTGCCGGATGTACGTCTAAATAATCGTCGCAAGCTGTAAAACACAGTCCGAAACTAAATAGCATACTTAATAATATCTTTTTATTCATAATTTTAAAATTTAATTTAATTAAAATGATAACTGAGCTCCAAAAGTGTAGTTTCTTGTTCTTGGATACGCATTATAATCAACGTTAGGTGTTAATCCTGTTGATAGATTAACCTCTGGATCATAGCCTGAGTAATTAGTCCAAACAAATAAATTAGAACCGGTTGCATACAGACGAACTCTGTTAAATATTAATTTCCTGGTTACATCCAAAGGAATTGTATATCCTAATGAAAGTGTATTCAATCGTAAAAAAGAACCTTTTTCGACTGCATAAGACGAAGCAATAGGACGACCGATTGAAGTTGGATTCCACATAGTGGCATCTTTATTAAAGTCGGCCAAAAGTGCCGGTGAATAACGGAGATCGTTCCCCATATCATCAAAATTACGCCAACGATTATCCAGCGATACTTCCATCCCTAAATTATTTTGGGTATTTGAATACCAGGAAGTCATCATGACTTTGTTTGCGTTGAAAACATCAAACCCATATACAAAATTGAAAAAAGTAGAGAAATCAAAACTTTTCCATACTGCATTCAGTCCAAAACCTCCTGAATATTTTGGGTTAGTATCTCCAATAACTTTTCTGTCGTTCGCACCAATTACATACGTATTTGAATCTGATGCGTCAACTGGCGTAAGTTTTTTAAATTTAGCATTTCCGGGACGCGGATCACCTGACAGATTTTTTGAGTTTGCCACACCATCTTTAAGTGTCCAGACTTTAGTTAGCGGGTCAAATGATTTAAAATCATCTACGGTATAAAAACCATCATTTACAAAACCGTAAATTAAACCTTTTGTACCTCCAACATAAGCACGATAATCATCATCATTCAACAATTGCGTTCCTGCCCATCCTGAACTAAGAATCCATTCATTCTCTCCGGTTGAAAGTGCATCAATTTTATTCTTATTAAATCCAATATTGAAATTTAAATCCAGGTGAAAATCTTTTTGCTGAACCACGTTGGCGTTAACTGCAAATTCAATTCCTTTATTAGATGTCTGCCCCACGTTGGTCATAATTTTACTAAAACCTGATGATCCGGGAATATCAGAAGGCACTAACAAATCTTTTACAGTGTTTTGGTAAATTTCGATATTACCGGTAAGCCGTTCTTTAAAAAAACCAAAATCAATACCAAAATTTGCCGTGTAAGTTGTTTCCCATTTCACATTAGGATTATTTAAATAAGTTACACTCTTACTTGGGTTAGGATTATAAAAATTATAGTAATAATGACTACTCTCTCCCCAACCTACTGATTTATCTTGTGAAACACCATAATATTTTGCATACAAATCGCCATCAATTCGGTCATTACCCGAAACACCGTAACTTAAACGCAATTTTAAATTCGAAATGGTTTCACTATCCTTTAAGAATTTTTCATTTGACATTCTCCACGCAAATGCTGCAGCCGGAAATACTCCCCAGCGATTATCCGGGCCAAATTTTGTCGAACCATCTGCACGAATAGTAAATGTTGCAAGATACCTGTCATCAAAACCATAATTTACACGACCGAAGAAAGATGAAATTTTATTAGGTGAACCTTCTTTCGATCCGTTTTGATAAGGCGTTCCCAAAGCAAGATTATCCAATGCTTTTTCTCCTGTAATCGTTTCCGGAAAATAACGAGTGGTATAAGTCTTACTGGCACTACGCTGATCCTTCATTTCCTGCCCCACCATAACCTGAAAATCGTGAAGTGTATCGATTTTAAAATTATAATTTAAGACATTATTTAATTGTGTACGAGGGCTTTGAGTCATTTGCCAGCCCACTACCGGCAGACTATTATTCTCATTTGCAGTTTTAGTCCCTACACCCCAAAAACGTCCGTCTTCTTCATATTGGTATTCAAAACCGAACGAGCTGCGAAGGCTCAGTCCTTTCATTATATTCCAGGTTAATGCTCCAACTGTATTGAAAGTACGTTTAGTACGATCGCGATAATTTTTTGCAGCTTCCTGTATCGGATTGAAACGTGTAACAGGTTCATAATCTTCCGGATCAAAATAAGTGTCATCTTCAGGCAATGTCATGTAATCCTGTAAGCCAAGTGTAGGTGCCTGGCGTATTGCGCTAAGCAAACTAACCCCCTCAGTACCTGATCCCTCAATTGTTTGATTTATAAAACGGGATTGAAATTCAAAAGTAAATTTATCAGACAATTTAGTATTAAGGGTCAGGTTCATGTTGGTCTGCTTTAAACCGGTTCCTATTAATACCCCGGGCTGATCCTGATTGGTTACCGCAAACTTAAATTTAGTTTTTTCATTGCCGCCATTCATACTAAAATCCAGGTATTTAGCAATTGGGTTACTGCCAAAAATTTCGTCCTGCCAGTCTACTCCCTTGTCACCTTTATAAATATACATTTCATTGGCCTGCCCGTAACGATTGTAAAAAGCAGTTGGATTTGAGGTTTTTCCTTTTTCATACTCATATTGCATCGTAACATATTCATACGGATCCATTACATCCAGACGATTCGCTAATGTTTTGATTTGCATATAACTGTTTATATTCACAGAAACCTTCCCTATTTTAGGATTTTTTGTGGTTACCAAAATAACCCCATTAGCACCACGGGCACCATATATAGCAGTAGATGCGGCATCTTTTAATACTTCTACCGATTCGATATCCGTTGGCGGGATATCATTTAGAGTCGCAACTTCAAACCCATCAACCAAAATTAAAGGGGAATTATCCTGAGTAATAGAACCTCCTCCACGAATTCGTATCATTATTTCAGAACCCGGAGAACCATCAGCCGAAGTAATCTGAACACCCGGCAATTTACCAACTAATGCTTCAGCTACAGAACTGGTTGGAACCTTTTCTAATACTGTCCCTTTTATACTGGAAACTGCACCGGTCAGGTTACCACGTTTTTGTGTACCATAACCAATTACCACTACTTCATTCAATTCACTAGTCGATTCTCTCATCTCGATGTTAATTCCGGAAGTACGCCCATTTAAAGGCACCGCTATATCTTCCAGACCAATAAACCTAACCAGCAAAACAGCTGTTTTAGGGTTGTTTACTTTGATGGAAAATTTTCCGTCAAAATCAGTGGAAGTATTTGATTTTTCATTTTTCACACTAACCGTTGCGCCTGGAATCGAGCCCATTTTATCTCTCACAACTCCCGTCACAGTTGCTTGCTCCTGAGCATAACCGCTAATCGTAAGGAACAAGACGATTAAGGTGCTCATGATATGTTTTTTTATCATAACTGCTATATTTTTATTTAGATTTAGATTTATTTTTTTAAATCTGTACATCATTGGATTTTATTTATTTGGTCTGTACAACTCCATCAATGGTCACCACATAATCTTTAATAATGGGTGTATCCGGATCATTCAGGTTAAAATCGATATTAGTAACTCCATTTCCTGTAATTGGAAAAGAACCTTCAAATTCTTTTGTTTTTACCACAACTAAATCCGCTGTCATAAACTCTATACGAATAGTAACATTATTCGCTGCTTCACCAGTCTGGAATACTATAAAATCGTCTAAGTAATTAATTCCTCCTGTAGTCGTTTTCTTAGATCTGGAAACAGCCATATCTCCTTTCACAAAGGTTTCGTCAGAGACTTTGTATCCGGTACGTTTTACAAAAACAGTTGTTTTTATGACAGAATAACCTGGATCTGCTACAATGTCTTTTGACTTTAAACGTAATGTACCCGTTCTCGTAAGAATGTTCATAGTAAGTTTTTCCTCAAATGGAGACTGGTATGGCATAGCAGCAGACAGATCCACCCTTTGATCGGCATTGATTGATTGAGGAACGACAAAATCATTTAGATTAACCGGTAAAAGGACCATTTCTGTCGGAATATCGGAGGCAATAAACCTGTAACTTCCTTTCTCAAGTGCAAAACGATAGAGCGAACTGTAGTTACCAAAATAATCCCCGTTATCTTTATAAATAAAAATAGGTCTTGTTGAAATACCTACATTTATATTCCAGGGGTTGCCGTTCAGCTGAAGCTCATAATCTCTCACAACCGAAGGTTCATATTTCATTTCGTCACCAGAGCAGGAAGTCATCATAAAAAGAAGTACACCTGCTCCGAGTATTAGTTTTTTTATGTTTTTCATATTCATATTATTAAAATTGAAAACTGTTTACTATCTGGTCAGTATTTTGACTACAGGAGACTGTCGTTATGATCATTAATAATAGAATGAAAGTGTTGGTTTGTTTCATAAGGTTGGTTTGTTAATAGTTAGTTAAGAAATAGTTAAATGCTTTTGGTTATGGAGCAAAACTAGAGATAGTGAATCGTAATTTGGTGTAAATATTGCTTTTCAAGGAGGGTGAAATCGCTAATTCGAGTAGTTAAATTGGTGAATTGACAAATAATTAAGATATTTTTTACATTTTGTAAAAAAATAAGTATAAATAAAAACAGATTTACACAATCTTAATTCAAACAAGCTTTTTGAGGATTGAGTAAAGATTGAATTAATAACCTATTAGTCGAAGCTCTCTTTACTATTAAGCCTTCGACTAAGTTTATCTTGAGCTTTTGTCGAAGGACTCAGGATTGATACTTCAAAAATGAAATAGCTATATAAAAAAATTAGTAGTACACGAGCCTTCGACTTCGCTCAGGATAACACTTGTGTTAGCCACAAAATCTACGTTTCTGTCAGGCTGAGCGGAGTCGAAGCCCGCTCCAATTGGTGTGCTTTCGCTTTTGCTCAAGGATGTAAGCAAACGTAGAAATTTAATTACTTTATTAAAATACTTTTCCTACTTTTAATGATAATTAAATTCTTATATAAAAATGAAACAATATCAGGTATACATTTTAAAATGCTCTGACAATAGTTATTATACCGGGATGACAAATAATATAGAGAGAAGACTAAATGAACATAATTTTGGAATAAATAAAGAATGCTATACTTTTTATAAGAGGCCATTAGAATTAGTTTTTTGTGCTGAATTTAATGAAGTAAATCAAGCTATTGCATTTGAAAAACAAGTAAAAGGCTGGAGTAGAAAAAAGAAGGAATCGATAATAAATAATAAATGGGAAGATTTGAAAAAATTTTCAGAATGTTTAAACGAAACGACTCATAAAAACTACATACAGAAAACATAGTGTTAAACGAGCCTTCGACTAAGTTTATCCTGAGCGGAGTCGAAGCCCCGTTCCAATAAGTTAGTGTAATCCAAAAAAAAACTTTAGTGCAGACAAGCCTTCGACTAAGTTTATCTAACGAAACTGCCGGCGATATTCAGCCGGAGTACAACTAAATTTCGCCCTAAAGCATTTTCCAAAATATTTCAGGTCATTAAAACCGACTTCAAAGCAAATTTCTTTTATCAGTAAATCTTCATTTTTAATAAGTTCGGCGGCCTCATTCAATCGCATATCGCGAATAAATACAACTGGCGAAACTCCTGTAATGCTTTTAAGTTTATTAAAGAAACTGGCTCGGGACATGCACATTAATTTCCCTAATTCATCAACTGAAAAATCTGATTTAGACATGTTTTCCTTTACCAATTTAATCACCTGAAACATGAACTTATGATCCTTATTAGAAATTTGCAATGGTTCCTTTTCTGAAATTTCAGTCATATTGCCTGTGGAATACAAATGCTGAAGGCGTAAGCGCTGTTCCAAAACATTCTTGACCCTTGCTTTTAAAAAACTCACGTTAAACGGCTTGGTTATATAATCATCAGCACCATATTCCATTCCTTCCAATTTACTTTCAATTGCTGTTTTTGCACTAAGTAAAATCACCGGAATGTGGCTGGTTGCAAAATTATCCCGAATTAATTTAAGCATTTCTATACCATCCATATGAGGCATCATAATATCGCTGATGATAAAATCCGGAGATAATTCTGCGGCTTTCAAATTTCCTTCAACACCATTTTCTGCCACATAAATTGTATACTCTTTTTCTAAAACAGAAACGATAAATCCTCTTAATTCCGGATCGTCTTCTACAATCAGCCCGACAGGCATTTCTTTTTCAGCTTCTTCAAATGGTACTAGGTCCGGCTCACTTTCAAATCTTACATCATTCACTAAATCCGCTTCATCTTCCTCAAATAAAATATCCACATCTTCAGTAAAATGTTTATAGCCTTTTAAGAAACAAATTTGAAAACTGCTTCCTTTACCCGGCACGCTGTCAACTAAAATATCTGCACCATGTTTATCTGCTAAATCCTTCACAATAGAAAGACCAATTCCCGTACTCGGGTTATATGGATTTTCATTATAGTTTGAAAAACGGATAAACAATCGTTTTTGAAGTATCGGACTAATACCCGGCCCGTTATCGATAACCTTTAGAACAACCTGCTTTTCAGATTCCTCTACTTCTACCTGAACTGTATCTCCTTTATGGCAATATTTAAAAGCATTTGAAAGCAGATTTACCAAAATTTTATCAAGGCTATCCGGGTCAGCCCACACAACCGGTTTTGAATCACTAATATTCAGTTTCAGTTGTATATTGCGCTGTACACTCATTTCACTAAAATTTTCACATATTTTAGCTGCAAATTCCCCTAAATTTATTTCACTTACCACCAGCTTTCTGTCCTGAATTCTCCTCAAATCTAAAATCTGATTAACCAAATTCAACAACTTATTACTGTGTTTTTCAATAATTCGGAGCTGGTCTTTCACGGAATGTTTTATATCATTATCCGAAAGCATTATCTCCAAAGGTGCCGTAATCATGGTAAGAGGAGTTCTGATTTCATGCGAAATATCGGTAAAGAATTTTAATTTTAATTCACTCATTTGTTTCTGCAGCTTCACATCATTGCGAAGTTTCAGGATTGTTGCAATCGCACGTCGAACCACTAAAAACAAGCCAATAGCCAATAACAGATAACAGAAGTAAGCTACGTTGGTTCCCCAAATTGAAGGACGAATAGTAATTTCAATTCGCCTTTCATTATTTGCCCATAAATTGTGACCATTTGTAGAAGACACAATAAGAGTATATTTTCCACGGTCCAGATTCGTATAATTAATCGACTGCCCGCCTTTAAGATAATTCCATTGTTTATCAACTCCTTCCAGCTTATAACGATAAACAATGTTCTCGTTTTTAATATAATCTAAAGCCGAAATTTGAACCCTGAAAAAATTCTGGTTATGTTCCAGCGTAACTTCCTTAATTAAATCCGGATTTCCGGGAGTTTCAGGATTTATTTCGTGTAATTGTTTATCATTAACTGAAAACCCCGATATCGCCAAATAAGGTTTAAATTGGAAAGGCTTAATAGCCTCAGGATTCAAATAAAGTGCTCCATCTGAATACCCTACAACAATTTCACCATTTGAAAGTCGGCATTTTGTCGCTTCTGAAAATATTTCGGTACCAATAATCGATTTCAGTTCAGGAAATGTTTCGGCACTATTTTTTTTGGGATCAAACCGAACAACCTGATTGTCGCTCATAAGCCAAATTTTGCCTAATTTGTCTTCTTGCAATGCCACAACTCCTTCAATTGGGAAAGCAATATTTTTGTTCCAAATAGATTTAACTTTTAACTGGCCCTGCTTATCTAAATCGGCCAAAATTAAACCTTTCCCATTGGTTGCCAATGCTAATCGGTTATCTGAGGTTATCAGAATATCCAAAATATCATTGCCCGAAACCTGTGAAAACTCTTTGAATTGTATTTTATCAGGCGATTTATTTTCAGGGGAAAAAGAAAACAATTTATAAGACGAGATAAAGAACAATTCATGTTCTTTGTTTTCAACTACTGAACGAACTTTATCAGCATTTTTTATTGGATAGTTTTTTAGTTCGTTCTTATGGTTAATAAAGCGCAATCCATTATTAGACTGACGGATGAGATTAATTCCTCCTCCCCATGTAGCCACATAAATCCGGCCATTTGATGCCTGAAAAATCTTATAAATATCATCAGAGTTAATGCTATAAATATCTTTCTCATTATATTTATAATGGTTAACCTTATATTTAAAAGACTGTCCTCCGGGTGTCAGGCAAAACAATCCATTACCACGTGTTCCAATCCATATTCTGCCGTTGGCATCCTGCATCATACTGTAAATATCAGCTCCCCATCCCGGACTTCCATTAGACAGGCTACCATCAGATCCTAATAATCCAATCTTCTGTTTTTGAGAATCGAATATTGCAATTTTTTCTGAACGGCTGGCCACCCAAAGATTACCATTTTTGTCGTTCATCAGGCTCCGGACGTTTTGCTTTTTGCCATCACCCGATGAGTGTAAGTTTAATGTTGAAAAATTACGATTATTAAAAGTTATCAGGTCTAATCCCTGCTTGAATGAACAAAACCACAGATTGCCTAATTTGTCAAACATTGCTGTATGCATCACATCAGAAACTGTCTCTTTTGATTCCTTAATACATCTGATTATAGAAGATAATTTGTTCTGTTTTTCATCCCAATATGAAAATGGCCCTTTATGTGACTGAATCCAGACTGTTCCGTGAGGCGAAGTAAGCAGAAAACTTTTCTGCTCTGCACCAACCACAGGAGGACCACTGGAATCAACCTCCATATGTTTTAACTTTCCGGTAACCAAATCGAATTGATATACACCTGAATTTGGCGTTTCAAACCAAAACTGACGTGAATGGGTCACTCCTAAATAATTAACTTTCTCGCCAGGAAAACCGGGTAACGTTTTACTATTATAAAAATCCAGTTTACCGGTCTTTATGTCATAAAAATAAAATCCCTGCCCTCTCGTTATTATCAGCACTTTGCTATTAGCCACAAGCTTTATTAGAGCAATATCCTCCTTTATACCCAGATCGAAATCAAAGAAAGTACTGGATTTTTTAGTGTAACGTGTAAATTTGCCTTTCTCGCCTCCAAACCATATATCATCTCCTGTTTCCAGAACAGAATTGAATGAATAAGACTTTCCTGAATGTCCGGGCATATTTAAAAAGAAATATTCCGGGGCAGTACCCGATTTATTTAATCGACAAATGCCGGCATCAGTTAAAAACCAGGTTGTTCCCAAAGTATCTTCAAAAGCATCCCGAATTATGCCACAATGTTTTGCGGGGTCAAAAGTAATCTTTCGAATTTGTTTATTATTTTGAAAAGCGATCAGGAAATTTTTGTCTTCAGGAAACAGCCATACTCTTCCGGATGGCATTACTTTAAACTTTTGAAGGGCAGTATTGGAAGATTTAAGAAATTTTTCCTCAATTGGAGAATGAAATTTTAGCTGATGTGTATCGAAGTAATAAATATCATTTTTTTCAGACTGAATCCAAATCCGTCCTTTTTTATCAAACTTAAATTTAGATACCCGATTCGACATTAAGTCTAATGAGGTTCCCTTCTCTACCTTAAAATTTTGAAAAGTATTTCCGTCATAACGAATCAGGCCATTGAAAGTTCCCAGCCAAATGAATCCCTTTTCATCTTGTTGAATACCAAGAATACGTGATTGACTTAACTTTAGATCATTTGAAAAATGAGTCAAAATGCCGGATGGCTGAGACGTACAAAGTGTACAAATCAAATAAAGAAAAATTACAAATATGTTTCGTTTCAACATTTATATTTTTATTAGCATAAGCAAAGCACAAAAATATCAAAATTCTTTTCCTAACCTAAAATACACCCTGTCAGTAGCTAAATACCACCCCTTAAATAGTGTTTTGTACCCTTTTTATGTATTATGCAAAAATTAAAAACGTAACGGCAAGCTTTACAACGTCCTTTAAATAGCAATTTATCCCAGGCTGGGCGATATAAACATTTAATTTTGTACTTAGAAAAGTAATGAATTATTCCATAATCTTTTAGATTAAAAAAAATCATTACCAAAAAAACTATAACCTAAATATTTCAGGAAAACTCAATGAGAAAAGTATATTGTCTCGTGTTTATGCTAAACTTTCTGGCACTAAACACTTTCGCACAGGAAAACTTCGCGTTTAAGAATCCAAATTTAACAACCGAACAGCGTGTTGATGATCTCGTATCCAGAATGTCCATAGATGAAAAAATCAGTCAATTGATGGATTCCTCACCTGCCATAGAACGCCTTGGCGTACCGGAATACAATTGGTGGAACGAATCGTTACATGGTGTTGCCCGTGCGGGATACGCAACTGTTTTTCCACAATCTATTTCAATCGCTTCATCCTGGGACCGTCAATTAATTTTTGATGTTGCAAATGTTATTTCCGATGAAGCCCGTGCCAAACATCACGAATATCTGAGACGAGGGCAACACGGTATGTATCAGGGATTAACATTCTGGTCACCTAATGTCAACATTTTCCGTGACCCCCGCTGGGGCCGCGGGCACGAAACTTATGGCGAAGATCCTTTTCTTACCGGACAACTAGGACTTAAATACGTCAATGGCCTTCAGGGTACCAATGAGAAATACCTAAAAGTTATTGCCACAGCCAAACATTATGCAGTTCATTCAGGCCCGGAGCCATCCCGTCACCTGTTCAATGCTGAAACCAGTGATATTGATCTTTACGAAACTTATCTTCCTGCTTTCCGTACTTTGGTAAAAGAAGGTCATGTTTATTCAGTAATGGGAGCCTATAACCGCTTTCGGGGAGAATCATGCAGTGCCAGCCCGTTTCTGTTCAATATCCTTCGAAATGTTTGGGGATTTGACGGTTATATTGTATCAGACTGCGGCGCTGTCACTGATATCTGGAAATATCACAAAATTACCGGCGATGCGGCTACAGCTTCTGCTTTGGCCTTAAAAGACGGTTTAGATTTGGAGTGTGGAAGCAGTTTTAAATCATTAAAAGAAGCCATTGACCGCAAGTTAATTAGTGAGGCCGATATTGACATTGCCGTAAAACGTTTGTTTACTGCCCGTTTTAAATTAGGTATGTTTGATCCTGAAGAAATAGTATCCTATGCACAGATTCCATATTCGGTAAACAACAATTCAGCTCACGACTGGCTGGCTCGGGTAGCTTCTCAAAAAAGTATTGTTCTTTTGAAAAATCAGAATAATACACTTCCGCTTTCCAGGGATATCAAAACGGTTGCCGTAATAGGACCAAATGCAAATGATGTACAGTCATTATGGGGAAATTACAGTGGTGTTCCCAGCAACCCAATAACAGTTTTAAAAGGGATTCAAAACAAACTTGAGCCGAACACCAAAGTGCTGTATGCAAAAGGAACAGATCTTGCAAAAGGTGTTCCGGCAATGAAAGTTGTTCCATCAATTTACCTTCAAAACGAAAACGGAATACAAGGCTTAACCGGAGAATATTTTGACAATACGGAATGGCAGGGAAAACCGCTTTTTACCCGTATTGATGACACTATAGATTTTCATTGGGACATTGATACTCCTGACCCTCGTTTGAAAATGGGAAACTATAGTGTAAAATGGACCGGTTATATTATTGCACCAAAAACCGGAACTTACAACATTTCTGAATGGTCTAAACCCTTTATGACTATCGAAATCGAAACAGGAAAAACATCAGGGGGAAAAAATAACCATCATCCCCGAATTCGTCCACAGAAAATTGAACTGGAAGCCGAAAAAAAATACAAAATAACGGTCAAATACCAAAACTTCTATGGCGATGCAATCGCACAGCTTTTATGGGCTGAACCACAAGAAAACGTGTTACAGGAAGCTGTTCAGGTTGCCGGTCAGGCAGACGCTATAGTTCTGGTATTGGGACTAAATGAACGTCTGGAAGGTGAAGAAATGAAAGTCGAAGCGGATGGTTTTGAAGGTGGAGATCGTACCAGTCTTGACTTACCGTCTAATCAGGAAGAACTGATGAAAGCGATGACAGCAACCGGAAAACCAGTCATCTTAGTTTTAATAAACGGAAGTGCACTCTCCATAAATTGGGCAAATGATCATGTCCCGGCAATTTTAACTGCCGGATATCCGGGTCAACAAGGTGGTAATGCAATTGCTGATGTACTTTTTGGTGACTACAATCCAGCAGGCCGACTACCGGTTACATATTATAAATCAACAGAGCAGCTTCCGGCTTTCGAAAACTATGATATGAAAGGCCGTACGTATCGTTATTTTCAAAAGAAACCTCTTTATCCTTTTGGATTTGGTTTAAGCTATACCAAATTTAAATACAGTAACTTAAAACTCCCAACGAATGTTACTCCTGAAAAAGACTTTGAAATATTGGTTGACGTGACGAATATTGGAGAACGTGACGGAGACGAAGTCATTGAATTGTACCTAAAAGATGAAAAAGCGTCTACTCCACGCCCGATATTGCAATTAGAGGGATTCGAGCGTGTTAACCTAAAAAAAGGGGAAACAAAAACGGTTCGTTTTACAATCACTCCAAGACAGCTATCCTTAATAAATAAAAAGGGACAGCGTGTAATAGAACCGGGATGGTTTACGATCTCTGTGGGAGGAAAACAACCCGATGGTTCTGAAGACACACAAAATGGAAGATTCAATGTGACTGGTAAGACAGTGTTATTGGAGAGATAGTATTTTATAATTTTAACCCGTTGGGTGTAATTATTTTCAACACACTTCGACTCTCCGCTCAGTGCAGGCTAGAA
>NZ_AKJZ01000025.1 GCF_000282055.1 Flavobacterium sp. CF136
TAATTACACCCAACGGGTTAAAGAGAAATTGGCTTTAGCCTAAAAGTGCAGAAGTTTCATTTGGCTAAAGCCCTTTTGCTGTATTTAAATTATATTCCTCGAACTGAAGCCGGAGGCAAATTCAAAACTTAAAAAATATTCAGAAAAGATTTTATTTTTTATTATTTTTATTGGATAAAAGTTTGCCTCATAGGACGATATAGATCTTTAATTTTAAGTAAATGAAATTATCTACTCAAATTCTTGCAGCGTTTACTATGGTGATTTTGTTGTCCGTTGCGGACTCCCATACAAATACATTGGTCCATGAAATTGCAGGTTCTATTGTTCCCGGAAATTTCAAGCTCGAAATTGGAAATCTTCCAAAATTTATTTACAGAAAGAATTAAACTAAAATAGGTTTTACTAATCTGAATAGTAATACTGTTAAATATACGCCACAAAAAGAAGGTCTGATTCAGATAAATTCGATGGATGCTTTTGTGAAATTTCATTTAAAGAAAATATTGTTTGATGAAAGTATGTAGCAATGCTTATATACCTCGATTAAATTAAAGTACCTTAGTGTATCAGAATTTTTTAACCATTTGATAAAGAATTGGGAATATGAAAAAAACAAAAGAAATTAATGCTGAAAAATCTCTGGAAGCTGTTATTGTACTTCCGGTCGTTTCAGTAGAAAAGTCATTAAATGCTAAAGTAAAAAAAGAAAATTCTGAGGAGTCTATTTTGACAGACGCAGCGTTTTTAAAGATTTTGCTAAAGGTTAAGAATGGTAATTTTACCCAACGTTTCCCAACAGATCAAAACGGAATAAAAAGATCTATCTGTGATACTTTGAATGAAATCATAGATCTTAACGAACGTATGGTTTTTGAATTTCAAAAGGTCGGAAAGAGTATTGGTAAACAAGGTAAGCTTACCAATAGAGTTGTCCTTGACGGTGCGAGAGGATCCTGGAGTTCCTGTGTAGATTCAGTGAACACACTGATTTCAGATCTGGTACATCCAACTATTGAAATTGCACACGTAATTACCTCGGTGGCAAAAGGAAATTTATCACAGGAAATGCCGCTTTCTATTGAAGGAAACCCGCTTCAGGGAGAATTTTTAAGGATTGCTAAAGAGGTAAACGGAATGGTAAAACAGCTTAACCTGTTTTCGATGGAGGTTACCCGTGTGGCGCGTGAGGTAGGTACAGAAGGAAAACTGGGAGGTCAGGCAAAAGTAAGAGGTGTTGGAGGTGTATGGAAAGATTTGACCGACTCGGTAAATAAAATGGCTTCTAATTTAACAGGTCAGGTTCGTAATATTGCCGATGTAACGACAGCGGTAGCAAAAGGAGATCTTTCGAAAAAAATTACCGTTGACGTAAAAGGAGAAATCCTAGAATTAAAAAATACCATCAATACCATGGTGGATCAGTTGAACTCATTTTCTTCTGAGGTTACCCGTGTGGCTCGTGAGGTTGGTACAGAAGGAAAACTGGGAGGACAGGCACAGGTAAAAGGAGTAGGGGGAACCTGGAAGGATTTGACCGATTCAGTAAACCAGATGGCATCCAACTTAACAGGCCAGGTTCGTAATATTGCCGATGTAACTACAGCAGTAGCAAAAGGGGATTTGTCGAAAAAAATCACCGTTGACGTAAAAGGAGAAATCCTCGAACTTAAAAATACCATCAATACCATGGTGGATCAGCTGAATTCCTTTTCATCAGAGGTAACCCGTGTGGCTGTAGAGGTAGGATCTGAAGGAAAACTGGGAGGTCAGGCAAAAGTAAGAGGCGTAGGTGGGGTTTGGAAAGATTTAACCGATTCGGTAAACCAGATGGCATCCAATTTAACCGGTCAGGTACGTAACATTGCCGAGGTAACCACTGCGGTGGCAAAAGGAGATTTATCTAAGAAAATTACGGTAAACGTAGCAGGAGAAATCCTCGAACTTAAAAATACCATCAATACCATGGTGGATCAGCTGAACTCTTTTGGTGCCGAGGTAACGCGTGTGGCCCGTGAAGTTGGGTCAGAAGGAAAACTGGGAGGACAGGCAAAAGTAAAAGGTGTTGGAGGAACCTGGAAGGATTTAACCGATTCGGTAAACCAAATGGCATCCAACTTAACAGGTCAGGTGCGTAACATTGCCGAGGTGACAACAGCAGTGGCAAATGGTGACCTTTCGAAAAAGATTACGGCTGTAGCCGAAGGGGAAATTCTGGAGCTGAAGAAAACCATCAATACGATGGTAGACCAGCTGAATTCCTTTTCATCAGAGGTAACCCGTGTGGCGCTTGAGGTTGGTACGGAAGGAAAACTGGGAGGTCAGGCGAAAGTAAAAGGAGTTGGAGGAACGTGGAAAGATTTAACGGATTCGGTGAATCAAATGGCATCCAACTTAACAGGTCAGGTGCGTAACATTGCTGAGGTAACAACAGCTGTTGCAAAAGGAGATTTATCACGCCAGATTACCGTAGATACAAAAGGAGAAATCCTCGAACTTAAAAACACGATTAATACCATGGTGGGTCAGCTGAATTCCTTCGCATCAGAGGTTACCCGTGTGGCGCGTGAGGTTGGAACCGAAGGAAAATTGGGAGGACAGGCACAGGTTGAAGGAGTTGGAGGAACGTGGAAAGATTTAACGGATTCGGTAAACCAAATGGCTTCCAATCTGACAGGTCAGGTACGTAATATCGCCGAGGTAACAACGGCGGTGGCAAAAGGAGATTTATCATTACAAATTACAGTAGACGTAAAAGGAGAAATCCTGGAGCTTAAAAATACAATTAATACCATGGTGGATCAGCT
>NZ_AKJZ01000026.1 GCF_000282055.1 Flavobacterium sp. CF136
AGCTGTAATCATCTACTGTGTTTGCAGCACTGTCCACAAAACCGCCAGCCTTGTAAGTCGTTGCATTATCAACAACTTTTGTGAGTTGGTTGATACTGTTGGCAGGACCGTAACTGTACACCAAATTATCAATCTGCTGAAGGGCAGTCTCACTATTTCCGTTGCGGGTAAGCCCCATAATGTTTCCATTTTTATCATAAGTCAAACTCTCGTTATACATATCTAAAACTGTCCCTTTCTTATATATTCCCGCTTTAAGCCTATTTAAATTATCATATTTATAACCATAAGTTCTCAATACTCCGTTATCAGAATTGGTTGCCCATTGGGTTTCGGCAATGTTTCCGTTATATAAAGCGTTCACACCACTAATTCCCGAAGTGGTTGTATTATAATTGATCTTAAAAGCAAACAAATCCTTTGGGTCTGTTCCTACTTGTAATGCTGCAGTATTGTTTATACCGGTAAGCCATCCACGAATATTATAACTATAATTTATGTTTTGTGTTGGTAATGCTGTAGTGTTACCAACTTTTTTAGAAACCAGCTGTCCTAATTCATCATAGGTATTGCTGGCAATAAGTTCAATTGTTCCTCCGTTTATCTGGTGGGTCTGTGTCAAAAGAAGGTCTTGGGGAGAATAGGTAAAAACCTCTTTTGTTGTTAGTTCCGGATCAGTTGACACTCTTTTATGTTTGGCAATACTATATTGTAATTGTCCTGAAAAAGGATCCAGTTTACTGTCGGTATAGGTATAGCCGCCTAAGTAGTTTTGCAGGTAATTACGAATAGGTCTTGCCTTGGCATCATAAAAAATAGCATTCGTTTCACCCAATATGGCCGTAGAAGAGGTAAGGACCCTGGTCCAGGAAGCTGTTGTCAGTCCTTTAACCTGAGCGGCAGTTAATGCTGTTTGTCCCTCTACACTTGTGGGTATTGTGATAACAGGCGAACTCGGAAAAGTATAGTTGTCATAATAATTAACAGTCAGAAGCTTGAACGTTACAGGAGCAACTGCATTGGTATAATAAGCAGCAATACCGTCTATAGTTCCGCTGCTTTGTTTGCTTTCGTTAATTACGGTAAGAGCTGGTGCATTTTGTGCATCCTGCAATGTTTTTCTTCCTGCACTCGTTGCAGGAGTCGAGGTCATCCAGCCTGTATAAACCGGACGGTTTAGAATATCGTATTTGGTTATTATCCAGCCTATTGTGCTTAAATCAGAAAAAGGCGAGTTGGCAGGACCGGTAGCAACTACTCTGTCCAGTTTATCATAAACGATGAATTCCCATTGTTTGCCCGGAAGTTTTTTCTCCACCAGCCTGTTGCGGTAATCGTATTTATACTGGTAGCATAAATTATCCAAAACGGCCTGTGTTATGGCAGAGTCAGCTTTTGGCGGAATTACATAGGTTAAATTTCCGTAAATGTCATAGACATAGTAGGTGTCATGATTAATTCCTGCATCATAGGTTCTTTTCAGGACAACCTGTCCTTTTTTGTTTTTAAACTCTACGGTTGATCCGGCAGTTTCCAGTGGGGCAGCAGCTGTGTTTTCGTCATAGGTAACGGTTTTGTAGAGTTGACTGGCGCTATAGAAAGTTGTTCCTGTTGCATTGCCAAGAGCAATATCGTATAAGCCCAGGGAAGCGCTCCATGTAGCGGCTGCCGTGAATAACTTTACATTATCACTGCTCTGGTTAGGCTGATAGTCTATCTTTATGGTGTGGCTGCCTGCCAATGCCCAATCATTTCCGGGTGCAGCCTGTTTCAATACCCTGTTAAGAGGGGAGGATTCCAGTTGTTTTTCGCTGAAAGGATTGGCATTGATCGTGCCATAATTTGTTTTGTACTGCGCTATTAAATCCGGAACTAAAGTCGCAGGGTCTATATAGTTTGCCGTATTTTGGGTAGATGCATAGGGAAGATATTCTTTTACCTGACGTCCAAAAGCATCATATTCAGTAGGGGTCACGATATCTTTTCCTGATGCAGAAGCCTGACTTGCAATTTGCTGGACAGGTCTCCCCAGTCCGTCAAAATAGGTAACATTAGTTGCGGCTTGAGAAATGGAAGGGGCAGTAATACGAGTTTGTGAAGGTATCTTGTAGGTAGCCGTTTTTATATAATTCTGGGTGACTGTCTGGCTTATTGCCACAATTGGAAACAAAACCAAAAGCAGGTTTACTATTTTTTTCATCTTACTTTTGGGTTTATTGTTTGTAATTGTATTGGTTATCAGAAAGGATATTGCCGTCTTTGTCTTTTACAAATTCAAGTCTTCCAAAACTGTCATAGGTATAGGTAATCTTATCACCTTTTGGATCTGTAACAGTACTTACTCCCACCAATGGAATATGGGTATAGGTGGTAACCACGGCATTGGTCATCGCAGGATCGTTTCTTAAAGCGGATAAGGCCAAAAGCAAATCAGCTTCTGTTCCTGTGTCTGATTGGGTTTGTGCTGCAGCAATTAAAGCATTAGGAATCGTTGTATAACTGCCTTCTATTTTAGCAATGGGCTGTGTTTTGTTGTACCCCCAGATTATTGTTACCGGAGCACCATTTGCGAGCGTATACTGTGTAATATTACCATTCGAATCATAACTGTCATAGCTAATTTTATTTTCTAACTGGCCTACTGCCGGATTTGTTAGATTTGGCAGGTCATTTGGAAATTTAGCGGTATAGACATTTTTGGGTAACAGCAGGTTTGCAGTTGAGGCATCTTTTGCATAAATCGTTTTGCTTTTAGAAATCAAGGCTGTGCCATTATACTCTTCTGTGACAACAGCTGGTACTATTCTGTTTGTAGAAACCAATTCAGACATCCCTGTTTCGCTTATTAAATCGGGCGGATATAAGTATTTGGTTTTTAAGTTTTCATTATTGCTGTTAATACTTTCTTTTCGGGTTAATTGCAAATGATTGGCATTGGAATTATCATAAAAATAATTGGTTTTATTTACTATTAAATCTATAAGGACGTTATTGGTATCATAAAAATAATCTTTTGTTTCATTTGATGCAAGATAATTCCAGTGTGAAGATATTACACTTCGCATAATGTCTAAATTTTCTATACTGTCAGGCTGTCCTGAAGAAAAACAATCCAGCTGAAAATTCTTTCTTACCGGATAACTATACACTTCTTTGTTAATTCTGGTATCGAGAAAATAATCATTGGTACTTTCTTTCAGATATAAAAAACTATTCGGGACATTCCCTTTTTTAAAATAAATCACTTTACTTTCCAGTCCATTATCCCAACCTGAGTTTGTTTTTGATGAGTGATTAAAATCTGTTCCGGATAAGACCTCACCCGGCAAGTCAGGATTTATAATGAATTGGTGATTTTCTCCTCCATTCAAAAATGCATCGTCTCCATAGCTTATGGTAACATTCTTATAGTATACATTAGCCCCTTTATCGTATAATGATAAAATGCTGCTTGAGGTTAGCACCAAATTATTAACATCAACATGATCGCATTTAATTTCGATTTGACCAGTACCATGACATACTATTCTTTTTGTACTGTGTGAGATGTAATAGGGGGTTCCGGATGAAATTCCTGAGGAAACATTTAAATTGGATAATGAAGAATAATAAAATCGTTTATAATTACTTTTATTGGTCGCATTGTTTTCATTAAGATCGTTAACTGATTTTATCCTGATCCCTCCTGTAACGATATTGTCTGAGACAGTTTGAGATTGAGAATTGTAGTACGCAAAATTAACTCCTCCGGCAGTACATCTTAAACTTGCTTGTAAGCTAATTTTATAATTTTTATTCGCTTCACCAAAAAAGTAAAACTGATTGTTCGAAATATTTTCCTTTAATGTAATAGCATTCCCTTGGCTAACAAAACCTCCACTTTGTGATTTAATATACAAAGCCACTAGACTATTAGTTTCTATGTTCCTAACTGTTAGGCTAGCTTGTGAATGGTCAGTATTCATACTGGCATCACAGGCATCGAGATTAAATTCGCCATACCCCCCAACACTAACCGTTTGGCTAAAAGGCAGGAATATTGTTTGTTCGCTTAACTTAACATTATCCGGGGAAGTAGTCGTAGGGCCTATATAAACATTCAGTACCCCTACAATTGGAGATGGGTTACTTGTTTTTTGGCCCAAAAATGTATTCGCTTCATAGTCAAATTCGGAGCATCCTTTTGTTGGATAGCATATTTTTTTAAGCATTCCCATTTTTGTAAAATTTACATCTGCCTCTTTATTGGCTTTGGTAAATTGTATGTCTGGCATATTTGGAACTTCGGGTACCAGAGTAGAATTGCTTTTTCCGTTATAATATCCCCAATGGTCCTGACTTTTATCTAACCGTAATGGTAATAATTCGGGAGTTATATATTCAAAATTATACTGTTTGCTTATATCTTTGAAAACAATCTGTTTTAAGAAACTGCGCTTATTAGCCGTTACCAGATAATTAAAATTAATTTTTTCAATGATGTTGGAAGCATTATCAACCAATTGCATTTCATTAATTTTTTTATTGCCTCCCACAGAAACTTCGGGATCATTATCTGTACCATATAAAAAATTCAAAACGCCATTGATTGTGTTATTTGAAGATATTTTCTTTATATGCTTACCACTGATAGACATGCTATGCGAAGTTATGCCTGTAAGTACTGGACCGTACTGATATGTACCACCATTATTTTCTACACAGTTTTCCTGAGTATAAGGATTGGATACAATTAACGCCTGCGATTCTGATGCTATAAAATTATAATCATTGTTTTCATATTCTAAATAAATCTCATCGCCTAAAGGATGTTTGACGCTGGTTAGGTACCAGGAAGTTGTAGAGATATTCGGTTGTGAAAAACCTGCATTCTGAGCCCTGAACATGGTAGTTTCTATAGCATCAAAATAATATTTAATCCCGTCATTTGTTGTTATAATAAAGGAAGTATTCCCGGAATTTATAACTTTTTCAATTGTAACATTTTGATTTTCTATCAAAACCGGATTTTGATTTTTATCTAAAACGAATTTTCCGGATATATTATTAAAATTAAAGGAGAAAATATCGGCTTCTGAATCTGCCCCGTCATTATTTCCGATGTTATAAAAATAATCAATATCAACAGTGGTAAGTGTTCCGTCATCTAAAATTGCATCATCGGGTATACTGCCCGGAGAGATATTATTTTTTTCGTCCGCAACATCATTTACACTTCTGGTAATAATGCCTCCTGCAGTCATATTCCATCCCAAACCAACACTTGACGAAATATCATCAACTTTAATTCCATTTGACCCATAAAACAGTTTGACAGGCATAGACAGGTTCTTTGTCGCATAGGTTAACAGTGGGATGTCTATATTAGCGGTTCCGTTTACTAAACCAACCGGCACATTGCCATAATTTCCCAACGAATAGGCAGATGGTGAAGGAGGAATTATATTAGGTAATAATGTACTGGAATTATCCTGTGCTTTAATGATTGAGGTGGTTGTAATGGTAAGTATTAGAAGTAAGGCTTTTAAATATTTTTTCAAAATTTATTTTTTTTATGGCGCGTTAATGTTTTAAAAATAGTATCTTTTTATTGGGAAAAATTGGGCAAAAATAGGATATATTTTTATTTGATTTGTTATCTATTAGAAAAAATTCCTGTTCTGTCCACAAAAATTAATGTTGAAATTAAGTCCCAAAGTTGAAGGAATAAAAACTTTTATCATATAGGGGAAAGCCCCTGAATTTTATAAAATTTCTATTTAAAAAAATGCAATAAAAAAAGCACTAATTTTTATACTAGCGCTTTTTTTTTAAATTTGAATTAAATTAACCTTTATTGCAAAAAATTAATTTTCTTTAATTTATTTTATGTCCTTCAAAAATATAACTAAACCCTAACTTCTAAAAATATAGTCGTTGAAAGTAAATTAAATCGGATTAAATACACAAACAAACTTTCCGTTTATTTAATAAAAAAACTCCATTTCTGGAGTTTTAAAAATTTATGCTTGTCCAGCCGGACCAAAATTAAGAGGTATTGGTGCTTGCTCAGTCTCTTTAATTTCACCATGAGCGGCTTCAAAGCGGTGAATGTTTTCACCAATTGCTCTCAATAATCTTTTAGCATGCTGTGGCGTCAGGACAATTCTTGATTTCACCTTGGCTTTTGGAGTACCCGGCATAATATTTACAAAATCTAAAACAAATTCTGATGAGGAGTGATTTATGATTGCAAGATTAGAATAAATTCCTTCTGCAATAGTTTCGTCTAACTCAATATTAATTTGCTCTTGTGGTTTCGGATTACTCATAATTTTAATATTTTTTCAATTTCCCTCTTTCGAAAAAGAGGGAATTGATAAGAATTAATAAATATATTCTTCTTTATTTGCCATCATTTCATTGTAATCATCTTTAGAACCTACAATAGTATGATCGTATTCTCTCATACCGGTTCCTGCAGGAATTCTATGTCCAACAATTACATTTTCTTTCAATCCTTCAAGATCATCAACTTTACCTGCTACTGCAGCTTCGTTAAGTACTTTTGTTGTTTCCTGGAATGAAGCAGCAGAAATGAATGATTTAGTTTGTAGCGAAGCTCTTGTAATACCTTGTAAAACTGGCGTAGCCGTTGCAGTAATCACATCTCTGGCTACAACTAAATTTTTATCATTACGTTTAAGCAATGAATTTTCATCACGTAAATCACGAGGTGTAATAATCTGACCTGGTTTCAATACAGCAGAATCTCCAGAATCTTCAACTACTTTCATACCATATAATTTATCATTTTGAACGATAAAATCTTTAGTATGAATTAATTGATCTTCCAAGAACAATGTATCTCCCGGATCCTGAACTCTAACTTTACGCATCATTTGACGAATAACTACCTCAAAGTGCTTATCGTTAATTTTTACTCCTTGTAAACGGTATACTTCCTGAATTTCATTTACCAAGTATTGTTGAACAGCAGCCGGTCCTTGAATTCTTAATATATCATCCGGCGTAATTGCACCATCAGACAACGGAACACCCGCTCTAACGAAGTCATTTTCCTGAACTAAAATCTGACTTGATAATTTAACCAGGTATTTTCTAATGTCTCCAAATTTAGACTCGATAACGATCTCACGGTTACCTCTTTTGATTTTTCCAAAAGAAACAACTCCATCAATTTCAGAAACTACAGCTGGATTCGAAGGATTACGAGCTTCTAACAACTCTGTAATTCTTGGTAAACCTCCCGTAATATCCCCAGATTTAGAAGAACGACGTGGAATTTTTACCAATACTTTACCTGCTTTAATTTTTTCACCGTTTTCAACCATCAAGTGGGCACCAACCGGTAAGTTATAAGAACGAATCAATTCTCCTTCTTTACCGTAAACTAATAAAGTTGGAATTAATTTTTTATTTCTTGCTTCAGAAATTACTTTTTCCTGGAAACCTGTCTGCTCATCAATTTCAACCATGAATGATTGTCCTTGCTCTAAATCTTCGTAAGCAATCTTACCAGTAAATTCAGAAACAATTACACCATTATATGGATCCCACTTACAAATTACAGTTCCTTTAGTAACTACATCACCATCATTAACAAAAATGCTTGATCCGTAAGGAATATTGTGTGTGTTTAATACAATTCCGGTTTTCTCGTCAACTAATTTTAATTCAGTTGAACGAGATACTACGATATCAGTCGCATTACCTTCACTATCCTCACCTTTAACAGTTTTTAAATCTTCAATTTCAAGTCTACCGTTGAATCTCGTAACAATACTAGACTCTTCAGAAATACCTCCTGCAACCCCTCCAACGTGGAACGTACGAAGTGTTAACTGTGTACCTGGCTCACCAATAGACTGAGCTGCAATAACTCCGACAGCTTCACCTCTTTGTGTCATTTTACCGGTAGCTAAGTTTCTACCGTAACATTTAGCACAAATTCCTTTTAAAGCTTCACAAGTTAATGGAGATCTAACCTCTACTTTTTCAATTGGAGAAGCTTCGATAGTTCTCATAATTGCTTCAGTAATTTGTTGACCTGATTCAACCATTACTTCATTAGTAAGTGGATTTATAACATCTTGCAATGCAACACGTCCTAAAATTCTTTCTCCTAACGATTCAACAATTTCCTCATTTTTCTTCAAAGCAGAAACTTCAACACCTCTTAAAGTTCCACAATCCTCGATGTTTACAATAACATCTTGAGAAACGTCATGAAGTCTTCTTGTCAAGTATCCGGCATCGGCAGTTTTAAGGGCCGTATCCGCAAGTCCTTTACGAGCACCGTGAGTAGAAATGAAATACTCAAGAATCGAAAGACCTTCCTTAAAGTTAGAAAGAATCGGGTTTTCAATAATTTCTCCACCACCGGCAGTAGATTTTTTAGGCTTAGCCATCAAACCACGCATACCGGTTAACTGACGAATTTGTTCTTTAGAACCCCTCGCCCCAGAGTCAAGCATCATATATACAGAGTTGAAACCTTGCTGGTCTTCTCTAATATTTTTCATTGCTAATTCTGTCAACTGAGCATTTGCTGAAGTCCATACGTCAATAACTTGGTTGTAACGCTCGTTATTGGTAATAAGACCCATGTTATAATTCACAGAAATACCTTCAACTTGCTCTCTGGCATCTGCAATCAATTTAGTTTTTTGTTCTGGAATTCTAATATCACCTAAAGAGAATGATAAACCTCCTCTAAATGCGAATTTATAACCCATATCTTTCATATTGTCCAAGAAAGCTGCCGTTGTAGGTACATCAGTCACACTTAAAATGTGTCCGATAATATCTCTAAGGTTTTTCTTAGTCAATACATCATTGATATATCCGGCTGCTTCAGGTACTACTTCGTTAAATAATACACGACCTGCAGTGGTTTGAATAATTTTATACACTAATTCTCCAGCCTCATTAAAATCTTTTGCTCTGATTCTTACACGAGCATTCAATTCTAATCTTCCTTCATTTAATGCAATATTTACTTCTTCAGCAGAATAGAAAGTTAAGTCCTGACCTAAAATTACATGTTCTGGTGTAGAGATACGTTCTTTGGTCATATAATATAGACCCAAGACCATATCCTGAGAAGGTACAGTAATTGGAGCACCGTTTGCAGGGTTAAGGATATTGTGAGAAGCCAACATTAATAATTGTGCCTCTAAAATAGCCTCTGGTCCTAATGGCAAGTGAACTGCCATCTGATCCCCATCAAAATCGGCGTTGAAAGCCGTACATACTAATGGGTGCAATTGGATCGCTTTTCCTTCAATTAATTTTGGTTGGAAAGCCTGAATACCAAGTCTGTGTAACGTAGGAGCACGGTTAAGCAATACTGGGTGTCCTTTAATTACATTTTCAAGGATATCCCAAACTACAGGCTCTTTTTTGTCTATGATTTTCTTAGCAGATTTTACTGTCTTAACAATACCTCTTTCAATCAATTTACGGATAACGAAAGGTTTGTATAATTCAGATGCCATATCTTTTGGCAAACCGCATTCGAATAATTTTAATTCAGGACCAACAACAATTACCGAACGAGCAGAATAATCCACACGTTTTCCAAGTAAGTTTTGACGGAAACGTCCTTGCTTACCTTTTAAGGAATCTGATAATGATTTTAATGGTCTGTTAGATTCTGTTTTAACAGCAGAAGCTTTACGAGTGTTATCAAATAATGAATCTACAGATTCCTGTAACATACGTTTTTCGTTTCTTAAGATAACTTCCGGAGCTTTAATCTCCATTAATCTTTTCAAACGGTTGTTACGGATGATTACACGACGGTATAAATCATTTAAATCTGAAGTTGCAAAACGACCTCCATCAAGTGGCACAAGCGGACGTAATTCTGGTGGAATAACCGGAACCACTTTCATAATCATCCACTCAGGACGATTTTCGCGGTTTAAGTTAGACTCACGGAAAGACTCAACAACTTGTAATCTTTTTAAAGCTTCAGTTTTACGTTGTTTAGATGTTTCGTTGTTAGCGCTGTGTCTTAATTCATAAGATAAAGCATCTAAATCGATACGAGCCAATAAATCCATAATACATTCTGCTCCCATTTTGGCAACAAATTTATTAGGATCCATATCATCTAAATATTGGTTTTCTTGTGGAAGAGTATCTAAAATATTCAAATATTCCTCTTCAGTTAAGAAATCTAATCTTTGTAATGATTCTCCATCTGCATTTTTAGCAATACCAGCCTGAATTACTACGTATCTTTCGTAGTAAATAATCATATCTAATTTCTTAGATGGAAGACCAAGAATATAACCAATTTTGTTTGGAAGAGAACGGAAATACCAGATGTGAGCAATTGGCACAACAAGGTTGATGTGTCCTACTCTGTCACGACGTACTTTTTTCTCCGTAACTTCAACACCACAACGGTCACAGATAATACCTTTGTAACGAATTCTTTTATATTTACCACAAGCACACTCAAAATCCTTAACAGGTCCGAAGATTCTTTCGCAGAAAAGTCCGTCACGTTCTGGTTTGTGCGTTCTGTAGTTGATAGTTTCTGGCTTTAAAACCTCTCCTCTTGATTCTTTCAAGATAGATTCAGGTGAAGCTAATCCAATAGAGATTTTATTAAATCTTTTTACCGGATTCTTATCTTTATTATTATTTCTATTATTCATCATAGTTTTTACTATTGATTTATTTGCAATTAAAAATTGATTTTTGCTTAAGTCGAAAGTTTAAAAGCCGAAAGTCAAAAGTCAATAGAGACTTTATAAACTTTAAGACATTTGACTTGTGACTTATAACATTACCTCGAGTTACTTCTCTAAACTTCAAACTTAAATTTTGAAGTGCTAATTATAAAACTTATTCAGTTTATATAAAAAATCGGAACGGGTGACGGGTATAAATCCTAAAAACTTTAATTTATTAAACAGCTTAAGTCTCAGCTTTCAGATTGAACTGAATACTGAGACTGTAACTGAAAACTTTTTTTATTCTTCTAAACGAATGTCAAGTCCAAGACCTTTCAATTCATGCATTAATACATTGAATGATTCCGGTAATCCTGGTTCTGGCATAGACTCACCCTTAACGATAGCTTCGTAAGTTTTAGCTCTACCAATAACGTCATCCGATTTAACTGTTAAGATTTCACGAAGTGTACTAGAAGCTCCATAAGCCTCAAGTGCCCAAACCTCCATCTCTCCAAAACGCTGACCTCCAAATTGAGCTTTACCTCCAAGTGGCTGTTGAGTGATCAACGAGTATGGTCCGATAGAACGTGCGTGCATCTTATCATCAACCATGTGTCCTAATTTAAGCATGTAAATTACTCCCACAGTTGCAGCTTGATGGAAACGCTCTCCAGTACCACCATCATAAAGGTGTGTATGTCCGAAACGTGGTACTCCAGCCTCATCTGTTAATTCATTAATTTGATCTAAAGAAGCACCATCAAAAATTGGAGTAGCGAATTTTCTACCTAAATTTTGTCCGGCCCATCCAAGAACAGTTTCATAAATCTGACCAATGTTCATACGTGAAGGTACCCCAAGTGGATTCAATACGATATCTACCGGTGTTCCGTCTTCAAGGAAAGGCATATCTTCATGACGAACGATTCTTGCAACAATACCTTTGTTACCGTGACGTCCTGCCATTTTATCCCCTACTTTCAGTTTACGTTTTTTAGCGATATAAATTTTCGCTAATTTCAAGATTCCAGATGGTAATTCATCTCCAACTGTAATAGTGAATTTTTCTCTTCTTAAAGATCCTTGTAAGTCGTTCAGCTTAATTTTATAGTTATGAATTAAATCATTAACCATTTTATTTGTAGCGTCATCAGCAACCCATTGACCTTTGCTTAAGTGAGCAAAATCTTCTACTGCGTAAAGCATTTTCTGAGTATATTTTTTACCTTTTGGTAAAACTTCTTCACCTAAATCATTCATTACACCCTGAGATGTTTTTCCGTTTACGATCAGGAATAATTTCTCAACCAATCTGTCTTTTAATTCAACAAATTTAGTTTCGAACTCCATTTCTAAAGCGCCCAAAGCATCTTTATCCTGAGTACGTTTACGTTTATCTTTTACGGCTCTTGCAAATAATTTTTTGTCAAGAACTACACCGTGTAAAGATGGAGACGCTTTTAATGAAGCATCTTTTACATCACCTGCTTTATCCCCGAAGATTGCACGAAGCAATTTCTCTTCCGGAGTAGGATCTGATTCTCCTTTTGGTGTAATTTTTCCGATCAAAATGTCGCCAGGCTTAACCTCTGCTCCAATTCTGATCATACCGTTTTCATCTAAATCTTTAGTAGCTTCTTCAGAAACGTTAGGAATATCGTTTGTTAACTCTTCATTTCCTAACTTAGTATCTCTAACCTCTAATGAATAATCATCAACGTGGATAGACGTAAAAATATCATCACGAACAACTTTTTCAGAAATTACAATCGCATCCTCAAAGTTATACCCTTTCCATGGCATGAACGCAACTTTTAAGTTTCTACCTAAAGCTAATTCACCATTTTGAGTAGCATATCCTTCTGATAATACTTGTCCAAGACTAACTCTGTCCCCTTTTCTTACGATTGGTTTCAAGTTGATACTTGTTCCCTGATTGGTTTTTCTAAATTTAATTAAGTTGTATGTTTTTTCATCAGCATCAAAACTTACCATTCTTTCTTCTTCAGTACGGTCGTATTTGATAGTAATGATATTAGCATCAACATATTCTACAGTTCCATCTCCCTCAGCATTAATCAATACTCTGGAATCTGAAGCTACCTGACGCTCTAAACCTGTACCAACAATTGGTGCTTCCGGACGGATCAAAGGAACCGCCTGACGCATCATGTTAGATCCCATCAAGGCTCTATTCGCATCATCATGTTCTAAGAAAGGAATCAATGAAGCCGAAATCGAAGCAATCTGGTTAGGAGCAACGTCTGTATAATGTACTGCAGAAGGCTCAACAACCGGGAAATCACCTTCCTCACGGGCAATTACATTACTCGCTGTAATTTTACCTGTTGCATCCATTTCAATGTTTGCCTGAGCAATCATTTTTCCTTCTTCTTCTTCAGCACTTAAGTAAATAGGTGTACTTTCTAAATCAACAACACCATTTGTTACTTTACGGTAAGGAGTTTCGATGAAACCCATTCCGTTAACTTTTGCATAAACACCAAGAGATGAAATCAAACCAATGTTTGGTCCCTCAGGAGTTTCAATCGGACATAAACGACCATAGTGTGTATAGTGAACGTCACGAACCTCGAAACCAGCTCTCTCTCTCGAAAGTCCACCAGGTCCAAGTGCAGATAATCTTCTTTTGTGTGTAATCTCAGCTAATGGATTCGTTTGATCCATAAATTGAGACAACTGGTTCGTACCAAAGAAAGAGTTGATAACTGATGATAATGTTTTAGCATTAATCAAATCAATTGGTGTAAACACCTCGTTATCTCTAACGTTCATTCTCTCACGAATAGTTCTCGCCATACGTGCTAAACCAACACCGAATTGCTGAGACAATTGTTCGCCAACTGTTCTAACACGACGGTTTGATAAGTGATCAATATCATCAATCTCTGCTTTAGAGTTGATCAATTCGATCAAATATTTTACAATGGTAATGATATCTTCTTTGGTAAGCACTTGCTTTTCCATTGGGATATCTAAACCAAGTTTTTTGTTCATTCTATAACGACCAACTTCACCTAAGTTATAACGTTGATCAGAGAAGAACAATTTATCTATAATACCACGAGCAGTTTCTTCATCAGGCGGTTCTGCATTACGCAATTGTCTGTATATATGCTCAACAGCTTCTTTTTCAGAGTTTGTTGGATCTTTTTGTAATGTGTTGTGGATAATAGCATAATCTGCCTGGTTATTATCCTCTTTGTGTAACAAAATAGATTTAACGTTTGAATCGATGATTTCCTCAACATTATCTTTGTCGATAATTGTATCACGATCAAGGATAATTTCGTTACGTTCGATAGAAACTACCTCTCCGGTATCTTCATCAACGAAATCCTCGTGCCAGGTGTTCAATACACGTGCAGCAAGTCTTCTTCCAATATATTTTTTAATTCCGGTTTTAGAAACTTTAATTTCTTCAGCTAAGTCGAAAATCTCAAGGATATCCTTATCTCTTTCGAACCCAATTGCACGGAATAAAGTTGTAACCGGTAATTTTTTCTTTCTATCGATATAAGCATACATTACGCTGTTGATATCTGTAGAAAATTCTATCCAGGAACCTTTAAAAGGAATTACTCTGGCAGAATAAAGTTTTGTTCCATTTGCGTGGAATGATTGACCAAAGAAAACTCCTGGAGAACGGTGTAGTTGAGATACTACTACACGCTCAGCACCATTGATAACAAAAGTACCGCTTGGAGTCATATAAGGTATTGTTCCAAGATAAACATCTTGTACAATAGTTTCAAAATCTTCGTGTTCTGGATCTGTACAGTATAGTTTTAACCTGGCTTTTAAAGGCACACTATAAGTAAGACCTCTCTCTATACATTCTTGAATTGTATAACGTGGCGGATCAACAAAGTAATCTAGGAACTCCAATACAAAGTTATTTCTTGTATCTGTGATTGGAAAGTTTTCCATGAAGGTGTTGTATAACCCTTCGTTGCCTCTTTCGTCAGATTTCGTTTCTAGTTGAAAGAAATCTTTAAAAGATTTAACCTGAACATCTAAGAAATCTGGATAGTCAGGGATATTTTTTGTAGAGGCAAAATTCAATCTTTCAGTCTGATTTGTTATCATCAATGGACAAAATTTTGATTAAAAAAAAGTAATTTTTTGTGTAAACACACACTGTTTAATCTATACTTTCTTATTATAATCAATACATCTTTAAAATGAACTAGTAATTCCGCTCAATTTTTTTCTTCGTATTGATCAAAAACTTTTTCGTATTTTAAACTATTTGAATAATAAAACTTGATATATTTTATTATACGAAAAATGGTTTAGGCCATTGAGTTAACTCAAGACCTAAACCTAGTTCTTAAAACTGAGTTGAATTATTTAAGTTCAACTACAGCTCCAGCTTCTTCTAATGATTTTTTAAGACCTTCAGCCTCTTCTTTAGAAACACCTTCTTTAACGTTACTTGGAGCACCGTCAACTACATCTTTAGCTTCTTTAAGACCTAAACCTGTAAGTTCTTTAACTAATTTTACAACAGCTAATTTAGAAGCACCAGCTTCTTTTAATACAACTGTAAATTCAGTTTGTGCTTCTTCAGCAGCACCTTCTCCACCACCAGCAGCAACTACTACAGCTGCAGCAGCAGGCTCGATACCATACTCGTCTTTTAATATTGTTGCTAATTCGTTAACTTCTTTAACTGTTAAGTTAACTAATTGTTCTGCGAATTGTTTCAAATCTGCCATTTTTTCTATCGTTTAAAATGATTTGTAAAATATAATTTATTTATTGTGCGCTAATTAAGCAGCAAGGAAATAAATTCCCTGCATTGATTTATTATGCTTCAACTTCTTCGCTACCAGCGAATTTATTTTGTAAAGCAGAAATAATTCTTTGTGCTGGTGATTGCAATAATCCAATAAGTTCTCCAAGAAGTTCTTCTTTAGATTTAATAGTTGCTAATGCATCTAATTGATCATCTCCAATATAAATTTCAGAATTAATGTAAGCTCCTTTTAATAAAGGTTTAGCTGATTTTTTTCTGAAATCTTTAATTATTTTTCCAGGTGCATTTGCAACATCTGAAATAAATATAGCACTATTACCAGTCAATACTGAAGGTAAATCACCATAGTCATTAGCAGAAGCTTCCATTGCTTTTGCAAGCAAAGTGTTTTTTACAACCTCTAATTTAATACCTGCTTTAAAGCAAGCTCTTCTCAAGCTTGAAGTAGTTTCTGCGTTTAATCCAGAAATATCAGATACATAAATAATATTTGTACCAGCTAACTGTGCAGTTAAATCTTCAATCGCGATTGATTTTTCTTCTCTAGTCATACTAAAAATTATTAACTACCAATTATACTGCTTTTGGATCCAATGCAATTGCAGGACTCATAGTGCTTGTAAGGTGAATACCTTTAATATAGGTACCTTTAGCAGCAGTTGGTTTAAGTTTGATTAATGTTTGAATAATTTCGTGTGCATTGTCATAAATTTGCTCAGCTCCAAAAGAAACTTTACCAATTCCTGCATGTACGATACCAGTTTTATCAACTTTAAAATCGATTTTACCAGCTTTAACCTCTGCAACAGCCTTAGCAACATCCATAGTTACTGTACCTGTTTTAGGGTTTGGCATTAAACCTCTAGGTCCTAAAATACGACCTAATGGACCTAATTTACCCATAACAGCCGGCATAGTGATGATAACATCAACATCTGTCCAACCGTCTTTAATTTTTTGTAAATAATCGTCAAGACCTACATAGTCTGCTCCAGCTTCTTTAGCTTCCGCTTCTTTATCCGGAGTAACCAATGCTAATACTTTAACATCTTTACCAGTTCCATGAGGCAATGTTACTACACCTCTAACCATTTGATTCGCTTTTCTTGGATCTACACCCAAACGAACTGCGATATCAACAGACTCATCAAATTTTGCAGAAGCTATAACTTTAATCAATGCAGCAGCATCTTTCAAAGAATATAGTTTGTTCTTTTCAATTTTTGAAGCAGCCTCTTTTTGCTTTTTTGTCAATTTTGCCATTTCTTTCTCTTAATTAAAAAGGAGCGTCTCCTGATACAGTTATACCCATAGACCTAGCAGTTCCAGCGATCATGCTCATAGCAGATTCGATTGTAAATGCATTTAAGTCTACCATTTTATCTTCAGCAATTGCTTTGATAACGTCCCAAGTAACACTAGCTACTTTTTTACGATTTGGTTCACCTGATCCAGACTTTAGCTTTGCAGCTTCCAATAATTGGACAGCAGCTGGAGGAGTCTTAACAACAAAATCGAATGATTTGTCTTTATACACAGTAATTTGTACTGGGCATATTTTGCCGGGTTTATCTTGAGTTCTAGCATTAAATTGCTTACAAAACTCCATGATGTTTACCCCAGCAGCTCCTAAAGCAGGTCCAACCGGTGGCGACGGATTCGCAGCACCTCCCTTAACTTGTAGTTTAACTACCTTACTAATTTCTTTAGCCATTTTTAAAAAATTTAACACCACAATTATTGGAAGCAATTGCAGTGGTTATTATAGATGTAACAAAAATTATACTTTTTCAACTTGCATAAAACTCAATTCCAATGGTGTTTTTCTTCCGAAAATCTTAACCATTACTTCAAGTTTACGCTTCTCTTCGTTTATTTTTTCAACTGTTCCGTTAAATCCGTTGAACGGACCATCGATAACCTTAACAGTTTCACCTAAACTAAAAGGAATAGCACGAGTATCTGTATTCACAGCTAACTCATCCACTTTCCCTAACATTCTATTTACTTCAGAAAGCCTTAAAGGAACAGGCTCTCCTCCTTTAATTTCACCTAAAAATCCAATTACACTTGTAATAGATTTAATAATATGAGGTATCTCACCAACCAAATTGGCTTCGATCATAACATATCCAGGAAAATATACTTTATCCTTAGACATTTTCTTTCCCTCTTTTACAGTAACTACTTTTTCTGTAGGTACTAAAACCTGGGAAACATAATCACCCATACCTAATCTGGCAATCTCAGTTTCGATATAAGCTTTGACTTTATTCTCTTGTCCGCTTACAGCTCTAACTACGTACCATTTTTTCACATTATTATCTGCCATCACAAAAAAATTATCCTTTTAACCAGTTAAAAAATCCAGCCAAAGCTTTTGCAAAAAATTCATCTGTCCCCCATGTTGCCAAGGCGAATAAAATCGAAAATACAGCTACAATAATTGTCAATTTTTGCACTTCAGCCCATTCCGGCCAAGTAACATTTGACTTTAACTCCTCGAAAGCCTCTGATAAATAATTAGTAACTTTTGTCATTTGATATATTTTTTTATTGCACGGGCGGAGGGATTCGAACCCCCATCAACGGTTTTGGAGACCGCTATTCTACCCTTGAACTACGCCCGTAATTAAAAGCCAGTGATTTCAGTTAAGAAAATCAACTGGCTTTTTATAATATTTATAGGATTATCCTACGATTTCAGTAACCTGACCTGCTCCTACTGTTCTACCACCTTCACGGATAGCGAAACGTAAACCTACGCTCATCGCGATTGGGCTTAATAAAGAAACATTGATAGTTAAGTTATCTCCCGGCATTACCATCTCTACTCCTTCTGGTAAAGTAATAACTCCTGTTACGTCAGTTGTACGTACGTAGAACTGTGGACGGTAGTTATTATGGAATGGAGTATGACGTCCACCTTCTTCTTTTTTCAAGATATAAACCTCAGCTTTGAAAGTAGCGTGTGGTTTTACTGATCCCGGCTTAATGATAACCATTCCTCTTTTGATAGATTCTTTATCAATACCTCTTAACAATAAACCTACGTTATCTCCAGCTTCACCTCTATCAAGGATTTTACGGAACATCTCAACTCCTGTAATAGTAGAAGTTAATTTATCAGCTCCCATACCAATGATTTCAACAGGATCTCCTGTATTAGCAATACCTGTTTCGATACGACCTGTAGCAACAGTTCCACGACCAGTAATTGTAAATACATCTTCAACCGGCATCAAGAATGGTTTAGCTACGTCACGCACTGGCTCTTCGATCCAAGCATCAACAGCTTCCATTAATTCAATGATTTTTGGTACCCAAGCAGGATCATTATTCAACCCTCCTAAAGCAGAACCTTGAACTACAGGACCATTATCTCCATCATATTCATAGAAAGATAATAAATCTCTAATTTCCATTTCAACAAGCTCTAACAATTCAGCATCATCAACCATATCCACTTTGTTCATGAAAACAACGATTCTTGGAATACCAACCTGACGACCTAAAAGGATGTGCTCACGAGTTTGTGGCATTGGACCATCTGTAGCAGCAACTACTAAGATAGCTCCGTCCATTTGAGCTGCTCCAGTAACCATGTTCTTTACGTAATCCGCGTGACCTGGACAGTCAACGTGAGCATAGTGACGGTTAGCTGTTTCATACTCTACGTGTGATGTATTAATAGTAATACCTCTTTCTTTCTCCTCTGGAGCGTTATCGATTTGATCAAACGATTTTGCTTGACAGTAACCAGCATCAGACAATACTTTTGTAATTGCTGCAGTTAATGTAGTTTTTCCGTGATCCACGTGTCCAATTGTACCTATGTTTAAGTGCGGTTTGGAACGATTAAAATTCTCCTTTGCCATTTTACTTAATTTTTAATCTTAGTTATATATTAATTCAATTTCCTACTTACTTGAGCCAATGTCGGGAATTGAACCCGAGACCTCTTCCTTACCAAGGAAGCACTCTACCCCTGAGCTACACCGGCAGAGAGTTCTGATTTTAGATTTTTGAATTTAGATTCCAGATTTTAAAAATCCACAACCTACAATCCGAAACCTTAACTTCTTTTTTTGTGGGGAGAGCAGGATTCGAACCTGCGAAGTTCACACAGCAGATTTACAGTCTGCCCTCGTTGGCCGCTTGAGTATCTCCCCTTTTTTTTATCAATAATTACATGAACTAATTCCAAATCGCATTGGAAAAAAGAGCCGGCGGAGGGACTCGAACCCACGACCTGCTGATTACAAATCAGCTGCTCTAGCCAACTGAGCTACGCTGGCAAAATCAATAAAAAAAGTCCGCTATTTCTAACGGACTGCAAATGTAGCTATTTTATCTTTGAATCAAAACATTTTTTAAAAAAAATTTCAATTATATATGTGCTCTTATTTTTTCTTTCCTTTTTACCAGCAAACGTTCTAAAGATTCAGCCGAAAGTTCTACCGCTTCCTCGAAAGTCTTGCACTGTTTTTTTACCAAAAAATCATCTCCCGGAACATTCATCTTAATCTCTACAATCTTGTTTTCCTTATCACTTGTTCTTTCTACCTTTAAAAAAACATCCGAAGACACTACTTTATCGTAGTATTTTTCTAATTTACTCATTCTTTCCTGAATAAAATCTACCAATTTTTTGTCAACAGTGAAGTTAACTGCATGAACATCTACCTTCATAATACTAATTTTAGGGTTAAACATTTCAGAGCCATTATTTATTTCTAGGATGTGCATTCGTATACACCTTTTTCAACTCTGCTAAACTATTATGAGTATACACCTGTGTAGAAGCCAAACTAGAATGTCCTAATAACTCTTTAACTGAATTTAAATCTGCTCCGTTATTTAATAAGTGAGTCGCAAAAGTATGCCTTAAGACATGTGGACTCTTTTTTACCTTTTCAGAGACTTTACTAAAGTAAGAATTTATTAATCGATACACAAAAGATTCGCTTAATTTTAACCCTTTTTTCGAAATAAAAAAATAACCAACATCTACTATATTATCAAGGTAACTTCTTTCCTTCAAATACAGATTAAACTGTTCAATCACAACTGGCAAAACAGGAATAATTCGCTCCTTATTTCTTTTCCCTAAAACCTTAACCGCATTCGAAGATAAATCAACATTATGAACCATCAAACTTATCAACTCCGCTCTTCGCATTCCGGTAGTATAAAACAAATCAACAATAAGCCTGTCACGTACTTCTTCAAAACCAACCGGATCAACAACTACATCCATCAGATCATTCATTTCTTTTTCGGAAAAAGGAATCTGAATAACCCTGGAAGATTTTAAAGCCCTATGCTTTTGCATCGGATTCACCTCTATCTGTTTTATTTTTAAAAGAAATTTATAAAACGACTTCAGGGACGCCATTTTTCTATTAACTGATGCATTTGAAATCTCAGCATTCACAAGTGAAACAATCCAACTTCTAATCTGATTGTAATTCACCTTCTCTATACCCTCTTGTTCAAAATTAGTTTTATTGAACGCTTCAAAAAAAGCAATATCATTCAGATATGCATTTACTGTATGAACCGAATATTTTTTTTCCAACTGAAGATAATCACGAAATGCTTCCTTATTTGTTTTCATAAAAGTCTACAATTAATGATTTTAAACAAACTCATTACAAGCCATAAAAAAACCGTTAGCATCAAAGTTATACTTTTTTGATGACTAACGGTAATTATTTTATAAAGCTAAATACTAACTTTCTAAACCATCTTTCATGTTTTGAATGTAAGCAGCTTTTTGAATTTGAGCTCTTTTGATAACAGAAGGCTTAATAAAAGCAGTACGTGCTCTTAGTTGACGAACAGTTCCTGTTTTATCAAATTTTCTTTTATAGCGCTTTAATGCTCTATCGATATTTTCTCCGTCTTTAATTGGTATAATTAACATAATATTGACACCTCCTCTCGTTAAAGGTGCAAAAGTATATATTAAATATGAATTTTGAATTATGAATTATGAATTATTTTAAAAAAAAGATAAAAGAAAGAGATAAAAGAGAATAGACCTCATCAAAAAACTAATTAATTATGAATTTAGATTATTAAAACATTCTTTATTCTTTATTCTTTATTCTTTATTCTTTATTCTTTATTCTTTATTCTTTATTCTTTATTCTTTATTCTTTATTCTTTATTCTTTATTCTTT
>NZ_AKJZ01000027.1 GCF_000282055.1 Flavobacterium sp. CF136
ATAACCCGAAACTGAGACCAATAAAAAAGGGGATAATCAAAATTGATCATCCCCTTAAGTGAACGCAGAAGGAGCGAATATGAACCTTTATTCGAAGATTTAAAACTTTTAGCCGACTCTTTTGAGGAGGCTTTGTAATTCAAAAGTATTATACCACTTTCCATTTATCAATATTAGGTAAAAACATGTTTGAATATGCAAATAAAAAATGGAGTAAAAGTTAAGACAATTTTTCCTCCTTTCTAAGCCTGTATTTTTGTTTGCATATCCAACTAACCGCTGAATAAAAATTCGCTATGGCAGATAATGATTAAGTAAATCTTTAACTTCAAATAGATTTAAATTTGCTTTATCAACATCACTTGGGTGAATTACAATTATAAGCTTGTTTGAAAAAATATTATCTTCAGATGCATTTAGAAATGATTGTGCAATAATCGCTATCAATTTTTTACGTCCTATTGAAAGTCTCCCAAGTCCCGAGCCTATTAAGGGAATTACAATATCCTGTTTTTCACCCTTAGTCTCAATAAACTCCCAAAGACCATCTAATGCCTGATGAACATTTTTCAAAGTTGTTTTAGCATTATTACTATAATTTAAATCAGACATGGCAAACCAATAAAAAAATTGGTCTGCATATCGTAATTTAACAGTGGTTCCAAAATCATATCGTTTTGTCTTACCTGCCTGTTTCTGTATAGCTGTAAATGAATAACCTGCTAAACCGTCCTCAATTTCTTTATCCAATTTAGGAACGTCCCCCGGATAATATTTTTGCGTGAATTGACCCTGCAAACTTTTTTTAGAAATAATTCCGCTTGCCATATCTGTATCAAAGGTCGTGTTTGTACTAATTACTTTCTGACCATTGACTGTAAACAAATCATCTATACATACTTCTATGGTTAGATCTTGTCCTGGATATTTATATTTTATTTTTTTTACCGGTCTTCTTGTAAAAATAACAACTATTAAGCCTGATAAAAAAAGACATACTAAAAACCAAAATGGTAATTTTTCCTTATTGACAAAATGCCAAGAACTTAAAATATCCACCAATGACCAGGCTCCGCCCACTACTGCAATAAAAGTTGTCATTGAATCAATACTTAAGAGTGCATAAATCCAGTAAGATTTTGTCCGAAGTGATTTTAAATAATAATTCATAATTTAATAGCCAAGCTGTGAGTAAACTGAGTCATTATAACGATAACTGCCCGAAATACGCTGGGATTTGTAATCTCTATGGGAATACGGCCAGTTAGTAATTGCATAATTTACTATATCCGGGCTGAAGGGAACATGAACCGCTAAGGCATCTCTTAAAATCGGAGGACATAAATCATTATTTATTGTTCTCCTGCCATCTAAGTTTATTGCAATTATTGGCAAATTCATATCAATTGCAACTTCAATTTCCCATCGCACAAATTTGTAAAGATATTTGGTACTTTTCCCAATTAAAACCACAAAGACATCACTTGCGTTTAACCGTCTTCGTAAGCTGCGCTTAATTGTCTCTTCAGTACTAGTATCACGCACCTGTTCTAAATCATGAACATTGTCGAACGTAAAATTAAATTTTCCATTTTTATGCCATGCTTTCATTAAATTATAGCAATTCATATCAGTATCACCGTCAAAACAAGTATAACAAGCAGTATAAGCCATTTTTTATTTTTTTTAAAGGTTAATTTTTCTTTATAAAATGATATTTAGTTTTGGTTCTTTGTTTCTAAGATTAATTCAGCAACAATAATTCATATTTGTTTCTTGTTTAGGTACATGCTTCCTTAACAACATTTCCAAACAGCTTATTCAGACTTTGAAATGCATTTTCGGTAAGCTCCTGAGTAAAAAGCAGGCATAATCTCTTTTGCGGCCTTGAACATGCTACATAAAATAGATTTCTATTCCGTTCAAATGAATCCTGCTTATCAGCTGGAACCTTTACTGAATCCATCCATTCTAAAAATTGATTCCAATTATATTGATTCCACCCTCTACCTAAAACTATAATTACATTTTCAAATTCAGCACCTTTTACACCATGCTTTGTTGAATACAACGTTTTGTCATCAATGTAGTTTGATACATTTGCAATTTCAGAATATGGAATTGATCTTATTGATTTGATTTTCGAAGCAAAACTCTTATCTTCTTCCTCCCTATCTTTTTCCTCAACAGCTTCAATTTGTGTAAAACGCTGTTCTTTCTCTTCAATTTTCCTTGGTATTTTTGGTTTATTTGTTGTCTTTAATAAATCTAATACTTCCCCAACAGTTCCGACTTGGCAAAGTGCGAGAAGTTTAGTCATGTCATCAAACCAGACTTTTTTATCTGCATGCTTTCGGATCTTGGGTGCTCCCACATTAAAAGCTTGAATCATTTCTCCATATTTTTTATTTAGGAATGCTTCACAGCCTATTTCTACCGTATCCATAAGAAATGCCATATAATCATTATTCTTTTTTAGATAATCGTCATTATCAGAAAATGTATTTGCAACATTCTGATATCCTTGCTCAGAAGCCAGGACATTATTGGTAAGCATTAGAATTTTTGTAGTTTCGGTACTAATATCCCAATGGTTCTTATTTAATTCTTCCTTAGTCCATTCTAAATAATCATGTGCAACAGCTTCTGGAAGATCACCATTCCAATGAGCACCAGTTCTTCGCTCACCTTTCCAGTTGTTACTGTGAAAAACTACTATTTCACCTGCAGATTCAGGATCGTACTCAAACTGCTCTAATTCGGGTCTCATCTTATTTAAAACTGAGACAATATTTTTATCAGAACGAAAATTGGCCTGTTTACCAATAATTTCCATCTTTCCCTCAGTCGTCTCAATAAAACCGCAAGACTCCGTACCATAAATTTTCTGCCAGTGATCCCCAAAAAAACCTAAAATTATATTGGATTTTTCCTCAATAAAATTAGCGACTAATGCATCCGCCAAACCTCTATTTGTGTCTTGATATTCATCAATTAGAATTATCGGATACCTGATTGTAAATATCTTTTTAAACTTATTATCATATAGAAGAGATGTAAACAATTTTATAACATCATTGTGATGTAAAAATATTTCTTCGGCTGTTATTTTCGGATATCCTAAACTATATATGACCTTTTGTGATCTAATTCCCCCGGCCTCCGCAATCCTTTCCTGCCATCTATCACCCAATTCTATCATCCGATCACGAAGTCCTTTTTGAAAATTCTGTATCGCTTCCCATGCAAAAGCATGTATGGTGTCAGCCAATACAATAGGATGATTATCTGTTCTTGATCGAATTTCATCTTTTGCCACATTTGTATATGTAATGCAAGCAATTTTTCTGCTCGTTTTAAAATACTCAGCATCATATTTATCTATTAAATGTTTTAAAGCTTTAATTAATGTATAAGTTTTTCCTGCGCCTGCACCGGCTTCAACAAGAAAGTGTTTTTTTTCATCAATAGCTTTAAATACTTTTTCTAAACATTCAATCGATGCATTTTCTGCAGGACTTATTTCTAAATTTTCCGCCATGACTCTATTCTGTTGGTTCTTTAACATCTTCTACAGGATCTATAACTGCCGGTACAGGCTTGATTGCTAACCATTCAAGGCCTTCAAGGATATATTTTGGAACATTCCATTTGGTTTCTTCAAGGGAATATTTCAAAGCAAATTCAGTTTTTTTCTTATTCTCAGGAGCATGAGTTTCAGCGCTTGCTTCGACATCATCCTCTTCAATTTCTGAAATTCCAAAATGTTCTCTATTCGCCAATATAAATGCTTCTTCAAAGCTTCTACCAATTGCCACCTTACCATCTTCGGCAATTTGAAAAGCAATTCTTCTAGACCCGGAAACTTTATTGTCAGCTGTAAGAACAAGACAATCTGCCAGCGGATAATGCCCGACAGAATCTTTGGCAAACCAGTTTTTTATTCCCGCATTTGAAGTATGCGAACCATTTTTTACAAATGAACCTGGATAAGTAATCTTTTCTCCTTTTGTCATAAGTACCGAATCTAAATCCGTAATAACCAAACATTGTAATTCAAGAAAATCTAAAAATTTGTAAAAATGATGTGCATATGCACCGCCTACCTCGATTGTTGTTACATATTGCAAGCCGAGCTGCGCTTTAGTTAAATCTAACTCATCTCGTTTTGCTATAAGCAACGGCATCATTAATCTTTCGGCCGGGCCTTCAATAAGTATGGCTTTATCAGCAAAATATAGGTCACACTTCGTTAGAGTCAAATACTTATGCAAAAATTCTTTATCTTGTTTCAGATCAGCAGCCTTGAATTCTTTTCTCAAATCCTTTACTATAGTTTCTCTTGCCACCCCATTTGAAGTTAAAAAATATCGAATTGCTTCAAACTCGGCTTCATTAGCCATGTGTGTAGAATGTGTTGTAACAACAAATTGAACAGGCCAGGCCTTACCATCATTTAAAGTCTTTGAAAACTCATTAGCAATCTCATACAATTTTCGAATAAAAATCTGCTGCATTTGCGGATGCAGATGCGCTTCGGGTTCTTCTATAAAAATAATATCCAAACTATTCGAAACCTGCCTGCTTTGATATCTGCGAAAAAACTCAAAAAGCTGGAACAAAATATAAATCAAATTTCTTGACCCTAATCCATTATATGTTTCCGGCAGAAAAAGATTATTTCCTTGTCCATATCTAATTTTTGTATGACTCTCTAAAATATTAGATATATCTATTGTGGTTTCAGTACTCAAGTTAGGATCTGAAAGTCCCGGATAACCAAACAAACCAAGAGCAGGTAAAAGTTTATTTAATTGAGTATTAAAATCAGTATCTACCTTGCTTTGAATATCATCAACAACAACCTTCAAAGCTGCTGAACTGCTTTTCATATCATCAGGCGCAGCATTTGACTGGGATGTTTTAAAAAGCTGTGCCAATACTTTTCCTAACACATCTTTTTCAGAATGCGTAACATCATCAAGTCCTCTTTGCGCATTTATAAAACTGGCTCCCAATACAGACCTGAATTTTGAATATTCAATTAGCGCAGTATTTTCAGGATCTGTGGGGTCGACAGCTGTTATATGAGTTTCAAAAAGACTAGGAATTCTTTCTTTAAGTGACTTCATAAAGCTCTTTATGCTCTCTTCCCCCATATCAGCTACACCCTCAAAAAGAGAATCAATTCTACCATTTTTTAAAGAGTATTTAACAGCTATGATCACTATATTGCTTGCAGGGTCAAGATCTATTATAAAATCTCCTAATATTCCCAGATCCTCAAGATCAACTGGATATTCAATGGTGATTCGAATTTCAATATAAGGAATTTCTTCTCTTATATCATCATCCTTACCTTCCAATTTAGAATGCAATGCCTTAATAAAACCATCCATTGCAGAAATGCTAAAATCATAAATTGAAAATGATGGGTTTTTATCCCCAATAAGCCTACGAAAAATTTCAGTTAATGAGGTTTTACCTGAATTATTTCTTCCAACGATAACTGTTGTGTGGTCTTCCAAAGAAAGGACTACATGTTTTAATAATCTAAAATTTGTTATTTCAAGAGTTTTAATTTTCATTTCGGTTTGATTTTAATTACTATCGTTGAAAATATTTTAGTGATGGAATCACTAAAAATTATTCCGTCTATAAATGGAAGCGGAATAAATCCGCTTTTTTATTTCAAAATATATAAAAGCTTAATATTACTCTAATCGCCTTCATTAAATGAATTATCTTTCGCTTCTTCTAAAATATCTTCAATATCCAATTTAAGAGCATCGCCAATTAATTCAACTGCTTCGTTCTGCGGCAATAATTCTACTTTTCTTAAATGTCTTTCTATTGCTCTTGATCTAGTTCCTGCTGAATCGATTGTATTCGTTGCTTCCTGTAATTTCTTTTTAGTCTTATCCAGCATAGTTCCAAATTTTCCAAACTCAGTTTTTACTGCTCCTAAGATCTGCCAAACTTCGCTTGATCTTTTCTGAATTGCTAAAGTCCTGAAGCCCATATTTAAGCTGCTTAAAAAAGCAACAAGATTTGTCGGACCAACAACAATTATTTTAAATTCCCTTTGCAGTTTTTCGAATAAACCAGTTCTTCTTAGTACTTCTGCATACAACCCTTCGGTGGGAACAAACATAATTGCAAAATCAGTTGTGACTGGAGGATTAATATATTTATCACTTATATCTTTTGCATTCTTTTTAATAGCATTTTCAAACTGTCTGTTTATAATTTCAAGATCCTTTGCATCAATTGTTCCTACACTATCATATGCTTCTAATAATCTCTGATAATCTTCATTTGGAAATTTTGAATCAATAGGTAAATATAAAGGCGTATTGTCTTCATTTTGACCTGGTAATTTAACAACGTATTCAACTCTTTCCTGAGTGCCATTTTTCACAATTTTATTATGTTCAAACTGCTCTGGCGATAAAATTTGTTCTAATATCGCTCCCAATTGGATCTCACCGAAATTACCTCTGGTTTTAACATTGGTAAGCACTTTTTTCAAGTCCCCCACGCCAACTGCAAGTGTCTGCATTTCCCCTAGTCCTTTATGTACTAACTCCAGCCTATCACTAATAATTTTAAATGATGCATCAAATCTTTTTTCAACAGTAACCTGCAGTTTCTCATCAACAGTATTACGCATTTCTTCAAGTTTTTTCCCGTTTTCATCCTGAAGTGTTTGAAGTTTTTGTTCAACAGTTTCTCTTATCTTTTCTAACTTTAATTCTGTTTCTGATTTTAATTGCTCTTGTTTTATAATTAGTTCATCAAACTTTTGCTTTTGCAATTCATTAAAATCTTTTACGTTTTGAGTAAATTTTTCCTCAAAAGATTTCAATGATTTGACCTGTTCATCTCTATTTTCTTTTGCAGAAGCATTAAGCTGATCATTAAGTTCTTTAGTTTTTTGATCAAAAGATACAAGCAGTTTATCTGTTTTTTCTTCGTTGGTTTTCAATGACGCTGCCAATTCCTCTTTTGTTGTCTTTGAAGACTTTATAAATTGTTCCGTAAACTCGGTCTGTTTTTTCTCATTTGATAAAATCAGTTTTTCAATTCTATCTTCGTTATTTTTTGTTAAAGCTTGAAGCTGTTCAGAGAAGTTTCCAAACTGATCCTTCTGCAGAGTAGAGAGATCCGTAATATTTTTTGTTAAAGTTTCTCCAAATGTTTTAAATGAGTTTGCCAACTCTTCCCTAGTTTCTCTAGAATTTTTCTGTGCTTCATCTCTATTCGTTGAAAATTCAGAACGAATAAGCTGATCAATCTTACCAAATTCCAGAGCATACTTTGCTAATTCATCTTTGAAGTCATTATTTTGATTGGGCTTCTTAAATACTGCTAAAGAAATATTAATGATTAGTAAGACTATAATTATTATTAAGAGTGCTAAATTCATTTTTATATTGTTTTAAATTATTTGTTGTATCGATATATTTTATTACCAGCAAATAACATTAATAATTCCAGAATTTCATTACGGAAAACCATAACAAATAAATGATTTTCAATTTTATAAACAATACGTATTTATACTCCTTTTTTGGATTTCAGAAATTTTTTAGTTTTAATAAAAAAATCATAAGTTTAGATTAAATCTAATTTACAAAGCTATGAACTAAGAAGACTAAAGAGCAGATCTATAAGTTATAGTTTTTGTTTGCATATCCAGAAATCAGCAATATTCATATAACTATCTAATATCCAATTAACAATTATATAAAAATTACTGTTTTAGTAAATTCATAATAAGCAATTGAGATATCTATAAACACTCTTTGCTAAAAAAATCTAAAAGAAATCACTATATTTTTTTGCTATGGAAAATGCTTATTTATTATGTCAGAGTAAGTACTGACTAACAAAAAAAAGTTTTCTTCTCTGATTGAACAGGAATATCCCACTCAATCCAGCTCAGTCTGCACTCAAAAACCAATTTAATACAAAACAAAAAAGCCACTCGATTGAGTGGCTTTTGATGTGAACGCAGAAGGATTCGAACCTTCGACCGCCTGCTTAGAAGGCAGGTGCTCTATCCAGCTGAGCTATGCGTCCATTTGTTTTAAAACTTTATGGCAAAGTTTTGGTCGGGGTGGCAGGATTCGAACCTGCGGCCTCCTGCTCCCAAAGCAGGCGCGATAACCGGGCTACGCTACACCCCGTAAGCAAATTGGAAGCGGAGAGTAAGGGATTCGAACCCTTGGTACAGTTCCCCATACGCTTGTTTAGCAAACAAGTCCTTTCGGCCACTCAGGCAACTCTCCAAGCTCAAGGAACATGCCCTATTTTGCGGTTGCAAATGTAACACAACATTATATTTCTCACAACTATTTTTGTGCTTTTTTTAATCTTTTTGCAATCTTTTTTTTAAAACACTTCACAATCAAATGAATAGAATTAACAAAAAATTGATCTTAAATTTAAAATTCAATCGAATTGATTCAAAATTTGAATTTGTACAAATAAAGATTAAATTTGCTTGAATAACTAATAGTATACAGAACAATGAACAAAAGAGTTGTTATCGTTTCTGCCGTTAGAACACCTATCGGAAGTTTCATGGGAGGTTTATCTACCGTACCCGCACCAAAATTAGGTGCTGCTGCCATAAAAGGAGCACTTCAAAAAATTAACCTCGATCCTAAATTAGTTGATGAAGTTTTCATGGGCAATGTAGTGCAGGCAGGAGTTGGTCAGGCACCGGCACGCCAGGCAGCACTTTTTGCCGGATTATCTGAAAACGTTGCATGTACAACCGTAAACAAAGTCTGCGCTTCCGGGATGAAAGCTGTAATGTTCGCTGCTCAGGCTATTGCCTGCGGAGATGCAGAAATTGTAGTTGCCGGAGGAATGGAAAACATGAGCCTTATTCCGCATTACGTACAAATGCGTAACGGAAACAAATTTGGTCCTGCAACAATGTTGGACGGAATGCAAAAAGATGGTTTAACAGATGCTTACGATAACAACGCAATGGGAGTTTGCGCTGATTTATGTGCATCAGAGTATAAAATTACTCGCGAAGAACAGGATAATTTTGCCATTCAATCCTACGAAAGAAGTGCAAAAGCATGGGATGCCGGAAAATTCGACAACGAAATCATCCCTGTTGAAGTACCACAAAGACGCGGTGAACCAATTATCTTTTCAAAAGATGAGGAATACACAAACGTTAAACTGGACAAAATTCCTTCATTAGCTGCCGTCTTCACAAAAGACGGAACTGTTACTGCAGCAAATGCCTCAACTATTAATGATGGAGCTGCAGCTTTAGTTCTAATGTCAGAAGAAAAAGCAGCCGCACTTGGATTAAAACCTTTAGCCTACATAAAAAGTTATGCTGATGCTGCTCAGGAACCAAAATGGTTTACAACGAGCCCGGCAAAAGCATTACCAAAAGCTCTTGATAAGGCAGGAATTGCAATTGGTGATGTTGATTATTTTGAATTCAACGAAGCTTTTGCTGTTGTTGGATTAGCCAATTCAAAAATCCTTGGGCTTGATAATGATAAAGTAAATGTAAATGGCGGAGCAGTTTCATTAGGACATCCACTTGGTTGTTCGGGAGCGAGAATTATCGTAACTTTATTAAATGTCTTAGAACAAAACAATGCTAAAACCGGTGCTGCAGCAATTTGCAACGGTGGTGGCGGTGCTTCGGCAATTGTTATCGAAAGAGCTTAAAAATATTACATTAGGAGTTATTTCATTTGTAAATAACTCCTAATTTTAAACTTATAAATTACCCTAAATGTTCGGAATTTGCAATCTTGCCATAGTACCCGTTCGATCTGAACCGAGTGACAGAAGTGAAATCGTTACACAGCTTTTGTTTGGCGAGCACATCGAGATATTAGAACGCCAAAATCAATGGTCCCGAATAAAAATTCAATTTGATGATTACGAAGGTTGGGTAGATTCAAAACAATACCAGGAAATTTCAGAAGCAAATTTCAATCAGTTAAGCAATGAAGCTATTATTTTAAATGCCGATCTGATTGATTATATCACGTCTCCAGACAATTTATTGCTGCCGATTCCTCTTGGAGCTTCTTTATCATTTTTAAATAATAACGAAATAAACATTTCAAACTTTGATTTCGAAGGAACAAGAACCAGCGGTATAAAACCTAAAAGCGCTTTAATAAATACAGCTTTTATGTATTTGAACGCTCCCTATCTTTGGGGCGGAAAAACGCCTTTTGGAATCGATTGTTCCGGTTTTACACAAATGGTTTATAAATTAAATGGTTACAAAATACATCGCGATGCATCGCAACAAGCTCATGAAGGAGAGCCTTTGAGTTTTATAGAAGAAAGCGAAGCAGGAGATTTGGCTTTTTTTGATAATGAAGAAGGAAACATCATTCACGTAGGTATAATTATGGACAACAATTACATCATTCACGCCAGTGGAAAAGTCCGTATTGACCGTCTGGACCATTTAGGAATTTACAATCCTGAATTGAACAAGCACACACATAAACTACGTGTAATTAAGAAGATTATATAAAGTAACACAAATTTCACAGATTAGCACAAATTAAAAATCTATTTAATCCATTAATCTGTGGCTAAAAAATGACTTTCATCGGTAAACCAAATTCAGATGCAGATTACACAACTCATTTAAAAAAAAAATTAAAACTTTATAATCATGATATCCATTACCGCTATTATCAAAAGTAAACAGGAAAATATAGAACAAGTTCGAAACATGGTACATCATTTGGTTACCGAAACCAGAAAAGAAGATGCCTGTATACGTTATGACCTTCATACAGCAGAAAATGTATTCATCATTTGGGAAGAATGGAAAGATCAGGCCGGTCTTGATATACACAATAATCAATCGTACTTACAGGATTTTATTACTAAAAGTGAAACTTTAACCGCCTCTCCTATTCAGGTTTATAAAACGATTCAGTCATTGTAAGGACATTTTTTCACCCCGAACGATAGTGAACTGGCAGCAATTTCACGAATAAAAAATCAGTGCAAATTAGTGTAATTCGTGGCGAACTTTTTTTAAATCATTTAATCCCGCCAAAAGCACCAAAACACATGTTTTTGTGTAAAATCTCGACACTTAAAAAACCAACTTTTTTCATTAAATCCAATTGATAATTCATTGATCTGGGTGAATCTTCTTTTTCAATATAGTCCAAAACTTTTTGACGATATTCCGCACCGCCAATTCCTTCTAAATATTCCCCATAACGCTGCCAGGTATATTCGTTTAATAATTCCGTATCCTGCGTAATCAAGTCCGAAACCATGAAGCAACCGCCCGGTTTTAATAATTTAAATATTTTAGCAAAAGTCGTTTCCCAATCTTCATCATCCCTTAAATGATGTAAAACGGCTCCGGCCAAAATAATATCAAAGTGATTTTCCGGCAAATCAACTTCACGAATATCACCTTGCTTGACTTCTACTTTTCCGTTTGTTTCTTTTGATACCCTTTCAAAAGCCCTTTCCAACATCGGTAAACTCAAATCGACCAAAGTGCAATTTAAATTTGGCAACTTAGACAACATTTTCAAAGCGTAATTTCCGGCACCACAGCCAATATCCAAAACATTTACAGCATTTGGAACAATTCGTTTAGAAGCTTCCGTAATTAATTCCAAAGAAATGGTAGCATCTATTGTTGCAACTTGCCCGGTTTCTAAATTTGAAAATCGTTCAACATCATTGTCAAAACGTTCCCTGATTTCTTTTGTAGTTGATTTTTTCATAGTTTTTTTTGTTTTTCACGCAGATTTAGCAGATAAGGCAGATTATCTATGCTGGAAATAAAATCAGTATAATCTTTTTAATCTGTGATAAAAAAATCTGCCTTATCTGCTAAATCTGCGTGAAACTTTTTTTTTGTAAAAGTATCTCTTTGATATATACTTCAAAAATACTTATTTTGTCAATTATCAATACTTAACAGGTATTTATGGAATTACGTCACTTAAAATATTTTTTGGCTGTGGCCGAAGAATTAAACTTCACTAAAGCTTCTGAAAAACTTTGTATTTCACAGCCACCATTAAGCCGTCAGATCATCGAACTGGAAAACGAAATTCAGGCACGTTTGTTCATCAGAAATAATAAAAAAGTAGAACTTACCGAAGCCGGAAAATACTTCGAAAAAGAAGTAAAAGATCTTTTTCAGAACTTGGAACATATAACTGTCAAAACAAAAAAAATAGCTGAGAATGTTTCCGGTGAATTCAGAATCGCTTACATCAGTTCTATTTATTCCTCCGAAATTTCAGAACTTATAAAATATCTTAGAGAGCAATTCCCTTATGTAAATTTCAAGCTTTTTGAAATATCTACAACCAAACAGATTTCGGCTTTAGAACAAGGAAAAATTGATTTAGGAATTATTCGTTCACCCATAAAATCTCCAAAAATAAAATCTCAATTATGGTTTCGGGACGGTTTTTCGGTAGTCTATAATAAAAGTTTAATTCAAATTAAATTCGAAGAAGAAATTCCAAATCTAAAAGATGAAATTTTTGTATTTTTTAATAAAGACTATGCTCCGTATTACCATGAAGTTTTGCTGGAACTTTGTGCTTTCTATGGTTTTATACCAAAAGTCGTTCACGAATCCAATAATATAAATTCGATAGTACAATTGGTAAAAAACGGGTTAGGAATTTCTATTGTTCCATCGAATATCGCAAAAAACAATCAGGATACTGAAATTGGTTTTATCGAATTAAAAAAAGTAAATTTATTTACTGATGTTTCGTTAATTACTTCAAAAGAAGATGATTCTGAAATCACAAAATCGGCAGTTGATTTTTTACTGAATTTTTCTAAAAAATAAAGTTTACTACTAATTTCACGAATTAATCTAAAATGATGGTAATCCGTAAAAATTAGTAACAAAAAGCATTTAAATTGCAAACTTTAAAACTGAATTTCAAAAAACTAAACGCAAAGCAATTAGTGAAAATTCGTGAAATTCGTGGCAAAAAACCCTCAACTTTTAAATATCTTAGCATAAAATTACGTTATCTAAATAAAATCAATAAAAATGGCTGAGCAATCTTCAATTCAGTGCCCAAACTGCGGAACAACTATCGATGTAAATGATATTCTGAAACATCAGTTAGAAGACAGCATCCGTAAAGAATTTCAGCAAAAAGCCAATGCTCAATCCAGAGAATTAGAGCTTAAAAACGAGCAATTCGAAAAAGCCAAGTTAGAATTTGAAGCCAAAAAGAAACAGGAAAATGAGCTTTTCGCGGAACGTTTGGAGCGTGAGAAAAAAGTAGCCGAAAAAGAAATTACCGAAAAACTAAAAACCAAACTCGGCGAAGAAAACAAAGATCGTTTGCTTTCGATGGAAAAAGAACTTTCTGAAAAATCAGAGAAACTTCGCGAACTTAATAAAATGGAGGGCGAAATTGCTAAACTTCAACGTGAAAAACTGGAAATGAAAGAAGCAATCGAAGCCGAAGCACAAAAGCAGCTCAACGCCACTTTGGTTTTGGAGCGTGATAAAATCCGTAAACAGGAAGAAGAAAAAAACGAACTAAAAATTAAAGAATACCAAAAACAATCTGACGACCAGAAAAAACTGATCGAAGAAATGAAACGCAAGCAGGAACAAGGTTCTATGCAATTACAAGGCGAAGTAATGGAATTGGCTATTGAGGAATGGCTGGCAAATAATTTTCCGTTAGACAGCATCGACGAAGTTAAAAAAGGTGCAAACGGAGCAGATTGTCTTCAGATTGTGAATACACGCGAATTGCAAAATTGCGGTTCTATTTATTACGAAAGCAAACGTACAAAAGCGTTTCAGCCTGCCTGGATTGAAAAATTCAAAAATGATATCCGAACCAAAAGAGCCAATATTGGTGTTTTGGTTACCGAAGTTATGCCTGCCGGAATGGACCGAATGGGTATGCGTGATGGAATCTGGATTTGTACTTACGAAGAATTTAAAGGTTTAAGTGCCGTTTTGCGTCAGTCATTGATTCAGGTAAGTCAGGCCGTTCAGGCACAGGAAAACAAAGGCGATAAAATGTCGATGCTGTATGATTTTCTAACCAGCAACGAATTCCGTTTGCAGATTGAAGGAATCGTGGAAGGTTTTACGCAAATGCAAGGTGATCTTGATGCTGAAAAAAGGGCAATGCAGCGTATCTGGAAACAACGCGAAAAACAAATCGAAAAAGTAGTTCACAATACTTTAGGGATGTACGGATCTATTCGCGGTATCGCCGGAAATGCTGTGCAGACAGTAAGAGCTTTAGAGCTTGATTTTATTGAAGATGACAATGAAGACCCTAAAGAGTTAGAATAGTTTACTTATAAACATCAGGAGCTTATTCCAGCTGTACACTATATCTTTTATGGCGAACCCCGCCATAAAAGGATGCCGTTTCCATCTGGGCTATCACGGCGGTTTCTAATACGTTTTTAGATAATTTCAGAAGTATTATTTCTAAAGTAAATTACCTCATTTTCCATGTAGAATTGTTAAGAAATTTTGATTTTTATTTTTAGCAATAAAACCAAACAATTCATTTTTAGCAATTTACCCTTATTTTTTACCAAAAAACTTAACATTGGGACGCTTGTTTTATAATTATCTTTACTTAACTGTGAGTTAACAATTTATTTACATTTATAAAGATAATCATCATCTAAATGCGCCTATAATTATGGAAAACAAAACCGAAGAAACAAATCCTGAGAAAATTGATTCTCCAAAAACGGAAGCTGTACAACCTGTTACAGAACCAGCAAAAGCTGAAAATACACCTGTAAAAAAAGCACCTGTCCGTAAAACTACATCAGTCAAAACTCAAGCTGCAAAGCCTGAAACTGCAACTGTAAAACCTTTGGCAACGACAACACCAAAACCTGCAGCAATAAGAACCCCTGTGAAAAAAGTAGTAACACCAGTTGCAAAACCAAAGGAAACTACAACAGTTACCGAAACTGCTGTTACTGAATCAAATATTAAAGCCAACTACGAAGCTGTTGCAATCGTAGAAAATTCTAAAGATAAATCTAAAAACAAAAAGAAGAAAAAAATGAAAGACAAAGACAAGGAAAAAGAAAAAAAGAAACTAGCTAAGAAAAAAGATAAAGATAAAAAGGACAAAAAGAAAGAAAAGGCTAAAAAAGCAAAACTAAAAGCTGCAGCTAAGAAAAAAGAAAAAGCCAAAAAAGCAAAGGATAAAGCGAAAGCTAAAAAAATAGCAAAAAAGAAAGCTAAGTCTCAAAAAAAGGCAAAAGCGAAAAAGAAAAAATAATATTAGAAAGGTTTGACTTTAATAAAGTTGAGCCTTTTTTTTGTTGCCTTCCTACAAGTCATTGCGAGGTACAAAGCAAACACATTCAGTATCCACAACAGTTGCCAATGTTAGTGAGATTGCTTCGTACCTCGCAAAGACAAAATCATCATAAAAACTCACCCGCCAATCGTAATCATACTGCGATTGTCAAAATGCAAAGCAGGATCATCCATTTCAGCAACCGTAACCATTCCGGCCCTTACTTTTTTCTTATTTTTGATGGAAGTATAAATTAATTCGGTAATAGATTCTCCGTTTCTAAAAGCCGTAAGTAAATCGGTTTCCGAGTTAGAGAAAAGACAATTTTTGATTTTACCGTTTGCTGTCAGACGGATTCTGTTGCAGCCATCACAAAACGGATTGGTTATAGAACTTATGATTCCAAAATTACCCTGAAAACCCTTGATTTTATAAGTTCTGGCTGTGAAGTTTTTTTCATCTTCCAGTTTTTGAATATTGTCTACAGCAAAAGATGCTTCAACCTGCGATAAAATCTCATTTTGCGAGACCATTTTGCTCCTGTCCCACTCGTTTCCTGCAAAAGGCATAAATTCTATGAACCGGATGGAAACCGGCAAAAATTCAGTTAATTTAATAAAATCTATGATTTCATTTTCATTGAAGCCTTTCATCAGAACTACATTTACTTTTACCTGAAAATCATTATTCAAAAGCAAGTGCAGATTATCAATTACCTTTTCAAACTGATTTCTAAGCGTTACGGAATGAAATTTAGAAGAAACTAAAGTATCTAAACTTAAATTGATTTTTTTTACTTTAAATTGCTTTAAAACATCTATATGACGGTCTATTAAAATTCCGTTAGTAGTAATAGATAACGAAACTTCTAAATTTGCCAGTTTTGAAATTATCTCAGGGAAATCTTTTCTTAATAACGGTTCTCCTCCGGTTAATCTAATTTTATCAACACCATTTTCCACAAAAGTTTGAGCAATGGAAAAAATCTCATCAGCCGTCATTAAACTGGCTTTTGGAGACAATACGATTCCGTCTGCAGGCATGCAATACGTACAACGCAAATTGCATTTCTCCAGCAGCGAAATACGCAAATAATTGTGTTTTCGCCCAAAATCATCCGTTAAAATGGTTTTAGAGGGTATCATGATTTTTTCCTTTTAAAATATGAAAAACATGCATCACATGTGGAAATACGGCATCCATAGATTCTCTTGCCCCGTTGGTTGAACCCGGCAAAGCCAAAATTAAACTTTTACCCAAAGTTCCCGCAACCGTTCGCGATAACATCGCATAAGGCATGCGCTGCTGCCCATAATTGCGAATCGCTTCTTCTATTCCCGGAATTCTGCTTTCCAATAATGGCGACAATGCTTCCGGTGTTACATCTCTCGGTGATAATCCCGTTCCTCCGGTAAAAATCACTAATTGACATTCTTTTGCAAAAGTTTTAGTCCTGTCCTGAATCATATCAATTTCGTCCGGAATGATCTCGTAATGTGTTGTTTCAACACCATAAGAATCAAGTTTTTCAACGATGATTTTTCCGGAACGATCTTGCTTATCTCCCGCAAAAATTGAATCAGAACAAACAAAAACTGCTGCTTTAATTACGTTTGGAAATTTATTTCTGAAAGATGATTTACCGCCTTCTTTATTAATTAACTTAATGGTCGAAATTTCTATTTCCTTATCAATTGGTTTCAGCATGTCGTACATTGTCAATGCCACAATCGAAGCGCCATGCATTGCCTCTACCTCTACTCCGGTTTTGTAAACAGTTTTTACATTGAAGACAATCTGAATCTCCAAACCTTCAATTTTATATTCCACCGAAGTAAATTCAATTGGAATCGGATGACAATCCGGAATCGATAAATGGGTATTTTTTACAGCAAACAATCCTGCCGTTTTCGCCATTTCGAGTACATTTCCTTTTGGCACCAGATTATTCACAACGGCATCAATCGTTTCCTGTTTGCTGACTTTGACAATTGCTGTGGCTGTTGCGACTCTTAATGTGCTTATTTTATGCGTAATATCTACCATTTTAGGTGTTTTGTTTCCAGGTGAATGTATCGTTTTCAAACATTTCCTTGCCAAAAATAGGCACATCGGTTTTAATCCAGTTGACAATTGCTTCAGTCGCTTCATAAACCTGCTTGCGTCTTGTTGCCGAAACAAAAACGAACAAGCAAATTTCACCAGCTTTCACAACACCCAAACTGTGATAAATGTGCATACATGTCAAATCGAATTTAGCGAAAGCTTTTTCTCTTATTGTATGTAATGCTTCGTTTGCCATATCCGTATATGCCGAATAATCAATCGCTACAACCGTATTATCATGAATCACATCTGCACGAACCTGTCCTAAAAAAATATTATGCGCACCAATTGTATGTTTGGATTGGTGTTTGGCGATTGACTCGGCAATAAACTCAGGAGAAATTGGCCCTTCTACAAATACATTTTTACTCATTATATTTCTTTTTAAACACGAATTGCACTAATTCGCACTAATTAAATTTTGTGTTTTTTTGCCACAGATTTCACTGATTAAAATGATTTTTTCTTTTGCTACGAATTTTTACGAATTGTTTCTTTTAATATTTAATAATTATTGAAAATAAAAATCAGTAAAATTTGTCTAATTCGTGGCAAATAAATCTGCTCTATCTGCAAAATCTGCGTGAAACAATTTAACATTAATCTGTCGCTATATTTTTATTTCTTCTAATAATTGTTTCATTGCTAAAGCTCCGCCGGAAATACTTTTTACATTTTTGAATGCCTTTTTCTGAAGTAATTCAGCAGCTATTTTACTTCTGATTCCGGATTGGCAATAAACAAAAATGGTTTTATTTGGATTCAGTTTCCCTAATTCATTTTCTAAGTTCATTAACGGAATCTGAATTCCATTTTTAAAATTAATTTTCGGAAGTTCATCTACATTTCGAACATCTAAAAACAGAACTTCTTCAGAATCTATTTTACTTAAAACTGATTCAGGAGTAACTTCTTCAACTACATTCTCGTCAGCTTTATATTTTTCTTCAAAAGTAATTCTGTCTATCAAAAAAAGATTATTCTTTTCAAAGTCATACTTTTGCTGTTCGTTATTTAAAATATTATACACCAGTATCTTACCACTCAAAACCTCACCTATTCCTAGAATCATTTTTATGACTTCGTTTGCCTGCAGCATACCAATAATACCAACTGAAATTCCGATGACTCCGGCGTCTGTACAATTAACAGATGAGCTATTTTCGTCCGGATACAAACATCTGTAGGTTGGACCATTTTGATAATTAAAAACCGAAACCTGTCCCTGAAACCTAAAAATAGATCCATAAATCATTGGCTTATTTGTTACCAGGCAAGCATCATTTATCAAATATTTTATTTGTAAATTATCTGTAGCATCGACAATAATGTCATATTTTTTGAATAATGAAAGCGCATTTTTACCTGATAATTTCTCTGCAATTGCATTAACTTTCACTAATGGATTCAATTCTGCAATCATCGCTTTGGCTTCCTCAACCTTGTATTTTCCAACCGATGAACTTTTATAAATCACCTGACGCTGTAAATTTGAAAGTTCGATAATATCATCATCAACAATTCCTATTTCACCAACACCTGCAGCTGCCAAATAAGGCAATATTGCTGTACCCAAACCTCCTGCTCCAATAATTAAAACGCTGGATTCCAGTAATTTATACTGACCTTCTTCACCTAATTCAGGAAGAATAATTTGTCGGTTATATCGAGCTGTTGTATTCATAAAATTTAATTTATCCGCCGGCAAATGGAGGCAATAAAGCGACAACATCTCTGGTTTTCAAAGAATAATCTGTTGCCTTTGATACTATTTTCTGATTAACCGCAACACTAAAAGATAACGATTCGAACTGGTATTTCTCATCTAAATCCTGCAATAAATCCTGCAAAGATATTTCAGTAGAAATCACATTTTCAAATGAACATTTTGTTTTTTCGGCAACAGCTCCAAAATACTTAATTTCAATCATTATTATAGATTTAAAAACGAATTTATGTTAAAAACATGTTATACCAATATGACCCGAGCCTAAGGCTCTGTACCGGATTCACATTTTATCATTTGGACGAATTAAAATTCATCCCTACAATATTTCTTCGAGCCTACAGCTCTTTCACAACTTAATCCCAACGGGACGATTTATTTTGCAGCGACGGAATTTCATTCCGTTGTATTAATTTGAAAGTAATACAAAGTTCCGTAGGAACGATTCATATTCAGATTACTTCAATCATTATTATAGATTTAAATTCTGAAATATAAACTCATCTTCAAAATGCTCCTGGAAATACGAAGTTAATTTTGAAGTATTTTTCACCACTTCACCAATCACAATAATTGCCGGTGATGAAATATTTTTTTCAGCGACTAATTTAGTAATTGAACTAATGTTTCCTACTACTTTTTGCTCTGAATTTTTAGTTCCGTTCTGAATAATTGCAATGGGCAGATCATCTGTACGATTTTCTTTATAAATTGCAATAATTTCCTCTAATTTGTGCATTCCCATCAAAATCACAACTGTTGCTGCTGATTTTGAAGCCAAACGTACATCTTTTGATAATTCATGACTGGAAGTTGTACCGGTAATTACCCAGAAACTTTCGGCTACTTTACGCTGCGTCAGACTAATTCCTACTGACGCAGGAACACCTAACGCAGATGAAATTCCGGGAACAACGGCGGTTTCCAATCCAAATTTTTCTGAATATTCGATTTCCTCGCTTCCACGTCCAAAAATAAACGGATCTCCACCTTTTAAACGCACTACATGTCCGTAACGATTTGCCATAGAAACAATCAATTCGTTAATTTGGTCCTGTGTGTAAGCATGGCATCCTAAACGCTTGCCTACAAAAACAATCTCTGCTTTGGCGGCATATTGCAATAATTCTTCATTGACCAGGGCATCATACAAAACTACATCGGCATTTTCTAACGCTTTTATTGCTTTTAGCGTAATCAATTCAACATCTCCCGGCCCTGCGCCTACTACTGTTAATTTTGGTGTTCTTAAGTTTTGCATAATCTATTAACTTAAATTGATATTCAGGTCGTTTAATTCGTCAACCGAATTAATATTGGTAAGAGGAAAGTTTTCACTTTCTTCTATTTTTATAATTTGATGAGGCACTTTCGATAGAAAATCCATCATTTTTAATTCATTTGTATCAATCGCTTCTTTTATAACAGGGACTATTTTTTTCGAATAAATTCCGATTAAAGGATGTATTCTGCTTTCTGTAGCAAAAACAGTAATTTGAGCTTCCTGATTGTGTTTTGAAATTAATTCAGACAACAATTCAGACGAAATTAACGGAATATCACAACTCAAAATCATATTAAATTCGGTTTCAGAATTCGTCAACGCTGTATAAATTCCGCCCAAAGGCCCTTTATCCTTAACGATATCAGCTATTTTTTGATAAGGCAAATAATCATATTCTTTAGTATTCGTTATTAACTGAATAGTTGACGTAAGAGGCAAAATAGCCTGAATAATATGTTCTATAAACGGTTTTCCCTGAAACAAAACCAATCCTTTCTCTGATTGCATTCGGGAACTTTTTCCTCCGCAAAGAATAAATGCTGTTAATGCTTCCATGATTAAACTATTTATATTAAAATCTACTTTTTTTTCTTAACAATACTGCTGCTGTAAAAAGGTGTTTCACTTTGCATGAATCCACATTAGCTATGCGTGATGATAATATATTATCTTATTTACTCTTTTTAAAATTTAAAAATCTATGTTTCTATGTGTTAGATAATTTTTTAATTTATGGAAAAATCAACTTAACACTCGCCATTAAAATCACTGTTCCTAAAACTATTTTTAAGGTTTTGTTTGAAAAATAACCGCTTCCGTAAAATCCTCCCAAAACTCCTCCGACAACTGCGATTGGAACCAAATAAAAACTTTCCATCGGAATTATTTTTCCTCCCAAAAGAAATCCCAGCATTCCCGCAAATGAATTTACAAATATGAACAGACTGGAAATAGCCGCCGATTCTTTTACTGAAGCCCATCCTAAAAACAATAAAATAGGGCTCAAAATTATACCGCCTCCTATACCCAGCATTCCAGATAACAAACCAATTACAAATCCGATTGCTAATGCGAAAGGCAATTTTATCTGAACTGCTTCTTTTTCCTTAAAATTGAATATTCCGAACAGTCTCAATGCTGCAAAAACCAATACAATTCCCAAAATAATTTTATAAACCGCATTATCTAAAGTAACAAAACCACCAATAAAAGCGGCGGGAATTGAAGCAATTGCAAACGGATAAAAGAGTTTTGGCCTGAAATAATTCATTCGATAATAAAAGAAGAATGAAATACTGGAAACAAATAAATTCAACAACAAAGCTGAAGGTTTCATTATGGCTACCGGAAAAGCAAAAATAGTCATTAGTGCCAAATAACCTGATGCCCCGCCATGTCCTACACTCGAGTACAGGAAAGCTATCACGATTAATGCAAAGCTGAATAAGATTATATTTTCGGAAGTAAGTAACTGCATTTTATTGTTTATTGTTTATTGTTTATTGTTTATTGTTTATTGTTTATTGTTTATTGTTTATTGTTTATTGTTTTATATGCTATATGTTTTTATTTATATACTGCTTTTCAATATTTTACATAAAAATCTTATTCTTTACTCTTTATTCTATTTTCTAAAATTAAAACTCTAATCAATCGGCAACAAAGTTACAAATTGATCTTTTTTAAGTGTTTTTACATCATCCGGAACGATTAACAAGCAATTTGCTGTTGCAAAAGTGTTAAGCATTGCTGAACTCTGACCATCTAAAACCGTTACATGGGTTTCATCATATAAGGCTTTTAAGAACAATGTTTTTCCTGAGCTGTTTGTAATGCCTGCATTTAGCTTTCGAACTAATTTTGGCAGATGAATATCTGAGAATCCCATTCGGTTTTTGATTGCCGGATAAACATAAATATAAAAATTAGTAAGTGATGATGCCGGATTTCCTGGCAAAGCAAAAACTAAAGTTTCATTTTTAGATCCAAAGAACATTGGTTTACCCGGTTTTTGATTGATTTTATAAAAAAGTTCTTCAACTCCATTTTCTAGCAAAGCTTCTTTTACAAAATCATAATCCCCTACTGAAATTCCGCCGGAAATTAAAACCACATCAAATTTTGCCAATATTTTTTTTAATGCTTTTTTTGTTGCTTTAAGATTGTCTTTTACTTTGTATACTTTCGTTTTTTTAATTCCGATTGTTTGAAGTGCAGCCTGCAGCATCACCGAATTACTTTCGTAAATTTTTCCTTTTTTTAATTTTTTACCGGGTTCTGTTAATTCATTTCCGGTAACTAAAATTGCCACTTTGGGCTTTTTATAAACCGTTATTTCTGTAATACCCAAACATGCTAAAAAACCAATTGCAGCCGGCGTAATCAAAATATTGGCTTCAAAAACTATACCTTCTCTTTCTATTTGTTCTCCTTTGACACGGACATTAGCAAACTTCTCGGGCATTGTTGCAATCAAAATTGAATTTTCATTAGCCATAACATGCTCCTGCATAACTACGGTATCTGCATCATCCGGAACGTAAGCACCAGTAAAAATACGGATAGCTTCATTATCTTTTAATTTTATATTAGAATGATCTCCCGCTTGTGAACTGCTGATAACATCATACTGCTGTCTTTCACTAAAATTAAAAGCATAACCATCCATTGCTGATTGACGAAATGGCGGCATTGAAATCGGTGAATATACTGTTCCTGCCAAAACATATCCCAATGCTTTACTTACAGGCATTTTTTGTGTTGACATCTTAGTGCTATTCCCAGCAACAATCGTTAGAGCTTCATTAACTTGTATCATTTTAAAAAATATAAAACTAAGTATAAATACTTATCACAAATATAAGTATTTATTACTAGTATGGTTAAAAAAATTAAATTTATTTTTCTTCCTATAAAATTACTCTAATTTATTCAGAATGCTTCTTTAAATTGATACTACTTTACTTCAAAATGTGATATTTAGGGTTTAAATAATGCTTTTACAGACGTTTTAATCAGCAAATCTGATTTTAACAACAGTCATAAAGTCTTAAAAAAGTGACAAAAAATATTGATTTAAAATTTTAGTTTAAAAATATTTTTAACATTTAAAAATGAAAAATAATCTTATAATTTATTGATTTTAAATAACTTAAAAATAAAATTCATTTTAATAAAAAAATATTTTTGTTTATTTTTCATAAAATAATTTAATTTTTTTTTGGTTATTATTATATTAAAATTAACTTTGTCTATAGAATTAGTAGAGTTTAAATCATATTTAAAACCATAAAGAACTATATTTTGAAAACAACCGAAAGCATATCGTATTACATTCTTCCAAAAAAATATACTTATAACACCTTTTGTTATATGTGCTTCTGTTGCTAATCCTCTCAGCAATTCTTTCGTTTGTATTCGATTATTCAATTTAACAGATCGAATTACAACAAATCTTTTAAAATTTCACCCCAAGATTACCTGTAAGAATTACAAAATCTGGTTTATACATTAATTTGTATCGAAAAGATTCTTGAAACCATACCTATAAATAAAAAAAAATGACGAATTAAAAACTAAAAAACAAAATGAAAAAGATGCACTACTGCTGTTGTAAATAAAAAAAGCCATTTCTGCGGCAACAGAAATGGCAAGGCTTAAAGAATATTTATCGCTAAATAAAAGGAAATAATAGAGAGTTGAAAATTCAACTTTCAGGGTTCCTTGTTAATTACTTAAACCAATACAAAGAAATGAAAAAAAATATAAATCTCATTTTATGGGTAACAATATTGTTGATATCCCTGCAAATTCAGGCGCAGGATACAACACCACTTATTCAATCTAAACTCGACGGAACAGTAGTCGATGATATTACAAATCAGCCAATTATTGGTGCTTCAATAAATATTAAAGGTACAACGCACGGAGTTGTAACAGATGCTGAAGGGAAATTTTATTTTCAGACCGGTCAAAAACTTCCTTACACATTAATAGTAACTTACATCGGATACAAAAAAGCCGAAGTTGTAGTTGGAAAGAATCCGGTTATTATTCATTTAAAAGAAGAAAGACAAGAATTAGATGAATTGGTAGTCGTGGGATACGGAACTCAAAAGAGAAAAGACATTACCGGTTCTGTAGCTTCTGTTCCAAAAGCCAATTTATCTCAGGTAACCTCATCGGCAGATAATTTATTGAGAGGTGCTGTTGCCGGAGTTGTAGTTACGCAAAGTTCAGGACGTCCGGGCGCATCTTCAAGCGTTCGTATTAGAGGAGGAAACTCAATTACTGCGGGTAACGAGCCTTTGTATGTTGTAGACGGAATTTTGATTTACAATGATAACTCCAACAGTTCGGCAGGGGTTTCTTATGCCGGTGCAAGCCTAAATGTTTTATCAACTATAAACCCATCTGATATTGAATCGATTGAAGTTTTAAAAGATGCTTCAGCCACTGCAATATACGGTTCACGTGGTGCTAATGGTGTTGTAATTATTACAACTAAAAAAGGTACAAAAGGGCAAGATAATATCTCGTATCAGGGTTATTTTGGATTTCAAAATATCTCCAAAAAACTTAATTTAATGAATGCCAGCCAATGGGCGAGATTGCGAAATGATGTTCAGACAAGTATTGGGCAGGCTCCATCTTTCTCTGATGCGCAAATCGAGGCTTTTAAAACATCCGGAAACTACGACTGGCAGTCTACTGCTTTTAGAACCGCTGCTCCGGTACAAAACCATCAATTATCTTTTTCAGGCGGAGATGAAAGATCGAGATATTCGATTTCTGCCGGGTATTTTGATCAGGAAGGTATTGTTCTTGGATCTGATTTTAAAAGAATTTCACTTCGTGCGAATTACGAAAAAAATTACTCTCAAAATTTTAAATTCGGTGTAAATGCTAATTATAGTAACTCAGTCGCAAATGGCGTTGGAACTAACGGAAGTGGCGGAAGAACTCCAAACCCTTTAGTTAGTGCGGTATTAACCGCACCAGTTGTTCCGATTAAAAATGCTGATGGAAGTTATAATGTAACCAATAATATTTATGCAACTTCAGTAAATGGCTATGTTCCGAATCCTATTAATGATTTAGAAAATACTATTAACGAAACTAAAATCAACAGAATCCTGACAAGTTTATTTGGTGAGTATAAAATAACCAAAAAACTTACCGCTAAAGTTGCTGTAAGTGGTGACGTAATTAATACGAAACAAAACTATTATGCACCTGCAAATACAACAAACGGTGCAGGAACCAAAGGATTAGCTTCTGTTGGTGACAGATTAGTGAGTTCAGTATTGAATGAAAACACCTTGAATTACAACACTAATTTTGGTGAGAATCATAAATTTTCTGCCTTAGGAGGTTATACACTTCAATATACACAAGGCGAAGTCGTTAATGCAGGAGCCAATACTTTTGTGAATGATGCCAATACTTATAATGCACTCCAGGATGGAGTTGCGGTAAAACCGTATAGCGAAGCATTCGAAAGTGTCCTAAAATCATGGCTTATGAGAGTAAATTATTCTTATAAGGGAAAATACAACTTTACACTTTCTGCCCGTGCGGATGGTTCTTCAAGATTTGGTTCTGAATCACTTTGGGGATATTTTCCATCAGCCGGATTCTCGTGGAATATTACTGATGAAGAATTTGCAAATAATATTAAAGGCGTAACCGAAGCTAAACTTAGAATTACTGCCGGAACAACAGGAAACCAGGAAATTGGAAATTACCTTTCGTTAGCTTCAATCGGTTCTGTTAATTATTCTTTTGGAGGAACATTATACACCGGTTTAACCCCTACCCGATTGGCAAATCCGGATTTGAGATGGGAGAAAACAAATCAATATAATGTTGGTTTAGACTTATCATTATTGGACAGAAAAATCAATTTTGTTTTTGATGTGTACTACAAAAAAACAAAAGATTTACTTATAAATGTTCCGGTCCCGCTTACATCAGGATATGCGACTGTTCTTCAAAATATTGGAGGTGTTGAAAATAAAGGTATTGAAATTGGCTTAACCACCGAAAATTTAAAAACAGAAAACTTCTCCTGGAACTCAAATATTGTATTTTCTGCTAACAGAAATAAAGTAGTTGCTATTGGAAATGGAGTTGATCAGTTTTTCCCGGTTGTACCAAATGGTTCTTTATTACAACAACAGCCTGTAACGGTAAAAGTTGGATTGCCATTAGGAACTTTCTGGGGATACAAAACCAACGGAATTTTCCAGACTCAGGAAGAAATTAATACACAGCCAAAAATAAACAGTTTGGCCAATACAAAAGTGGGCGACAGAAAATATGTTGACACTAATGGAGATGGAGTAATTACCGCTCTTGATAAAGGAAGCCTGGGCAGTTCCCAACCAAAATTTGTTGGTAGTTTCAGCAACACGGTTTCTTATAATGACTTCGATTTGAACTTCTCTTTTCAGGGATCTTACGGCGGAAAAATATTCAATGCTTTGAATCAACAACTAGAGATTTCTACTCTTGGAACCAATGCAGCTTCAACTCTTGAAGACCGCTGGACAACAACAAACCCAAGTAATGAAATTCCGAGAGCATCAAGTTCTCCGTTAGGAATAGTTTCCGAGCGTTACGTGGAAGATGCTTCATTCTTAAGATTAAAATTAATCACGCTTGGCTATACCTTACCAAAAAGTGTTTCTAAAAAACTGGGTGCAAAGAGCGTAAAATTTTATGTCTCTGCCGAAAACTTAATTACATGGACAAAATACACAGGATATGATCCGGAAGTAAGTTCATACGAACAAAACAACTTATATCCGGGAATTGATTTTGGTTCTTATCCAAACTCTAAGACATTCATCTCGGGCCTGAACGTAACTTTCTAAGTAAAAAAATATAAAACGATGAAAAAGATTATTATAACATTGCTATTAAGTGCCACGATATTTGTATCGTGCACAGAATTAGAGACAACACCAACCTCTTTTGTAACCGAAGATAACTATTTTAATACCCAGGATGATGCTGTGGCGAGCGTAACTGCAGTTTATGCTTCGTTAAGCCTTGATCCGGGTGAGCAGAGTTTATTCGGGAGAAACCTTTATTTCTTAACCGATATGGCTTCTGATTATGCTGCTGCGGGAGTTTCTGCAACAAACCCACAGGTTAGGGCTTTGAGCAGTTTGACTCATGATGCGACTTCAGACCGTGTTCAGGTTGCGTGGAGGCAAATTTATGCCGGAATTAACAGAGCGAATGTTTCTATTGATAACATTCCGAAAGTATCCGGTTCAGACATTGTTAAAACCAGATTGATCAATGAAGCTAAATTTATCAGAGGGTTACTTTACTTTCAGGCTGTTCGTCTTTGGGGCGGAGTTCCAATCGTTTTGCACGAACCTACTTCTATCCAATTAGAAAGCTTAAAATCAAAAAGAGCAACTGTAGATGAAGTTTACGCTCAGATAATTTCAGATTTGACAGCTGCAGAAAGCTTACCTGCTACTTATTCTGCTGCCGATGCCGGACGTGCAACTTCGGGAGCTGCAAAAGCTATTTTAGCTAAAGTTTATTTGACCCGAAAAGACTGGCCAAACGCCATTTTAAAAGCTAAAGAAGTAATAAACGGCGGTTATGGATATGCTTTGTTCGAAAACTTCCAGGATATATTTACTAAAACAAAAAAGAACGGAAAAGAACATATTTTCTCTGTTCAGTTTGAGCCAAATCAGGCAGGAAACGGATCTAGCGGAAGCACTTTTCAGGCAACATCTTTTACCGGATTTACGGCTACGGAACCTGCGGATATTATTTCAGATGTAGCTTTGTTTTATAACATTTATGCTGCAGGAGATACCAGAAGGGATGTTAGTTATAAAAAACAATTATTAAACCCGGCCACCGGAACGTTGTATACTTTTCCGAAGCCAATTTTTAGCAAATACCTTGATTTAAGCAATTTAGCAACACCATCAAATGTGGCTATTAATTTTCCTGTAATTCGTTATGCTGATATTTTATTGTCTTTGGCAGAAGCGATAAATGAGCAGGGAGCACCAACAGCTGAAGCTTATGAGGCTATCAATCAGGTAAGAAGAAGAGCTTTTGGCAAACCAATCAATACACCGGATGCAACAGTAGATTTATCAGGATTAGATCAGGCGGCTTTTAGAGCAGCAATTCAGGAAGAGCGTAAAAAAGAATTCGTTCAGGAAGGACAAAGATGGTTTGATTTAGTGCGTTGGGGAACTTTGGTTACCGAAATTAAAAAAGTAACGGCAAAAAACTCTGTTTCAGAACGAAATACTTTATACCCGATTCCGCAAAGCGAAAGAAATATTGACCCTGTAGGGTTGCCACAAAATCCAGGCTATTAATAAACGGCTTACTTACGAATAAATAAAATGATTAAAAAACTGTTCATTCTTGCCCTATTGGTTGTAGCACAATTTCAGCTATTTGCACAGAAAAAGCAACCTAACATCATCGTCATTTTGGCGGATGATTTAGGTTTCTCAGATATTGGTGCTTTTGGCTCAGAAATTAAAACCCCAAACTTGAACAAACTCGCTAAAAACGGGCTGATTCTAAAGCAGTTTTATAATGCAGGGCGTTGCTGTCCTTCCCGGGCTTCATTACTCACGGGTTTGTATCCACACCAGGCAGGTGTTGGAGACATGGTTCAGGACAAGGGGTTTCCTGCCTATCAGGGATATTTAAACGAGCATTGCATCACGATTGGGCAAGCACTCAAACAGGCAGGATACAACACTATTGTTTCCGGAAAATGGCACGTTGGTTTAGTACCATCAGCCTGGGCGGTTAATCGGGGGTTTGATGAGTCCTTTACTTTACAAAACAACGGGAGCAGTTATTTTAACTCGGAACCTTTGTATAACGACGGAAGAAAAGTTACTTTTTTGAAAGGAGATAAAGAAGTTATTCGCACGGATACTTCTACTTATTTGACTCAGGAGATTACCAATTTTGCTATTAGTTCTTTAGAAAAACAGCGAAATCAGGAACATCCTTTTTTTCTTTATGTTGCTTATAATGCCCCGCATTGGCCCATTCAGGCATTGCCGGAAGATATTGCAAAATACAAAGGCAAATACCTGGAAGGATGGGATAAACTGAGAGCAAGACGTTTTAAAAAATTAAAAGAACAAGGAATCATTGATGAAAATTGGGACTTATCAAATCGTTTTGAAAAAGTTCCGGATTGGGAAAAACTAAGTGCCGAAGAAAAAGAGAAATGGGATACCCGGATGGCAATTTACGCCGCCATGATCGACCGAATGGACGCTGGAATTGGAGAAATCCTGCAGAAAATCAAGTCTTTGGGAGAAGAAGAAAATACCCTTGTTCTTTTTCTTTCGGATAATGGCGGAAGTGCCGATGATGTAAAAAACTGGAATTATGTTACACAAAAAAATGGAACACCAGGTTCGGTTGCGTCGATTGACAGTTACGAAAGTCCGTGGGGAAATGTGAGCAACACGCCTTTTCAATTATTCAAAAAGAACACCCACGAAGGCGGTATAGCTTCTCCTTTTATTGCTTATTATCCAAAGCATATTAAGGCAGGTACACTAAGCAACAGGGTAAGCCATTTGATTGATATTTTTCCAACTTGTCTGGAGTTTGCCGGTTTTCAATATCCCGATTTTTTTCAGGAAAAAAAACTCATACCCTTAGAAGGTATTAGTCTAAAAAAAGAATTTGAAGGACAACAATCTGATGCGCATGAAGCCTTGTTTTGGGAACATGAAGGCAGCAAAGCAGTAAGAAAAGATAATTGGAAAGCGGTAGCTGAAAATAATCAGCCCTGGGAATTGTACAATCTTGCGACAGACCGGACAGAAACAAAAAACCTGGCAAAATCAGAACCAAAACTGCTCCAGACTCTGATTGAATTGCATCAGCAATGGTCAGTAAAAGTAGGTGTAGAAGATTGGAATAAAATAAAATAGTAGTAAAAACACTGATTGCGTGTTAAACAAATACAAATTAAAATTATACTAAATCTATAGAATTAGATGATTTAAATAAATAAAACACTGACCTGAAAGAGGGTGTGTTGTTAATTAACTATAAAAATAACTGGAAATGAAAAAATTTAAATTTAACTCAAAGCTTAAGAGTCCGCAAAAAGGACTTTTAATTACCGCATTGCTAATTGCTCAATTTGGTTTTGCGCAAAACGAACAAGGTTCCAATTTCAAAGGTGTAATTGGCAAAACATTGGCAGAATCAAAAGAATATTGGCCAGAACCTGTAAAAGCTCCTGCCGGTGCTCCAAATATTGTTTGGATTTTACTGGATGATGTAGGATTTGGAGCCTCAAGTGCTTTTGGAGGTTTGATCAGCACACCTACTTTTGATAATTTGGCAAATAATGGTCTGAGGTATACCAACTTTCATACAACGGCAATTTGTGCTCCTACCCGTGCGGCATTATTAACCGGTAGAAATTCCGGACGAGTTCATGAAAGCGGTTTTTCACACACTATTTTATCAGCAGGATTTCCTGGCTGGGACGGAAGAATTCCATCAGACAAAGGAACAATAGCTGAGATTTTAAGAGACAAGGGATACAACACTTTTGCTGTGGGTAAATATGGATTGACTCCTGATGAAGAGGCTACCGATGCCGGACCTTTTGACAGATGGCCAACAGGTAAGGGATTTGAACACTTTTTTGGTTTCTTAGGATCACAAACCGACCAGTACAAACCTGATTTAGTAGAAGACAATGCACATGTAACACCTGATGGACGACATTTAACCGATCAGATTACTGATAAAGCCATTAGTTATATTACCAAGCAGCATAAAGCAGCTCCGGATAAACCATTCTTTTTGTACTATGCACCGGGAGCTGTTCATGCACCTCATCAGGTAGATGCTTCGTGGAGCAATCTATATAAAGGAAAATTTGATGAAGGCTGGGATGCTTATCGTGAAAAAGTATTGGCGAATCAAAAAAAACTGGGTGTAATTCCTGCCAATGCTGTATTACCGGAACGCAATCCGCTTATTACAGACTGGAAAAAACTAAGTCCGGATCAAAAGAAAGTATATGCCAGATTTATGGAAGTATATGCGGGATACCTTACTTATACGGATCACGAAATTGGAAGAGTAATCAATTATTTAAAGGAGAGCAATCAATTAGACAATACCTTGATTTTTATTGCAATTGGTGATAATGGTGCCAGTAAAGAAGGTACTTTACAGGGTACAATAAACCAAAAGCTTTTTTCGCAAATCGCTGATGAAAAAAATCTTCAGGATAATTTAAATAATATCGGAGAAATTGGAACTCCACAAGGCTTAAATACAAATTATCCATTAGGCTGGGCTCAGGCAACCAACTCCCCTTTTAAAAATTGGAAACAAGACGCACATTCAGAAGGAGGGACCCGTAATCCGCTGATTGTTTTTTATCCGAAGGGAATTAAAGAAAAAGGAGGAATCAGAAATCAATACAGTCATGTAACTGACTTACTTCCGACAACATTGGATATTGCAGGAATTAAAGCTCCGGAATATATCAGAGAAATTAAGCAGGATAAAATCCAGGGTTCCTCATTTCAGGCTTCTTTAGATAATCCAAAAGCAGAATCATTGCATAAAGTACAATACTATTACATTTTTGGAAACAGGGCCATTTACAAAGATGGATGGAAAGCCGCTGCGGCTCATTTACCTGATTCTTTTGCTGTGAAAAACAGTTTGGGTAAAAATGAAAAACCTGCACCGAGTAATTTTGATACGGATGTTTGGGAATTATACAACCTAAACGAAGATTTTAACGAGCGTAATGACCTGGCAAAAAAACATCCTGAAAAATTGGCCGAGCTTAAAAAACTATTTGATGAGCAAGCCAAAGAGAATAACCTTTATCCGCTAATTGACTGGCAGGATGTATACAACAGAAGAATACATAATACCGGAGCAGATAAAGATAAAACTGTTCAGGATTTGATTGAGAAGGCAACCAAACCAGGCGGTACTAATTAATAATAACCCGGTAGAGTCTAATTCAAAAATTGGTGTCAGGCTGAGCGGAGTCGAAGTCCTTTCTATGCAAGAAGCCTTCGACTCCGCTCAGGATGACAAATGATTTCTGGAAATATTAAAGAATTTTAATAATAATATTAAGAATACAGATCCTTTAATCCTCTAAAGACCTGATTCTTTTAAATCAAATTATCATGAAACGAACAGACTATGAAATTATAGGAAAGAAGATTGTCGTTGGAACAATCCTGTTTTTAGTACCACTGGTTATTTTGGCCGGAGGTTTGGCATTAATTAATCAATTTTTAAAATAAGAAATTATGGCAACAGATCACAATTCAAAAAGCAAACTGACGAGAGATTTAAGCATCAGTCTTTTATTATACACATTGCCTGTATTGGCAATTTATCTATATTTTAAATTAAGTAATGGTGTTGTAAGCGAATCACACATTTCATTGCCCTCATTTTTAGAATTTACAAAACCGGCTTTCGAGAACATCCGCACCTGGGGATTAACAGTTTTTATGCTTGTTTTAGGAATCATCGAATTTGGAGCAGGCTTATATGATGATCAATGGACCGGCGAAGAGCGCAAAATAGATATTGTTAGTTTTTTAGCCCCAAAATTGATTTTGCCTCCGGTAATTGCTTTTTTCAGCTTAACGGTTTTACCTAATTTAATTCCAGGTTTGGAAAACACACTTTCATGGGTTCCGTTTTGGGGAGGTTTTTTCCTGATTGCTGTAGCAGATGATCTTACTCAGTATTGGTACCACCGTTTGCATCATCAGGTTCCGTTTTTATGGCGTTTTCACAGAACGCATCATTCGGCTCCATACATGGGAATGGCGATGCTTTCGAGACAAAACTTTATTTACACGGTGTTTTTCTCTCAGATTTACTTAACAGCAACTTTAACCTTTCTAGGTTTGGGGTTACCTGCTTTGTTTGTATTGGTTATAAAAAGCATCATTACATTAACAGCACATTCCAGTATTGCCTGGGATAAACCTTTTTACAAATACAAAGTACTTCATCCTGCTGCCTGGGTTTTAGAACGTTTAATTTCAACTCCGGCCACACATCACGCACATCATGCGGATACAAGTGGAGACGGTGTTGGGCATTTTAAAGGAAACTTCGGAAATATGTTTTTCATTTGGGATGTGATTTTCGGGACAGGTTTAATCACCCGCCAATTCCCAAAATCATACGGAATGAAATCATACAAACAGGAAGAATGGTACGCACAATTTCTTTGGCCGATATTCAAATCTAAAAAAGAAGGAAGTGCCCTGGCCGAAGGAGTTCTTTCTGTACCATTAACACAGAAAGCAAATGTTGTTTCTCAGAATCCGAGTTATTTGGAGCAGGTTCAATCTCAATCCTAAAAAAACATGAAAAATAGAATCATTAAACACAGCATAGCAGCAATTGTATTTCTAATTACAATTGCTGGCTTTTCCCAAAATGAAAACAGTAATACTTTGCCTTTAGATTCGTTTTACACAAAAATAAAAAGTCAGCAAAAACCACAAATCATTGATGCGCGAGCTCCGGAAGAATTTGCTTTAAATCATATCGAAGGTGCCATCAATTTTAATCTGCAGTCGAAAGATTATGATAAATATATTGCAAAATTAGACAAATCAAGGCCTGTATTTATCTATTCAATTGCAGCTGGCAGAAGCGTGCAGCTGGAAAAAGAATTATTAAAAACCGGTTTTAAGGAAGCTTATAGTTTAGAAGGTGGTATTGCGAATTGGATTGGAGGTGGAAAACCCTTTTATGCCAATTCAAAAAGCAAATTATCAATAGCTGAATACAACAAAATCATTGCTGATAACAATACTGTTTTGGTTGACATCGGATCTGTATATTGTGGTGCCTGCAAAAAAGTAAAGCCTGTTTTAGAGACTATTAGGGCTCAATACGGAGATAATTTAAAAATTGTAGAAATAGATTTAGAAGATAACCCACAAGTCATAGCAGATCTGAAAACAGTAAAAGTTTTTCCGACCTTGATTTTGTATCAAAAGGGAAAAATCACTTTCAAAAAAGATGGATTGGGTGATTTGAAAAAAGATGTTGATTTCGCTTTGGCTCAAAATAATTAATAAAATCATTTCTGATCAATTTAGGGGGAATTAATCAGGAATACTATAAAACATATTAAGTGGTTAAGTTTGTTTGTTTTGTTTTTTGCTATCCTGCAAGTCTCTAAAAACTTGCAGGTTATCAATTTAAAATCATAAATATCAAGCCAAAAGTTTTATTCGGCTAAAGCCAATTTCAATCGCAAATTAGTTTCTCCAGCTAAAGCAGGAAACTATTCAACACTAAATTTTAAAGAAAATACTTTAAATCATTCAACTAAAAATGTCAAATAATACAAAACAATTTACCCTTCACGAAGACTGGACAGTCGTACTTCTGGGATTTCTAATAATTGGAATTTCTCTTTTTATATTTCTTCCTGAAGTTCCGGTATTCAAATGGTCCAACGGAACCGATTTACTGAAGGATGTATTTTCCATCGGAAATTTGCAAATTCTGTTAGTTCAATTTATTTACCTGATTGTTATAGGAAGCATAGCTGCATTTTTAATAGGGAAATCAGTAAAAAACTTTTTATTGGGTTTTCCAATCGTATACCTGTTGACTGTTTTTGCTTTGGTTATTGCAGGAAATACAACCATTAAAGGACTCAATTTAGAAGCCGTAATTTTTAGTTTGATTATTGGTCTGGCAATAGGGAATTTTTTCAGGCTTCCTGAATGGTTTCGCTCTGCCTTATCTACAGAAACTTTCGTAAAAATCGGTTTGGTTTTATTGGGAACCAGTGTGATTTTTTCAGACATTTTGAAAGCAGGTTCTTTAGGATTAATTCAGGCTTTGATTGTGGTTTTATCGGTTTGGTATTTTGCCTTTTGGATGTGTAAGAAGCTAAAAGTCGATGATGAATTAACGATGATGATTTCGAGTGCTGTTTCTATCTGCGGGGTTTCGGCAGCAATTGCAACCTCGGGCGCGATCAAAGGAGATTCAAAAAAGCTGTCGTATGTAATTTCTATGGTATTGGTAACCGCCATCCCGATGATGATTTTCATGCCAATCATTGCCAAATATTTTAATTTCCCTGAAGAAGTTACCGGAGCCTGGCTAGGCGGCAGTATTGATACTTCCGGGGCTGTTGTGGCATCTGGTTCTTTGGTAGGAGAAACTGCTTTGAAAATTAGTACCATTGTCAAATTTTCACAAAATGTTTTACTGGGATTAGCCGCTTTTGCAATTTCTGTTTATTGGACATACACGCACAATAAATCTTCTGAAGCTGTTGCATCAAAACCTACGTTAGGTGTTATTTGGGAGCGTTTTCCAAAGTTTGTCCTTGGTTTTATTATAGCCTCATTAGTGTTCTCTTTCTTATTAACTTCTGAAACAAGAGATACGGTAAAAGACAGTTTGAAAAATCTGCAGGGAATTTGGTTTGCTTTGGCTTTTACCAGTATTGGATTAGAAACCAACTTTAAGGATTTATTCAGCAACAATAGTAAAAAGCCTTTGTATGCATTTTTGATTGCTCAGTTTTTTAATGTGATTATTACGCTGATTATTGCCTTTTTATTATTTGGTCAATAATTTTAAATTTTAAAAAATTATAATTCTTTTCGCTTAAAACATCATTTTTTTGGTTTTCAAAAGTTTGAAAATGTAAAAAAGAGGTCTAAAACACTAAAAATATAGTATTTTAGACTCCTTTTTCTGCTTTTATACCAGCAGAACAATACCTCCATATAATACTAAAAATCAATATTTTATAACTATATTATTCCTCTTATAAAAAGCTTCTGCCCTACTATTTTAAAAAATAATTGAATATTTTTTTGGATATCAATATAATAAATTTAACTTTGTCTATAGAATTAGTAGAGTTTAAAATCATATTTAAATCAAAAAAACTACATTTTGAAAACAACAGAAAGCATATCATCTTACATTCTTCCTAAAAAATACACCTATAACACTTTTTGTTATATGTGCTTCTGTTGCTAAATTTTTCGTGGTTAATCCGTTACAATCGATTTTATTTTATCGAATCTAACATAAAAACGAATCTTTTAAAATCCATAAAAATTTCTTACTATATAATTCAACTTTCTGTTTGCTGCAATAATTTGTATCAAATGGCATATCAAAGTATATCCAAAAGTTAAAAAATTAAAAAATATCAAATTAAAATGAAGAAAACATTTATTACCATCAACCTGATATTCACATTCGGCTTTTTTAGTCAGGCACAGACTGCGGCTTCAAAACCCAATATTATTCTGATTATGGTTGATGACATGGGCTACTCTGATTTAGGTAATTATGGTTCAGAAATTAAAACTCCTAATCTGGATAAACTCGCTGCTGAAGGTACACGATTACGTGAATTTTACAATAACTCCATTTGCGCACCAACGAGAGCTTCTCTATTAACAGGACAATATCAGCACAAAGCAGGTGTTGGTTATTTTGATGTTAACTTAGGATTGCCTGCTTATCAGGGATATTTAAACAAAGAATCTTTGACTTTGGGAGAAGTATTCCGCTCGGGAGGTTACAGCACAATCCTGTCCGGAAAATGGCACGTAGGTTCTGAAGACAAATCGCAATGGCCAAATCAAAGAGGTTTCGATAAATTTTACGGAATCTTAAAAGGTGCTTCCAATTATTTTGACACCAAACCTTTACCTTTCGGAAAAACACCTTATCCGGTAAGTTTAATCAGAAATAATGAAGTATTGCACCCTAAAGATGACTCCTATTATTTTACAGACGAGATTGGAAATAATGCTGTTACTTTCTTAGAGGAACAAAATAAAGAAAATAAACCTTTCTTTTTATATCTGGCATTTACAGCTCCGCATTGGCCATTACAGGCAAAACCTGTCGACATTGCCAAATACAGAGGAAAATTTGATGAAGGCTGGGATGTTTTAAGGGAAAAAAGAATTCAAAGATTAAAAGAAAATGGCATTTTACTATCTGGTCAAACTGTTGCACCAAGAGATCCTGAAGTACCGGAATGGAATAAATTGACGTATGACGAAAAACAATTCTGGAAAGCCAAAATGGAAGTATATGCCGCAATGGTCGACAACATGGACCAAAATGTTGGGAAAGTCTTGGAAAAAATAAAAGCCTTGAAAAAGGATAAAAATACACTAATCATTTTTATTTCAGACAATGGTGCACAAGGTGGCTTTAATACTTATAATCCACTGGGAAGAGGACTTGTTAGAAATGATGGGCCAATAGGAACTTCAGGATCATTTGATTATCAGGAACAAAACTGGGCTTATTTGTCAAATACTCCTTTACAACAATATAAAAATAACATGCACGAAGGTGGTTTTAGCTCTCCTTTCATTGCCTGGTTTCCATCAAAAATAAAAGCCGGACGAATTGACAAAGGTACGGGACATATTATTGACCTTGCCCCTACTTTTTATGATCTTGCCGGAATACAATATCCTCAAGAATACAATGGTGTAAAAACAAATGCATTGGCCGGAAAAAGTTTATTGCCTGTTTTATTTGATGGTGCCACAGAAGTAAACAGAGGTACACCATTATTTTGGGAAAGAGCCGGAAACAGAGCTGCGAGGGATGGCAAATGGAAATTGGTTTCGACATATCCTTCTTATGAGTGGGAGCTTTATAATATAGAAACCGACAGAGGGGAAACAACCAATGTTGCACAACAAAATCCCGGAATAGTAAATCAGTTATCTGCTAAATATTTTGAATGGGCTGATCAGACAGGAGTGGTAGAATATAGCAAATTCAAACTAAAAAATGAACTTATTCCGGGCGCTGCGGCTAAGAAATAACACGTTTTTATTTAACACATAGATACATAGGTTTCAAGCATAAAAAAGAATATCAAAAAGAAATACATTTCTTCCACATAGCTATGTGTGTTTTAAAAAAAGTGAAACACCTATTTTGAGTTTACAAAAACTATGTTTCCAGCCTGCACTGAGCGGAGTCGAAGTGTGTTAAAATAATTTACACAACAGAAAAAAAATTAATGCAAAAAACAATTCCATATGAATTCATTTTATCAGGAAATAGCTAAACAGCATCAAAACTTATTAATTCTACCTCCCAAAAAATTAATACATCATTTTATTGATGAATTGTTTTGCGTTCTTTTTTCAACTACGTCAAAAACCTTGGGAAATGCAACTATTATTGAAGGTAAATTCACTGAATTAGAAATACAATTTAACGAATTAGTATTGGATTTTGCTCCTCAAAGCGACAAGAGTAATCAACAGACCGAAACGTTTTTTGAAGCACTGCCAAACCTGCATAAAAAAGTACTAAATGATGCCCAGACCATTTTTGCAAAAGATCCGGCAGCAAAAACATTAGAAGAAGTTTTGTATTCCTATCCGGGCTTTTTTGCTATTGCAATTTATCGTTTTTCACATCAGTTGTGGGAGCAGGATTTAAAACTTCTTGCCCGTACGATTTCGGAATACGCACATATCAAAACCAGTATCGAAATTCATCCGGGAGCGCAAATAGGAAATGATTTTGCTATCGATCACGGAACCGGAATTGTAATTGGCGAAACGGCTATTATCGGAAATAATGTGCAGATCTATCAAGGCGTGACTCTTGGTGCTTTGAGTGTAAAAAAAGAGGAAGCTTTTATAAAAAGACATCCAACAATAGAAGACAATGTTATTATTTATGCCAATAGCACCATTCTTGGTGGACAGACAACCGTAGGCAGGGATTCCATAATCGGAGGAAACGTCTGGCTTACCTATACAGTTCCGTCAAATTCGGTAGTATATCACAAAAATGAAATGAAAATTAAGGACAATAATCCGTTTCCGGAACCTATTTTTTATTCGATTTAAAATTTTTAAAACCATATAAGTGATATAAGTTCATTTAAAAGTAATGCCGAAAATTTGTGAAATAATCTAACACACTTCGACTCCGCTCAGTGCAGGCTAGAAGCATAGATTAAATTTTTAAAAGTTTTGTTTCACGCAGATTTGGCAGATTTAATTTTAGATTATCTGTTATGAAAATTATCTGCATAAATCTTTTTAAAATCTGCGTGAAAAAATATTTAAAAATTACACAACAGACTAAAAACTAAGATGAACTTATATCACTTATATAGTGGAAAAACAACCAAAAACCAGTATCATGAAATATCAAAATATATTAGAAACCATAGGCAATACGCCACACGTAAGGCTCAACAAACTTTTTAAAAATCATCAGGTTTGGATTAAACTGGAAAAAACAAATCCGGGTTCGAGCATCAAAGACCGAATCGCTTTGGCAATGATTGAAGATGCTGAGAAAAAAGGGCTTTTAAACCCTGATTCGGTTATTATAGAACCTACTTCGGGAAATACCGGAATTGGACTTGCCCTGGTCGCCGCAGTAAAAGGATACAAAGTGATTTTGGTGATGCCGGAATCAATGAGTTTAGAACGAAGAAAAATAATGAATGCCTATGGTGCCGAATTCGTTTTGACGCCAAGAGAGAAAGGTACTTCGGGTGCTGTAGAAAAGGCACATGAACTGGCTGCAGAAACACCAAATTCATTTATCCCCTTACAATTTGAAAATCCGGCTAATGTTGAAGTGCATGAAAGAACAACTGCTCAGGAAATTATAAAAGATTTTCCGGATGGTATCGATTACTTAATTACAGGCGTTGGAACGGGCGGACATATTACGGGAGTTTCCAAAATATTAAAACAGCATTTTCCAAATTTGAAAACCTATGCTGTAGAACCTGCCCTTTCGCCAGTTTTGAGCGGAGGTCAGCCTTCTCCTCATCCTTTACAAGGAATTGGGGCAGGATTTATTCCGGGAGTCTTTAACGGCAAATACATTGACGAAATTATTACTGTAGAAAAAGATGCTGCATTTGCTTACGCGAAAAAAATAACCCGTGAAGAAGGAATTTTTGCAGGTATTTCTACCGGAGCTGCACTGTCAGCTGTTTCACAAAAACTGAAAAACATTCCTGAAAATGCCGTAATTATGACTTTTAATTATGATACAGGTGAAAGGTATCTTTCGATCGACGAGTTATATTAAACAATTTTATAATACTCTAATTGAAAATTTCACAAACCAATTAAGTAAATTTAATGAATTATTTATTTTTTGGCATATCATTTTTAACACATCAGTTTACCTATAGATATATTAAAAATCTATAAGACCTGACTTAACGAATCAATTAACTATAAATAAATTAAAAATTAGCAAAATGGCAGAATTAAAAAAACAACAGACCGCATTAGGAGATGTAGCAGCAAGACAATTAGCAATTGCTACACGTTCGGTTCCTCAAATTGGAACTATTAGCCCACGATGGTTAACACATTTATTGCATTGGACACCGGTAGAATCAGGTGTATACCGCCTGAATAAGGTAAAAGACGGAAGTCATATCGAAGTTGACTGTTCAGCAAGGGACGAAAGGATTTTACCAAATACTTTTGTGGATTATATCGATAATCCTCGTGAATATAATCTTGCAGCTGTTCAGACAATTGTAGAGGTACACACACGTGTTTCTGATTTATACAGCAAGCCTTATAATCAAATTACAGAACAATTGCGTCTGGCAATTGAAACAATAAAAGAACGTCAGGAAAGCGAATTAATCAATAATAAAGATTATGGTTTATTGAGTAATGTTGCACCTTCGCAAATTATCAAAACCAGAACCGGCGCACCAACTCCTGATGATTTAGACGAATTATTAACAAAAGTATGGAAAGAACCTGGATTCTTCTTATTGCATCCATTAGCTATCGCTGCTTTTGGCCGCGAGTGTACACGTCGTGGTGTTCCACCTCCTACTACATCATTATTTGGATCTCAATTTTTGACATGGAGGGGCATTCCGCTAATCCCTTCTGATAAATTACCTATAAAAAACGGTAAATCAAAAATCATTTTGTTACGCACAGGCGAAAGCCGCCAAGGAGTAATCGGATTGATTCAGCCTGGATTACAAGGAGAACAATCACCTGGATTATCAGTTCGCTTCATGGGAATAAACGAAAAAGCAATTGCTTCTTATTTAGTATCGCTTTATTGCTCATTGGCTATATTGGTAGATGACGCTATTGCAGTTTTAGAAGATGTAGAAATAGGAAAGTATCATGAGTACAAATACTAACAACAACGGTTTGTATAACATAGACGATTTACAACACATAGCCAACGAGTTGTTTAAGACCCTGCCAAATGAGTTTCCAAAAGAAATTTCTTTGAGCCCGGACCTTAATGATCATCCAAAAGCTACAAAAGTTGTTGAAACGCTATTGAGTGCAGGAAATCTGGCAGATTTTACGCCGAATACCAGTTTGCAAAATCCAACAACAGCATATCCTTCTCATTCTCCTGTGAGCGGTTTTGGAGGATCGTCATCTGTTGGAAACTATGCAAATACCGGTGTTACAAGCTTATATCCAAATACAGATTTGGGTACCGCTTACCCAAATGATAAAGATTTTAACATCAATAATCCTATTACGGGTTTTAATGATGTTAATCTTAAAAATGGGAGCAGCCATGATAATAATGTTTTTTCTTCTTTTCTTTTAAATGATAATTATCTGCCTTTTCAAACGCAGGGTTCTTCATTTGAAAGTGAATTAAAAGAAGCCTTGGCAAGTGTTAATACAGCGTTTGGAATTCCATCTGGTTTAGTATCAAACCCGGCAGAAATTCAAAATTCGTATTATTTCCTTGAGAATAATCCTTTTGCTTTTGATAGAAAAAACCCGTTTCCGGCAACGGCCAGCAGGAATTCGTTTCATGAATTTAACCAATTGGAAAACGCTCCTTTTGATGCCAATTTAATTAAAAAAGATTTTCCAATTCTAAGTGAAAAAGTAAACGGAAAACCTCTGATTTGGTTTGACAATGCCGCAACGACTCAAAAACCAAAATCGGTAATTGAACGAATTGCTTATTTTTATGAACACGAAAACTCAAACATCCACCGTGCGGCACACGAATTGGCTGCAAGAGCTTCAGATGCGTACGAAGCTGCCCGTGAAAAGGTAAAAGTATTTTTGAATGCAGGTTCTGTTAATGAAATTGTATTTGTTCGCGGCGCTACAGAAGGTATTAATCTTGTGGCACAAAGCTGGGGTGACAATAATTTAGTGGCAGGCGATGAAATTGTTGTGAGCAACCTGGAACACCACGCCAATATCGTTCCGTGGAAACGTCTGGCTGATAAAAAAGGCTTGAAACTACGTGTAATTCCGGTTGATGACGATGGACAAATTCTGTTGGATGAATATGCCAAATTGCTGAATTCAAAAACAAAAATTGTAGCTTTTACACAAGTTTCAAACGCACTTGGAACCGTAACACCTGCCAAGAAAATGGTCGAAATGGCACATGCCGTTGGAGCTAAAGTTTTATTGGACGGAGCACAATCGGTTTCTCATATGAAAGTAGATGTTCAGGATTTAAATGCCGATTGGCTAGTTTTTTCAGGACATAAACTTTTTGGGCCAACCGGAATTGGTGTTTTGTATGGAAAAGAAGATTTGCTAAACGATATGCAGCCTTACCAATCAGGTGGAAACATGATTCAGGATGTAACTTTTGAGGAGATAAAATACCACAAAGCACCCAATCGTTTCGAAGCCGGAACGGGAAATATCGCTGATGCCATAGGTCTTGGTGCTGCTATTGATTATGTTACAAAAATTGGTATCAATGCGATCGGGCAATACGAACACTATTTGTTGGATTATGCGACGAAACTGATCAAAGAAATTCCGGGTGTTCGGTTAATAGGAACTGCAGCCAATAAAGCCAGCGTATTATCTTTTAATTTACAAGGCTACTCAAATGAAGAAGTGGGTCAGGCTTTAAACAAAGAAGGAATCGCTGTCAGAACCGGTCATCATTGCGCCCAGCCTATTTTACGCAGATTGGGTGTCGAGACTACTGTTCGGCCTTCATTGGCTTTTTACAACACCACACAGGATGTCGATAAATTTATAGAGACTTTGTGGAAACTTAAAAAAGTCAAATTTTAATAATACAGGGTTGATGAAACAAGCAACTCAACCTAATAATTGCTTTTTTTGATATTTTAAGCAATTATAAACAGAAGACGATTGATAAAACAATCGTCTTTTTGTGTTTTAATTCAAAAAAATTAAAATATTTTTTCAGGCTGTAATAACAAAGAGTATCAAATATTGATGATATAAAAAGCAATTAATAGCCTTTATTATTACAAATAACCAATTATTCTACGGTAATGTTGTAAATATTATAAAAGTACCATTTGATGTTATCTTTAATGTTAAAAAACACCCAAAAATTAACGTTTATTTAAGATATTTGTAAAACATTAACCCAAAACATGATAAAACATGAAAATTAATTATAAGCATTTTTTGGCAATGTTATTTGTATTTTTTATTCAAATAGCGGTTGCCCAGGAAATTAAAGTAACCGGAGTAGTTACAGACAAAAAAGGACTTCCTATACCTGGGGCAAATATTATTGTTCAGGGAGCAAAAGAAGGCACACAAACTAACTTTGATGGAGAATTTACAATCAATGTACAAACAGGTCAGCAATTAGTAATTTCATATTTAGGAATGAAAAGTATAGTTGTACCTGCAAAAACTTCAATGAAAATTACACTTGAAGATGCACCAAATGAACTGGAAGCCGTTTTAGTTGTTGGTTATGGTACCCAGACAAAAAGGAAATCTACTGATAATATTGCCCGAGTGACAGCAAAAGACATTCAACAAATACCGGTTGCCAATGTTCAAAATGCCTTGGTTGGTAAACTGGCCGGTGTACAAATTACACAAACCAATGGTAAAGTCGACGGGGGAATAAATATTAGAGTTAGAGGTGCTGCCAGCATTAGTGCGGGCACAGAACCATTATATGTTTTGGATGGAATTCCGTTAGTTACATCAGATGAATCAACTAATGGAGCGGCTACCAATCCTTTATTAACATTAAGTCCAAATGAGATTGAATCTATCGATGTACTGAAAGATGCTTCATCAGCTGCCATTTATGGAGCTCGTGGTGCAAATGGAGTTATTATTATTACAACTAAAAAAGGAAAAGACGGAAAAGGAACTTTTTCTATTAATATGTCTCAGGGTATTAGCGAAGCTACTCACAAAAAGAAATGGCTGAATGCCGATCAGTACATCAAATTATTTACTGAAGCATCAATTAATGGAACAGGGGACGCTTCTGAGGCAGAGAGTACTTTTGACTTTCTTGCACAGGGAACCGACTGGAGAAACAGAGCTGTAAATACAGATTGGCAGGATCTTGCCTTTCAAACCGGTCTTACTACTGATGTAGATTTTTCAGTTTCCGGAGGTGATGCCAAAACAAAATATTTCTTTTCCGGTGCTTACAATAACACCACAGGTATTATTGATAAAAATGAATTAGAGAGAGTTACGGCAAGATCAAATGTATCGCATAAAGTTTCAGATAATTTTAATATCGGAATGAATTTAAGCTTTTCAAGATCTGTAATCGATCGTGTTCAGGATGATAACTCTTTTACAACACCGCTTCAGGCTGTGGCACAATCGCCATTATCGCCTGCCCGTCTGGAAGATGGAACCGCAAACCCAAACACTTTATATGCCAACTATTTATTAGCGGCTGACAATTCGTTTTGGAAGACAATCATGAGAAGAGTTACAGGAAAAGTTTTTGCAGAATATCAAATCATTCCTTCTTTAAAAATAAACTCTGATTTTGCATACGATCTTTTATCTCAAACAGAAGATTACTGGCAGGGTAAAAATGCTCCATTTATGGCGACAGACGGAGAAGCTTATGCAACATCTGTAAACAACGAAACATACATATGGAGTAACTATCTTACGTATGATAAAACATTTGCCGAAAAGCATAATGTAAATGTTGTTGCCGGTATGGAATTTAACAAATACAACCGCAGATATCAATCTGTTACAAGTATTTATTTTCCGGATGATTCTTTCCAGACTGTTGACGGAGGTGCCGAAGTTAATGCCGGGGCCGGAAATGAAACTAACTACACTTTTGTATCGCAATTTGGAAGATTAAATTATTCATACAATAATAAATACCTGTTTAAAGCCAGTATTCGTCGTGACGGTTCTTCACGTTTTGGGAAAAATGAGCGATTTGGAGTTTTCCCTGCTTTCTCTGCCGGATGGATTGTTTCTGAAGAAAGCTTCTTAAAAGACAATAAAGTTTTATCTTTCTTAAAACTAAAAGGAAGCTGGGGAAAATTAGGAAATGCTGAAATCGGTAACTTTGCTTCACGCCAGTTATATGCTGCAAATCCTTATAACCTAAAATCAGGTCTTACTTTTAATCAGGCAGGAAATGATAATTTAACCTGGGAAAAATCTACTCAAGTAGATTATGGTATCGAATTTGGCTTATTCAGCCGTATAAGTATTGAAGCCGATTATTACAACAAAACTACAGATGGTTTACTTTTTGAAGTTCCTTTGGCTATAAGCTCCGGAGCTGCAACAATCAATCAAAATATTGGTAAAGTAAGAAGTAGTGGTTTGGAGTTTACAGTTAATACCAAAAATATTGAAAATGACAATTTCAAATGGAATACCAGTTTTAATATAACAACAAATAAATCTGAAGTTTTATCAATGCCAAATGGTAAAGATATTGTTACATCATATACAATCAACAGGGTTGGCGAAAATATTTCATCATTCTATTTAGTAGAATATGCCGGTGTTGATCCTGCTAACGGAGATGCATTATATGTAAAAAACACTGCTAATGCTGATGGTACATTAGACAAATCAACTACTAATGATTACAGCGAAGCTAAAAGAACCATTGCCGGAAATCCTTTTCCTGAATTAATGGCCGGTTTAACCAATACAATAAATTATAAAGGAATCGATTTTTCATTTACTTTTCAGGGAGAATGGGGAGCAAGTATTTATAACGCTGCAGGACAATACCAATCGACAGCTGCAGATTATTTTGACAATCAGACTACAGATCAGTTAAACCGTTGGCAAAATCCCGGTGATATTACGAATGTTCCACAAGCAAGATTATACGGAAGTAACGGAACTGGTGCATCTACAAGATATCTTGACAAATCTGACTTTGTTCGTTTAAGAAATTTAACAATTGGTTATACTTTACCAAAAACTACATTAAAAGATGCAGGAATAAGCAGTGTTCGTTTTTATGCAACGGGTGTAAATCTTTTAACCTTTACAAATTATACAGGTTATGATCCTGAAGCCAGAAGAGATGATGCTGGTATCGGAGAAGAATTTTATTCTGCTCCTCCTGCCAGAACAATTGCTTTAGGGGTAAATATTAATTTTTAAAAATATCAAAAATGAAATCATATAAATACATCTTATTTATTCTTTTTACCACCTTACTGGTAAGTTGTGAAAAAGAATTAGAAATTGATCCAAAACAAAATCAGGATGCTGATGTTACTTTAAGTACTGAAACTGGTATAACAAATATCTTAAACGGGGCTTACGCTCTTGCCGCTGACGCTGATGTGTACGGTGGAAGGAGTTTAGTTGCCGGTGATTTAATGGCACAAACCGGACTAACAAGTACAACAGATTTTAGATGGAGAGGAACTTATGCAGACTTTAGACAAATGTATACCAAAACTATTGTTGTTGATAACGTTTTTGCGAGACAAATCTATGCCCGCAACTACGAAATCATCAATGCTGCAAATACAGTTATCGAAAATATTGACAAAGTAGCAGATCCTGATAAAAGAACAAGAATGGTAGCGGAGGCTAACTTTTTGAAAGGATTAGCTTATTTTGACCTGGTTCGATTTTTTGCATTGCCATACGAAGCCGGTAAACAAAACACACAGTTAGGTGTAATCATCAGACCAAATGCAATTTATGATTTTACTGCCGACTTATCTAAAGAAAGAAGCAGCGTTGAAGAAGTTTATACTTTAATTCTTCAATATCTAAATGATGCATATGATGGACTTCCTGAAGAAAACAGTTTCTATGCTGATAAATATGCTGCCAAAGCTTTATTGGCAAGAGTGTATTTACAGCAGCAAAATTATCCGGCAGCCCGTGATGCGGCAAACGAAGTAATTGAAAATAGCGGCAGAGCTCTGTCAACCACTTATGCAAATGCATTTAACCATGATGAAAATCAAATTGAAGATATTTTTGCGATTCAGATTACCAAACAAACAGGAGAAAATGAAATCGTTGTAATGTATGCCTCAGAAGGAAATGGCGGTCGTGGCGGTGATATTGAAATAAGAGGAACGTATTTGAATAAATTTACAGATCCTGATGATGCCAGAGCTAATTTTAATTACGTTAACGACGACAACGGAAGATTATTAACTTCAAAATATACCAATCAATATGGTAATGTAGGTATAATTCGTTTAGCTGAAATGTACTTAATAAGAGCAGAAACAAACTTTAGATTAAATACTGCAGTTGGAGATACAGCTTTAAACGATATTAATTTAATAAGAACCAGGGCTAATGCCGAAAACTTTACGGCATTAACTCTCGCTACTATTTTAAGAGAGCGTGAATTAGAACTGGCTATGGAAGGTTTCGCCATTCATGACTTAAAAAGAACAAAAGCATCAATTGATGTTAATGGTGATGGTTCAGAATTAATTCCTTACGATGATCCTGCATTAGTTTTTCCAATTCCTTTAAGAGAAATGGATACAAATAATAAAATCACCCAAAACCCTGGTTACGGTAGTTAATACCAAACTTTTTTAAACCAAAAAACCATTCGTTGAAACGAATGGTTTTTTTATGCTTTTAATCCATTGACTGTAGATTAAAACTCTTATTTGATATAAAACAAATAAATCAAAAAGTATAAATTTGAGTAAAACATCTTTCTTCATACTTTAAGAAATCACTGTCATCCTGGGTCCATTCGGCTTCGCTCAGGATAAACTTAGTCGAAGGCTTTTTACATGCAAAGGGCTTCGAGTCCGCTCAGCCTGACACCTGTTTTTAATTACACCCAACGAGTTATTCTTAATTCAAAAAGATTATTAATCTCTAAAATCATTAAGAGATTTCTCGATAATTTCAAGACACTCCTGAATTTGAGTTTCAGTCATTACCAATGGCGGTGCCAATCTGATTTTATTACCGTGAGTTGGTTTAGCCAACAATCCGTTATCTCTGAATTTCAAACAAATTTCCCAAGCCAGATCAGAATCTTCACTACAGTTAATTACTATTGCATTTAATAAACCTTTTCCACGAACCAAAGTAATTAAGTCATTACGCTCTGCAATTTCATTTAATCCTTTTCTAAGAATAATTCCTAAACGCTCAGCATTTTCAGCTAACTTTTCATCTCTGACAACTTCAAGCGCAGCAATTGCTACAGCTGCTGCAACAGGATTCCCTCCAAAAGTAGATCCGTGCTGTCCCGGTTTGATCACATTCATGATTTCGTTATTCGCCAAGACTGCAGAAACCGGATAAACTCCACCAGAAATAGCTTTTCCTAAAATTAAAATATCAGGTTGTACATTTTCATGATGAACGGCCAATAATTTTCCTGTGCGTGCAATTCCGGTCTGAACTTCATCCGCAATAAACAAAACATTATGTTTCTCACAAAGTGCTTTTGCTTTCGCCAAATAACCTTCAGAAGGAACATATACTCCTGCTTCACCCTGGATTGGTTCAACAAGAAAACCGGCAATATTTTTTGATGATTCTAAAGTTTTTTCAAGAGCTTCTAAATTATCATATTCAATTTTTATAAATCCATCTGTAAAAGGTCCAAAGTTTTTACGGGCATTTTCATCATTCGAGAAAGAAATAATCGTTGTGGTTCTTCCATGAAAATTATTCTCACAAACAATAATCTGTGCAAGGTCCTCATGAATTCCTTTTACTTCATAAGCCCATTTTCTACATAGTTTCAGAGCAGTTTCAACCGCTTCAGCACCAGTATTCATTGGTAATACTTTATCAAAACCAAAATAATTTGTTATAAATTCTTCGTAATTTCCTAATTTATCATTGTAAAAAGCACGAGAAGTCAAAGTCAGTTTTTGAGCCTGATCTGTCATCGCTTTTACAATTACAGGATGACAATGCCCTTGATTCACGGCAGAATAAGCCGATAAAAAGTCATAATATTTTTTTCCGTCTACATCCCATACATATACCCCTTCTCCTTTTTCCAAAACAACCGGAAGCGGATGGTAATTATGTGCCCCATATTTATTTTCTTTTTCAATCAAAACTTCCGATTTCGATGAAAGAATTTCCTGCTTATGTCCCATGATAATTTGTTTTTAATAAAACAAAAATATAAAAATTATTTATTCATTGCGATTAAATGATTATTTTTAACTTAAAATTACTTTTAAAAAATCAAAATAACTTATTTTAACACAAATATAAGTCATTTTAAAATTTCGCTTTTAATAAAGCAAATCAGACTTATTTTTATCTTTACATAAATTAAAAGAAAAGAGGCTGCATGGATATCCTGGATGAATTTGACATAAAAATTATAAAAGAATTAGAAAAAGACGGAAGAATTGCATATTCGACCATTGCAACTAATTTGAAAATTTCAAATACAATGGTGCATCAGCGCATTAACCGTTTATTTGAGCAAGGCATAATTACCGGCATCAAACCCATCTTAAACGAAAAGCAAATTGGCTATGATTGGGCTTCTTTTACCGGAATTACACTCAATAAAGATTCTGATTCTGATCGAATTATCGAAGCATTAAAAAAGATTCCCGAAATTACGGAATGTTATTATGTAACCGGATCGTTTACACTGTACCTAAAAATTACAGCAAAAAACCATGAACACATGCGTAAAATATTATATGAAAAAATCGACAACATTCCCGGGATCGCAAAAACAGATTCAATGATCGAATTAGGCTGCGCTTTTAAACGAAATATTAGCTTGTAATAAAAAGAGCCTTAATCAAACAAAATTACCATCTATGAAAAACCTTTTTCCTTTTAGATTTTCTTTGAATAAATTTATGGCTATTCTGCTCCTGTTTACCGGTAATTTTCTACAGGCACAAACATCAAAGGGAAAATTATTTATAATTGGAGGCGGTAACCGGTCTGATGATCTGATGAAACAATTATTAGGTATCGCAGAACTGGGCCCAAAAGATTATATAGTGGTATTGCCAATGTCAAGCGAAGAACCTGACAGCTCTTTTATCTTTTTTAAAACGCAAATGGTAAAACTAACATCAAATCCAATTATAATGCTGAATTTCAATAAAGAAACAGCACAAAACAAAACACTTACAGATTCTGTTCAAAAAGCAAAATTGATTTTTATAAGTGGCGGGGACCAAACCCGTTTTATGAAAATTGTCCAAAATACACCAATAAAAACAGCTATACAAAAAGCTTACGAAAATGGGAGCACAATTTCCGGAACAAGTGCCGGAGCAGCTGTAATGTCTGAAAAAATGATTACCGGAAATCAAAAATTAGAAAAAGAATATTCCGGAACTTTTGATAATATCAGATATGATAATTTAGAAACTGCAGAAGGTTTAGGTTTACTGAAAACGGCTGTAATTGACCAGCATTTTTTGAAGAGAAACCGTTACAATCGTTTACTTTCAGGTTTGGTTGAATTTCCTGATTTAACCGGAATTGGAATTGACGAAGCGACTGCAATTATTGTACGGAATAATCAGGTTGAAGTTGCCGGAGAAAGTGAAGTTATTGTAGTCCGAAAACCAAAAGGAATTTTGAAATCTAAAAAAGGCAATCTGATTTCGATTGAAAAACTGGAAATGAGTATTTACAACGCCGGACAAAAATTTAATATTAAATAATAATGTTTAATTATTCTGAAATCTTAAAAATAACCTTTACTATTTTTTGCATTAGTTTTCAGCTTACAGCGCAAAAAATCAATCCAAAAGAAGTTTTACGTCTTGAAAAAGCTGCACAGCAGGTAAACATAATTCGGGACAATTGGGGAATTCCGCATATTTACGGAAAAACGGATGCAGATGCCGTTTTTGGTCTGCTGTATGCGCAATGTGAAGATGATTTTAAACGGATTGAAATGAATTATATCGAAAAACTGGGCCGTCTTTCAGAAATTAAAGGACAATCAGTTTTGTACAACGATTTGGAAATTCGCTTATTAATTGATGCTGAAGAAGCAAAATCAGACTACAAAAAAGCACCGCTTTGGCTTAAAAAACTATTAAACAGCTATGCTGATGCGATTAATTTTTATTTATACAAACATCCTGAAATTAAACCCGCGCTTTTAACTCATTTTGAACCCTGGTTTCCGCTTTTATGGACCGACGGAAGTATTGGTGCCATCAGCACTGCAGATCTTTCTACAGGAGAGCTCAAAACTTTTTATTCCGGTAACAATGATAAAGTAGCTTACACAGAAAGAGAAAAAAATGTGCAGACCGGTTCAAATGGATTTGCTTTTGCCCCATCAAAAACCGCTGACGGAAATTCGATTTTATATATTAATCCGCATACAACTTTCTATTTCAGGCCCGAAGTTCAGGTTACAAGCGAGGAAGGTCTGAATGCTTACGGAGCCGTTACCTGGGGACAATTTTTTATTTATCAGGGATTCAATGAAAATTGTGGCTGGATGCATACTTCCTCAAATGTTGATGTTGCCGATATGTATGCAGAAAAAATCAGCAATAAAAAAGGAAAATTATTCTATGAATTCGATAACAAACTTCTACCGGTAATCGAAAAAGAAATCACAATAAACTATACGGAGAACGGAAAATTAATTCTAAAAAAATTCAAAACTTATTTTACCAACAACGGTCCGATTATGGCCAAACGTGACGGAAAATGGATTAGTCTAAAATCGATGAACCGCTCGATGAATAGTTTGATTCAGAGTTGGGTAAGAACAAAATCAAAGAGTTTTGATGATTATAAAAAAGCAATGGATTTGAAAGCCAATACTTCAAACAATACGGTTTATGGTGATAACAAAGGTAATATTGCGTACTGGCATGGTAATTTTATTCCGATAAGGGATAAAACTTTCAATTGGTCAAAAGTTGTTGACGGATCAATATCTTCAACTCAATGGAAGGGTTTGCATGAAGTTGATGAAACTGTTCATCTATACAATCCTGTAAATGGCTGGCTTCAGAATTGCAATTCAACTCCTTACAGCGTTGCAGGCGAAAACAGCCCGAAAGAGGAAAATTACATTCCTTACATGGCACCGGACGGAGAAAATTTCAGAGGTATAAATGCCGTTCGAATTTTCAGCAAAGATGAAAAATATACTTTAGACAAAGTAATTGCTGACGGCTATGATTCTAAATTATCCATTTTTGAAATTCTGATTCCGGGTTTAATTTCTATTTTTGAAAAAAATATAAAACCCACAGATCCTGAATATACTGATTTGATTGAGCCTGTTACACTTTTAAAAAATTGGGATTATTATGCTAAAGAAAATTCAGTTGCTACTACATTAGCCGTTGAATGGGCTTATAAACTAGATCCGATTATTCAAAAAACATATATTGATGAAGGCGAACTTGATCAGGTAGAAAACACAAAACTTTTCGCTAAAAATGCAACGCCAAATCAAGTTATTCCACAATTGCAGACAGTCATAAAAGAATTAAAATCAAAATGGGGAACCTGGCAGGTAGCCTGGGGTGATGTAAATCGTTTTCAGCGTTCGAGTGGTGATATTGATTTAAAATACGATGATAATAAAACCAGTTTACCAATCGGTTTTGGTCCGGGTTCATGGGGAAGTCTTCCGTCTTTTAAAAGCAATTATCAAAATAATTCTAAAAAACGTTATGGCTATAATGGCAATAGTTTTGTCTGTGCCGTTGAGTTTGGTCCAAGAATCAAAGCTAAGTCATTATTAGCCGGAGGAAATAGCGGTAACGTAAATTCGAAACACTTTTATGATCAGGCTGAAATTTATCAAAAAGGCCAATTTAAAGATGTTTTATTTTACAAAGAAGATGTCATAAAAAATGCCGAACGAACTTATCATCCCGGCGAATAATTTATTAACCTATAACATCCAAAATTTAAACCTCAGAAGAAATATCTTTTGAGGTTTTTTTGTAACATAATATTTCTGATATTTGTGTAAAATCGTCAAATTATGAAAAAATCAACATTCTTATTTTTAGCTATCATCTTATTTTACAGCAACATGAATGCACAATTAAAACCCGTAAAATACAATGATGGAAATCAGATTTTAAATGGACTATCGATAAAAGCTTCCAAAAAAAGCAATCACAATCCCGGGATTTTAATGCTTCCTGCCTGGAAAGGAATCGATAATGCTTCTAAAGAAATTGCCCAGAATTTATCAAAATTGGGCTATACCGTTTTCATAGCTGATATATATGGTGAAGGAAATTATCCAAAAGACAATGCAGAAGCAGGAAAACAAGCAGGTTTCTATAAAAAAAATTATGAAGCTTATCAGAAACGAATCAATTTAGCCCTGCAGGAATTAATTAAATCAGGTGCAAATGCTGATAATATTGTTGCTATAGGATATTGTTTTGGAGGAACGGGAGTTTTAGAAGCTGCACGCGGACATTTGAATGTGAAAGGAGTAGTTTCTTTTCATGGAGGTTTAGGCAAAGATGCTTCACGTTCAACTGAACCTATTACAGCTAAAGTTTTAATTTGTCACGGAGCTGATGATCCAAATGTAAAAGCTGAAGAAATTACTGCTTTTCAGCAGGAAATGAGAGATACTAAAGCAGATTGGCAAATGATTTATTATGCAAATGCCGTACATTCTTTTACTAACCCTGAAGCAGGAAATGACAACTCAAAAGGAGCTGCTTATAATCCGGTAGCTGCAAAAAGATCATTCGAACACCTACAGCTTTTTCTGAGTGAAGTATTAAAAAAATAAAATCTAAAACAAACTAAACCAAAATCAACCAAAATTACAGATGTCAAAAAGTACGATTAGAAAAGATAAAACGTGCCTGAATTGCCGGCATGTTGTTGATCAAAAATTTTGCCCAAATTGTGGGCAGGAAAACACAGACACCCGGAAAACGTTTCATCATTTATTTATTCATTTCTTTGAAGATTTGACGCATTACGAAAATGCCTTCTGGAAAACCATTCGAAATCTGCTTTTTAGGCCTGCTGCACTAACCAAAGAATATCTTTCAGGAAAAAGATTATCTTACCTTGCTCCTGTTCGCCTTTATATTTTTATAAGTTTTGTTACTTTTCTTTTAATTACTTTGTTCCCTGATAAAGTAAATGAAAACCTCGATAAGGCCGATAAAAAAATTTCTTCTAAATTCGAAAAAAAAGATAAAAAGGTACATAAAGCTTTTAACCCCAATAAGCATTTTGAATTGACTCCGATGAAAGAAATCGACTCGATTCAGAAATATGGCAAGGAAGAGGACAAATTTTCAGGATTTGAATATTGGTTTTACGAAAAGGCTGTACATGTTACCGAGCATAATACTCAAAAAGAAATTATAGTAAAATTCATTGAATCCTTTATTCATAATATTCCCAAAATACTTTTCATCATAATGCCTTTCTTTGCCTTCTTTTTATGGATTTTTCATAACAAAAAGAAATGGTATTATTTTGATCACGGAATTTTTACGCTCCATTATTTTTCATTTTTACTTTTAATATTTCTCATCTTATTCATTACCAACAAAGTAATTGGATTATTTGGAGAAGACAGTCCAATTGCATTTATTGCAGACTTATCTACTTTTGTTGGAATGATTTGGATGTTCTATTATTTTTATCCTGCGCATCACCGTTTTTATGGAGAGACCAGATTTGTTTCATTTGTTAAAAGTGTAATATTGTTCTTTATAAACTCCTTTTTTATTCTATTTTTACTTATACTTTATGTTCTGTACATATTCATCAATTTACACTAATTAAAGAATGAAAAAAATTATTATTCTATTACTAATTGTTTCTGCATTTTCATGTAAAAACACACAGTCGGCTGCTTCAAAAGATAATTCAGATCCAACTAAATACATGAAGATCATTACTGCTGAAGATTTAAAAACGATGCTTTATGTTGTTGCTTCAGATGAAATGGAAGGTCGGGAAACTGGCTCAAAAGGACAGAAAAAAGCAGGACTTTATATGATTGAACAATACAAAAAAAATGATGTTGCATTTCCTAAAGGAGCAACAGATTATTACCAACATATTCCTGCAGCTTTTTTAAATGCAAGACGCAATGAAAACCTTCCTGATTCAGAAAATATCTGGGCTTATATTGAAGGTTCGGAAAAACCGGATGAAGTTTTGGTAATCTCTGCACATTATGATCACGTAGGAATAAAAAATGGAGAAGTTTATAACGGAGCTGACGATGATGGTTCTGGAACAGTAGCTGTATTAGAAATAGCAAAAGCATTCGCAAAAGCAAAAAAAGACGGACACGGGCCTAAACGCTCTATCCTGTTTCTGCATGTTACCGGTGAAGAGCATGGCTTACACGGATCCCGTTATTATTCTGAAAATCCATTATTTCCAATTGCAAATACAATCACTGATATCAATATCGACATGATTGGCCGTCGTGATGTTGAACATGCTAAAACAAACAATTATGTTTATGTAATTGGAGCTAACCGATTATCGACTGATTTACATAATGCAGTTGTCGCACAAAACGAAAAATATACCAAATTAGATTTAGATTTTAAATTTAATGATCCCAAAGATCCGAATCATTTTTACGAGCGTTCTGATCATTATAACTTCGCAAAAAATGGTATTCCAGCTGTTTTCTTTTTTAATGGTGTTCACGAAGATTACCACGGAAAGGGTGATGAACCTCAAAAAATTGAATATGATGCTTTAACAAAAAGAGCGCAGCTTGCTTTTGTTGTTGCCTGGGATTTGGCAAACAGAGAGAACAGACCTGTGGTTGATAAAAAATAGAGACTCTAAGTTGCTAAGATTCTAAGCTACTAAGTTTAAAAAAAGTAAAAAGGGATGAGTTAAAAAACTATCCCTTTTATATTTATAGTAAACAATCTCAAAAATAAGATCCTTATACTTAGTGTCTCAGCGACTTAGAACCTTCCTTTAGTCATTCATAGAAATCAAAAACTCTTCGTTATTTCTGGTTTTTTTGAAACGATCATTTACAAAATCCATTGATTCTACCGGATTCATATCTGATAAATATTTACGCATAATCCACATTCTTTGTAACGTTTTCTCATCCAGTAATAAATCATCACGACGTGTACTTGATGACGTAAGATCGATTGCAGGGAAAATACGTTTGTTTGCAATTTTACGATCCAATTGTAACTCCATATTACCGGTACCTTTAAACTCTTCAAAGATAACTTCGTCCATTTTAGAACCTGTTTCTGTCAATGCCGTTGCGATGATACTTAATGAACCTCCATTTTCTACATTTCTTGCAGCTCCAAAGAAACGTTTTGGTTTTTGTAATGCATTCGCATCAACACCTCCACTTAAAACTTTACCGGAAGCAGGCTGAACCGTATTGTAAGCTCTTGCCAAACGTGTAATGGAGTCTAATAAGATAACAACATCGTGTCCGCACTCTACTAAACGTTTTGCTTTTTCAAGTACAATATTGGCAATTTTTACGTGTTCTTGCGGCTCTCTGTCAAATGTCGAAGCAATAACTTCTCCTCTTACACTACGCTGCATATCTGTAACCTCTTCTGGACGTTCATCAATCAAAAGAACAATTAAATAAACTTCAGGATGGTTGGCTGCTATAGCATTGGCAATGTCTTTTAGCAACATTGTTTTACCCGTTTTAGGCTGAGCGACAATCATACCACGCTGGCCTTTCCCTATCGGAGAAAATAAATCGATAATACGTGTTGAAACTGAACTGCCTTTTTCGGCTAATTTGAATTTTTCAGAAGGAAAAACCGGTGTTAAATGTTCGAAAGAAACTCTGTCACGAACTACTTGCGGATCGTGACCATTAATTTTCAATACACGAACCAAAGGGAAAAATTTCTCGCCTTCTTTAGGAGGACGAACTACTCCTTTTACAGTGTCTCCTGTTTTTAAACCAAATAATCTGATTTGTGAAGTAGATAAATAAATATCATCCGGAGAAGCTAAATAATTATAATCTGATGAACGTAAGAATCCGTATCCGTCAGGCATCATTTCAAGAACACCTTCACTTTCAATAATTCCGTCAAACTCAAAGTCTGAATCCCTGAAATTATTTTTTTTATTTTTATGGTTTGGATTTTGGTTTCCGTTATTTCCATTCCCGTTTTGATTTGGATTCTGATTCGGGTTTTGGTTTGGATTCGGGTTTTTATTTTGATTCGGATTTATCTTTTTTACCGGAGCAGCTTGCTCAGTTTTTTCAGCTATTGGCGCAGGAGGAGTTACAGTTTCAATTTCAGTTTCCCCAACTTGTTCAGAAGTTATTTCTTTTTCAGCTTCTTTTTCTTTTTGTATAGCGACTTTTTTCTCGTAAGCTGACTTATTAAATTTTACAATTTTTGGTCCTTTCTTCTCTGACAACTTATTCTCAGAGATTTCTGTAACTTCCTGCACTTCCTTTGAAGCGGCCGGAATTTCATATTTTTCAGGAGCTTCCTCTACTTTATCAAATTCTAAAACAGGTGCATTTTTGCTAATGGCAGCTTTTTTTACAGGAACAATCCTCGCTCTTTTAGGTTTGTCATCAACTATTTCCGCATCGGCTACAGCACTAACTGGCGGTGCTACAGTCGATTCTTGATGTGCTAAAATCTGACTAATTAAAGTCTCTTTTTTAACGCCATTAAACTTTATAGTTTTAGCTAACTTAGCTATTTCTTGAAGCTCAGAAAGCTTCATTTCTTTTAATGCAGAAATATCAAACATGAATGTTCTATGAATTTAATTATTTTAACGGAAATATTGTAAAAAGAATAGGTAGATTATTATTTTGAATTGACCGCAGTATGAAGTGCTTACGGTATTATGATGCAATAATACGAATAAAATTTTATCATACAATAGTATTTATAAAAAAGAAAATATATTTTTGTAAAACAAATTCAGATCATGATACAGCGAATTCAAACTATATATTTACTCCTTACCTTTTTAATTACAGGTGTTTTATTATTTTTTATTCCACTTTGGACATTAAATACAGGTAAAGCATTTTATTTTATGCAGGACCAGGTTTACACCGTTTTATTAGGTTTAAGTACAATGCTAACTGTTATCAGTATTATTTCATACAAAAAAAGACAAAATCAGTTTGTCATGGGCAGACTGAACATCATATTAAATTTAATTTTATTAGGATTATTTGTATATCGGTCACTAAATTTATCTGGAGAAGCAGTTACTGTTTCTGAGAAAGGTATTGGGATGTTTCTTCCTATTGTTGCTATCGTATTATTAGTTTTAGCTAATAAGGCCATCAAAAAGGACGAAGATCTTGTAAAATCTGTAGATCGTTTGAGATAAACCTATAAACTTAATTTATTGCGCGAAGGAAACCCGGATATTATATTCGGGTTTTTTTGTGAAAATTTCACTATATTTACCACTAAACATATAAAAATCAACATTTAATAGGCAGATTTTTATAAATTTGTTTAAAGTTATTTTAATTTATTTATGACACATAAAATACGAATACACCTCGCCGATGACCATTTAGTACTCATTGATGGATTAACAAATTTATTAAGTACTGTTTCTGAATTCGAAATTGTAGGCTCATCCAATAATGGTCTGAATATTTTTGATGAAGTAACTGCTAATAATGCCCATATATTAGTACTAGACCTTAGTATGCCTGAAAAAGACGGAATTGAAGTCTTAAAAGAATTCAATCAAAAAGGATATCCTTGCAAAGTTATTATTTTATCCAGCTATGATGATTTAAAAATCATCAGAGAAGTAATGAATTTAGGCGCCAGTGGATATCTGACGAAAAAATGTGCCGGAGAAAACATAATTGAAGCTATTGAAGTTGTTAATCAGGGAGAAGAATATTTTTGCAACTCGGTTAGAGAGAAAATTTTTAACACATTTGCAGAAAATAATCCTAAATCAAATAAAACTATTATTCCTGAAAACTCCATATTAACTTGCCGTGAATTAGAAATTGTTACCTTAATTTCACTTGAATACAGCGGGAAAGAAATCAGTGAGCAATTATTCATCAGTACCAATACGGTAGAAACTCACCGTAAAAATATTATGAAAAAATTGCAAACAAAAAACACTATTGGTTTGGTTAAATATGCTATAAAAAACAATTTAATAAAATCTTAAAAGATCTTTTTTCACTACTTATTTACAATTTACCACACTATTTTCATCGATTTACAGCAGAACCTATTCAAAGATAAAATTCCTTTTTACAATATTTAACAAAATTAACCGTTAAATTCCTATTATTACACCTTAAAAAAAGCATAGCTAATAATTTATAATTTAAAACTAAAACAATTTTATAAAAAAAATCAACATAACATAAAAAAGACTTATGTATTTGATTTTAAAAATATTAAACTGTAATTTTACCCGCTAATTTTTCTATATGTCCGTTTTTCGCCACTTAATGACTTTTACATTTTTAATGCTGCTATTTTGCATTCCGGTCAATGGCCAAAAAAAAAATCTTAATGAAAAAGAGCTGTTAAAACTTTATAAAGAATCTACTGCAAACTATAAAAATGGCAAATATGAGGAGTCTTTGATACAGGCAAGACTACTTTTAAATTATTCCATCCTCTCTCAGAATGATTATCAAATTTCAAAAGCCTACAATATTATTGCAGCTAATTTTGATGAATTATTAGAACCTGAAAAAGCTTTATATTACTACAAAAAGAGTTTAATATATGCTGAAAATTCTAACAATCTGGAACTTCAAAACTGGATTTACAACAATATCGGTAATATCTATTGTTTTGATAAAAAGCGATACGAAAAAGGAATTTCGTATTATATAAAGTCATTATATTTCAGCAGAGCTACAAAAGATTCATCGCAAATTTTTTTTACTAAACTTAATATTGCATGGGCATATTTTGATATTGGAGGTTTCTCTGATGGTTATCCCTATTTAAAATTCATCAATAAACACAACAAAAAGTATGGTCTTGAATCTACTTCTGCTATTACCTATATGCTTAATGGAATGTATAATGGACATAAAAAAGACTATCAAAAAGCGGATTACAACTTTAAAAAAGCAATTGAAAGTGCCATAAAATATGAAGAAAAAGAAGATTTATCATTTGCGCATCAGGAATATTCAAAATTTTTATCCAAAAACGGTAATTATAAAGAAGCTTACAAAAACTTAAATAAATATAATCAATTAAAAGAAGAGATTACTCTTGAAGATAAAGCAATAAAAGCGAAAGTGGCAGGAATTAATCTTGACATTGATGAATACAAACGTGAAATTGACAGAATAGGAATCCTAAATAAAAACAAGGAAAAATTATTTCATTCTGAAAAACTCCGCAACCAAAAAATGCTAAGCATCATTATGTCCTTATTTGCTATTAGTACAATCTTATTCTACTTCTTCTATCAAAACACAAAACTTAAACAAAAAAATAAAATTAAAAATATTGAGAATAAAATTCATCAAAATATAATCAATGCCAGCATTGATGGCCAGGAAAATGAAAGAAAAAAAATCGCCTTGTTTTTGCATGATACCATCAGCGCTTCCTTATCATCAGCAGGAATGCATTTAAATGTTTTTTTATCCCAATACAGCAGCCTCCCCGATGAAATTATAAAAACAAAATTTATTTTAGATGAAACCCATGATAAAGTAAGAGACCTTTCTCACGATCTTCTTCCTACTTTACTGGTGCGTTTTGGATTATTATATGCCTTGGATGATTTATGTGAAAAATATTCAAATTCAACATTACATTTTGAATACATGAACACAATTCCAATTAAAAAAAGATATACAGAAAAATTCGAAACCCGAATCTACTTTATCATTTCAGAGCTTTTAAATAATATTATCAAGCACAGTTTAGCTGATAGGGCAGAAGTTTCATTAACAGAAAACAATAATGAGTTAATTGTTGAAATTAATGATAATGGAAAAGGGTTCGATATCAATAAATTTAATTTTGTGGAAGGATTTGGACTCAACCAGATTAAAGCAAGGATAAATTATATGAATGGCAGTTTTAATGTAAAGTCAAAAATAAATCATGGTACCTCAATAAAAATAATTGTCCCTCTAAATAGTTAAGTTAAACCCGTTTTTCTATCTCTATAATTTCAAGGTCTTTTATTTTATCATCATCAATTACAAAACGTAGCATCGTCCGCATTTGATGAAATCCACTTTTGCCTGCTGCTCCCGGATTCATATGCAATAAATTATTCTTTTTATCAAACATCACTTTCAAAATATGTGAATGTCCGCAAATGAATAATTTTGGAGGGTTTAAAGCCATTTCTTCTCTTATATTTGGATTGTATTTTCCCGGATAACCGCCAATATGTGTAATCCAAACAGAAACATTTTCGCATAAAAACCGATTGTGCAGCGGAAACTCCAATCTCGCTTTTGCATCATCAATATTTCCATAAACACAGCGCAAAGGTTTTAACTTTTTTATGGTATCAGTTACGTTTAAATCTCCAATATCACCGGCATGCCAAACTTCATCGGCCTGCGCCACATATTTCAAAATAACATCGTCAATATGGCTGTGAGTATCGGAAAGAAGGAGGATTTTTTTCAATTTCTTTTGAGTTGCAAAGGTTCTGATACAAAGGTACAAAGGTTTTTTTGAAAAATCCGAAAGGTCCGGAGGTCAAAGATTCAAAGTTCAGTTTGAATTCCCCATAGTTTTTTTGAAATCAGGATTTAACCTATTAGGAAATCTTTGAATCTTTGTGACTTTACAGCTTTGAACCTTAAAGAAAACCTTTGTACCTTTGCTCCTTAATATTACTTTGAACCTTACCAAAAATACCCTTGAGATATTTTATTCGATTCGCATATAACGGAACTCATTATCACGGCTGGCAAGTTCAGCCCAACGCCTCTTCTGTTCAGGAAACTTTAAACAAAGCTCTTTCGGTTTTGTTAAATTTCCCAATAAATGTTATGGGAGCAGGACGAACGGATACAGGTGTTCATGCAAAGGAAATGTATGCTCATTTTGATTTTGAAACTTCTGTAAATGTTCCGAATTTGGTTCATAAACTCAATTCATACTTACCAAAAGACATTGCTATTTTTGATATTATTCCGGTTCATGATGATGCACACTGCCGATTTGATGCTAGTAAAAGAACGTACGAATATCATATCAATACTGCTAAAAATCCATTTTTAGAGGAATTGAGTTGGTATTTTAGTCAAAAATTAGATGTAGATTTGATGAATGAAGCCGCAAAAATATTACTGAATCATACCGATTTTCAATGTTTTTCGAAAGTTAATACTGATGTGAACACATTTGATTGCACGGTTTTTGAGGCGTATTGGAAGAATGAAAATAACAAACTGATATTTACAATTTCGGCAAATCGTTTTTTGAGAAATATGGTTCGGGCAATTGTCGGTACTCTGGTTAATATTGGTTTACACAAAATTTCATTATCCGATTTTGAAAACATTATCGCAAGCAAAAGCAGAGAAAAAGCCGGGTTTTCAGTTCCTGCACACGGATTATATTTAACTGAAATTAATTACGATTATATAAAGCTCTAAGCAATAAGCCTTACGCTTTAAGCTTATTGCCTAAAGCTTAAAGCATAAAACAAATAAATGAAAGCAAAAGCATTTGATACCGCATTATTCAAACGAATTTTAAAATATACAAAACCTTACAAATGGCGCTATTATGGTGTTATTATCTTTGCCGTTTCGCTGTCAATTTTTGCAGCACTACGCCCCTATTTACTAAAACAAACTGTTGATGGCTATATCAAAACGCATGACAAACATGGGTTATTGATGTACATTATCCTGATGGGTGGAGTTCTTTTGATGGAGGTTTTCTCCCAGTTTTATTTTGTTTATTGGGCCAACTGGCTGGGACAGGATATTGTAAAAGATATCCGTACGAAGCTTTTTAAACATATTTTGAGTTTCAGAATGAAGTATTTTGATCTGGTTCCGGTTGGACAATTGGTAACCCGATCTGTTTCTGATATTGAATCGATTGCACGTATTTTCAGTCAGGGGTTATTTATGATTATAAGTGACCTGATGAAGATGTTGGTGGTATTGCTTTTTATGTTTTACATGAACTGGAAGCTGACCTGGATTGTTGTGGTTGCCATGCCGCTTTTGGTTTATATTACTAGAATTTTTCAGCGTAAAATGCAGGTTGCTTTTGAAGAAGTTCGTACGCAGATTGCCAACATGAATTCTTTTGTTCAGGAACGTGTGACGGGAATGAAGATAGTACAGCTTTTTAACCGTGAGAGAATTGAAGCCGAAAATTTTAAAGAAATCAACAACAAACACAAAGTTGCCTGGATAAAAACGATTCTCTATAACTCTATATTTTTCCCGATTGCCGATATTATTTCATCAATTACTTTAGGATTGGTTGTAGTTTACGGTGGATTTAAAATTTTGAACGGAGATCATTTTACAACTTTTGGGGATTTATTCTCCTATACGATGTTTATCGGAATGTTGTTTAACCCATTGCGTCAGATCGCAGATAAATTTAACGAGATGCAATTAGGAATGATTGCTGCCAATCGTGTTTTTGATATTATCGATACACAAGATCATATTCAGGACACCGGAACTCTTGATGCTCCTATTTTTGATGGAAGCATCGAATTTGCAGCCGTACGTTTTAGTTATATTCCGGAAGAAGAAGTTATAAAAGGAATTGATTTATCTGTCGCTTCGGGACAAACTATTGCGATTGTAGGATCAACGGGTGCCGGAAAATCTACGATTATTAATTTACTGAATCGTTTTTATGAGATTAACAGCGGAACTATTTTTATTGATGGTCACAATATCGAGAATTATACTTTGGCTTCTCTGCGAAAACAAATTGCTGTGGTTTTGCAGGATGTGTTTTTGTTTGCTGATACTATTTACAACAATATTACCTTGCATAATCCGGAAATAACACGAGAACAAGTTCTGGATGCAGCCAAAAAAATTGGTGTGCACGATTTTATTATGAGTTTACCTGACAATTATGATTTTGATGTTAAAGAACGCGGCGTTATGCTTTCGTCCGGTCAGCGCCAATTGATCGCTTTCCTGCGTTCATATGTTAGCAATCCGAGTATTTTGATTTTGGATGAAGCAACTTCCTCAATCGATACTTATTCTGAAGAATTGATTCAGCGCGCAACAGAAACAATTACAAAAGGGAGAACTTCCATTATTATTGCGCACCGATTGGCAACAATTGTAAATGCCGACAAAATTGTAGTTATGGATAAAGGTTTAATTGTAGAACAGGGAACACATCAGGAATTGATCAACAAAACCGAAGGTTATTACAAAAACCTGTATGATTCACAATTTTCGGTAGCCAATTAATTTTCATCAGTAAACAAATTATTTTTTTGAAATTCAGATTTAGTAATATCACTTCCAGGCGCGCGTTCTTAATTTACGGAACAATATCTGTTTTGCTCACAGTAATTTCGGTATATTTTCTTAGTAACTTAATTACGGATCTTACCGAAAAATCCAATGAAGATGCTGCGCAGCGAAATTTCACCAAGAAACAGGAATTCATGTCTCAGGAATTTTTGAAATTTCTGGAACAGGAAAATCAAATCAAACATGTTTTAAAGATTAGTAATTCTAAAAACCTGATGGCAAATTTGCAGGTTTTGAGTTCGGTTCAGACAACAAGTTCATTGGTTGCCGATAATTGGTTTCAGATCAATGAAGGTGAAATTCATTTTGGGAACGATACAATTTCTGCTGATTTAAAGAATGATATTCGTGATTTTACATTTAAAAACACTTCTTCTCAGCATATCAATACTATTATTCCACAGGGAAAAGAATGGGTTTGGAGGATTTATTTCAAGTTGACAGCTCCGAATAAAACAATTGTTCGTTATGGTTATGACATTAATTTAAAATCGTTACATGATTATTTTTCTACAATTGATGGCTCTGCACCCAATTATGCTTTCGTATTTGATAAAAAAGGAAGATGCATTTTTCACCCTGAGTCTGACTTTATAGGAAAAAATGTTTACGATATATCTTCACTTCAGGCTTCTGATACTATTTTTCGCAAGAAGCATGATTATGTAAAAAGGGTAACTTTATCAGAATACCTTAAACTGGATGTAATCAGGTTTACAAAAAAAATGTCTGTTAAAGGTTCTGATTGGTTTATTTGCGTTAGTTTTCCGAAGGTCTTTATTGTAGAAAATGTTACTTTGATAAAAAAATATGCAACCTTAATTTATTCGATCACTACTATAATGCTTCTTTTTATTTTCTATCTGTTTACTTATGCAAACCGAAGAGCTTATAAAGAAAAGAAAATTGTAACCAAGGAAAAAAATGCGCTGCTGGTTGAAAACGAAAAAATCATAAAAGAAAAGGCGCTGATTCAGTTGCAGCAATTAAAGGAACAGATAAATCCGCACTTTTTATTTAATTCGCTCAATTCACTTTATATGTTAATTGGCAGCGATGTAAAAACAGCACAGAAATTCACGTTGAATTTATCCCGCATTTACCGTTATTTGATTGATCCGCCTGAAAAAAACATTGTTCTTCTTAAGGATGAATTATTATTTATTGAAAAATATATTTTTCTACAGCAAACCCGTTTTAAGGAAGAGTTGTTTTTTTCTATTGAAATTGAAGATGAATCGGCTTTGACTAAAAGTATTCCTTATTTGGCATTTCAGATTGTAATCGAAAATGCAATAAAACATAATATGGCAACACAGGAAATTCCGTTACGAACAAAAATTGTGGTCAAAACTGATCAGGTTATTGTCACCAACAACCTGCAGAAAAAGCAAAATACGGAGCCGAGTACTAAATTTGGAATAAAATATCTTAAAAGCATTTACAGCTATTATTCCAAAAAAGGTTTTAAAGCCTCAGAAAAAGAGGGCAATTTCGTATGTATTTTACCTTTAATTGACATTCACTCCTAAAAAAAAGCCACTCACTCCCTTTCCTTTTTTTCCTGACAGAAAAACAAATATTTTCGCGCCTAAATCAACCTAAAATTAATATCAAAATGAGGGAAAAGGCAATTCTGTGTAATCTAAAGGTAATCTTTGTATTAGTTTTATTTTCATTAAGCCCGATTTCTGTGTTTTCACAAAAGAATAAGAAAAAAGAAAATGCTGCCGAAATAGCAAAAGATACTACTTCATCAAAAAAAGAAAAAAAATATAATGACCTTGTAAAAAAAGGAACGGTAAAAAAAGGGCTGTTTAATATCATCCAGGTTAAAACTGATGTTTATTTTGAAATTCAGGACAGTTTATTCGAAAGAGAATTTTTAGTAGTAAACAAATTATCCCAGGTTCCTTTTCAGGTTAATGATGCCGGATTAAATAAAGGAATGAATTACGAAAACAAAGTAATCAGTTTTTATAAAGATACAATTGCAAGGAAAGTCTGGGTTAAATCATATGTCCCAAAAGTTTCTTCCCCAAAAAATGACGCCATAACTGCTTCGGTAAAAGATAATTTCTCTGAATCCATTATTGAAGTTTTTGATATTGAAACCAAAAACAATGATTCGACTTCGATTGTTATTAAGGTAAACAAGATTTTTGACGGAAAGCAAAAAAGCTTTAATGATGTTTTGAGCAACATTAGTTTTGGAGGCTCTGTAAAATCAGACTTATCTTACATAGAAAGTTTAAAATCATTTCCGAAAAATGTTGTTGTAAAATCGCAGTTAACAACTTCTGTCAGTGAAGGTGGTCCTGCATTATCTGTAACTCTTGGCGTAACCAGTAATATTGTCTTGTTAGATAAAGTTCCTATGAAACCACGTTTTTCGGATAATCGTATTGGTTATTTTACTGAAAAACACTGGTATTTTACCGATGCCCAACAGGCGATGGTAGAAAAAGAATTGATTACACGCTGGCGATTAGAACCTAAAAAAGAAGATGAAGAAAGGTATTTAAAAGGGGAATTGGTTGAACCCAAAAAACCTATCGTTTATTATATCGATCCATCAACTCCAAAACAATGGAGGAAATATATTATCGATGGTGTTTATGACTGGCAGATTGCTTTTGAAAAAGCCGGATTTAAAAATGCCATTATTGCCAAAGAGCCTACAGAAGCTGATTTGGATTTTGATATTGACGATATACGTTATTCTGTCATTACTTATGCTGCTTCGCAAAAAGCAAATGCGATGGGACCCTCTGTTGTTGATCCAAGAAGCGGTGAAATTATTGAAGCCGATATTATCTGGTGGCATAATGTAATGACTTCTTTACAAAGCTGGATGCGTATTCAGACTGGCCCAATTGATGTAAAAGCAAGAGGAAATACTTTCAGCGATGATCATATGGGAGAAGCAATCCGATTTGTATCATCTCATGAAGTTGGTCATACTTTTGGATTAAAACATAATATGGGTGCTTCTTTTGCTTATGATGTTGAATCTTTGCGTTCTAAAGATTTTACAGCAAAAATGGGCGGAACTGCTCCTTCTATCATGGATTATGCACGTTACAATTATGTCGCACAGCCTGAAGATAATGTTACGGCAATCACTCCAAAAATTGGTGAATATGATAAATACGCTATCGAATGGGGATACAGATGGTATTCTGATAATGATAACGAGAAATTAAAACTGAATACCTTAATTTCTTCACATCAAAATGACCCGATTTATTTTTATGGGGAACAGCAGGACGGAAGCAATTTAATTGACCCGCGTTCTCAATCTGAAGATTTAGGAAATGATGCTGTTAAAGCAAGTGAATATGGTTTGAAAAACCTGAAACGTGTTGTTGATAATATTTTAGACTGGACTTACGATAAAGATCAGTCTTATTATGAAACTGCCAAATTATACATCGGAACCATTGGTCAGTGGCAATTGTACAATCGTCATGTATTAAATAATATTGGCGGAGTTTATCTTAACGTAACTGTTCACGGTGACAACAAACAAAGTTATGTTCCGGTACCTGCTTTAATGCAAAAAAGAGCAGCAGATTATCTGATTAAAAACATGCTTACGATTCCGCAATGGTTATTTTTTAATTCCATTTTGGATAAAACAAATCCGCTGAAAGATTCTCCGTTAGGACCATATGAATACACGCCATATACTTTGTCAAGAGAATTGCAATACAGTATTTTGTATGATTTATTTAGTGATGAACGTTTATTAAGAATGACAGAAAATGAATTGTATCAGCGAAATGAAACCAAAGAAAAAGTATTTACCGTAAATGAATTATTCACAAAAATTCATCAGCAGATTTTTGCACCAACAATTTTAAATAAATCATTATCTATTCTGGAGCGTATGACGCAAAAGAATTATGTAGATGTTTTAATTGTTTCAACAAATAAATTATTTGAAAAAACAGATCCTAAAAAAACAATTGATTTACAGCAAACGTTAAGCATGCCGTACCTATGTACTTATTTACATGATGAACAAATGGTAAGAAACATCAATCAGTCATCTTTGAAAAGAGTTACAGAAGTTACATCTGATAAAAAAGGAGAACTTGTTAAAGTGCTTCAATTATTAAAAACCAAAAAGAATACCGGAAATCAATCGACCCAAAATCATTATATCGATTTAATACAAAGAATCGAGAAAGCATTAAATAACACAACCTTTTAATACATAATCCAATCCAAAAACATGAGAAAAATTTTACATGCCTTACTGCTCCTCCTGGCCATCGCAGGATACTCGCAGGAAACCCGAACTATTACGGGAATCATCCAAGACGAAACTGATCTGTCGCCAATTCCCGGCGCATCAATTTTTGTTGAGAACAATTCTATTTCGAATAGAACTTCATATGCCGGAATTATCCAAAGTGAAGGAATCGGGACAACAACTGATTTTGACGGAAAATTTACATTGAAAATCGGAAAAAACATCACTTCTTTGAGAGTCACTTTTATGGGATACAAATCGTATACCCTTGAATTGGATGCTCAAAAAAATTATACAGTTAACTTAAAATCTGAAACTGCAAAACTTCAGGAGGTTGTTGTTACTGGTTATCAAAAAATTGAGAAAAGAAAACTTACTTCTGCTGTTACTAAAATAGATATGGCTGCGATCCAGCAGACAGGGGTTTCCAGTATTGACCAATTATTGGTAGGACAAATTGCAGGGGTTGCCGTTAGTACTCCATCCGGAGCACCGGGAGCACCGGCAAAAATCAGAATCAGGGGTACAGCTTCACTTAATGGTACACAAGATCCTTTATGGGTACTTGATGGGTTGCCATTAGAAGGAAACGAAGTTCCTAAAAACTTCGATAAAGATAATATCGACGTCTTAAACAACTACTCTATTTCAGGTTTAAACCCGGATGATATTAAAGATATTACAATACTAAAAGATGCAGCTGCAACAGCTATTTATGGTGCACGTGCTGCAAATGGTGTAATTGTGGTGACTACAAAAAAAGGTAAAGCCGGTAAAATGGTTGTAAGCTTTAACACGAATACTTTTATCACGCAAAGACCAGAGTTTTCTAAATTAAACCTGATGAATTCAAGTGAAAAAGTGGATTTAGAACTTAACATGGCCAGCCGTGCAGATTTAACATACAGAGACACCGGTGGTGATATTGCTCGTATCCTTAACGGATCGAATGAATTAGCAGCATTCAGAGCCGGTGGGTTCTCTTCTTTAAGTCCTGCAACACAACAGTCTATAAATGATTTAAGAAATAATAATACAAACTGGGGTAATTTATTGTACCAAACTGCAATAAACACACAGCACGGTTTAAGTTTATCCGGAGGAGGAGAAAAATCTGATTACTACTTCTCTTTAGGATATTATGACGAAAAAGGAACTACGATTGGAACTGGTTTCAAACGTTACAACTTAACATTAAAAAACAACTTCGACATAACAGACAAATTTAAAGTTGGTGTTGGTATTTTTGGTTCTGAAAACAAAACTACATCTTACTTAACAGATTCTTATGCATTTACAAGCCCTTCTACATATTCAAGAAATGTAAATCCATACTTAACTCCATACAATGCTGATGGAAGTTATAAATACGACCAGGATATTGTAGGGTATTCTGATCGCAAAGTTCCTTTTAATTTCCTGGAAGAAAGAGAAAATACTTCTTATGAATTAAAAACAAGAGCTGTAAAAGCTTTATTAGATGCTGAATACAAAGTTACTAAAGATTTAAAAGTAACGAGCCAGTTAGGTTTACAGTTAGATAATACATCTAGCGAAAAATTCGCTGGTAAAGACACCTATTACACAAGAAACCTAAAAGAAAAATCTAGCTACTTTAGTGGTGGGAATCAATTGTACTTTCTTCCGGTTGGTGGTGTTATCCAAAACACAAATACAGACTTTTTTCAATACAACCTGAAAACAATGGTGAATTACTCTAAAAAACTAGGAGAAAAACACGAAATTGAAGCCATGATTGGTAATGAACTAAGAAGAAATTACTCGACATCTATTGCAACTAAAGGATTTGGTTTTGATGAGAATAATTTAACTACCCAGCAAATTGTTTTTCCTAACGCTGGTTTTGCAAAAGAATCTGATTGGAAAGCATACGCTAAAATCAAAAATGAAAATGCTTTTGCCTCATTCTTTGCAACAGCATCTTATACCTACAACAGAAAATATAGTGTATTTGGAAGTGTAAGATATGATGGTTCAGATTTATTTGGTGTAGATCCAAAATATAAATATTTGCCACTTTGGTCAACTTCTGCCTCATGGGCAGTTTCTGAAGAAGACTTCTTAAAAGATAACCTAACACTTTCTAATTTAAGACTTCGCGCATCGTATGGTTTACAAGGAAACATTGACAAAAACACCTCTCCGTATGTAGTAGGTAGTAACAATACAGCTATTATTCTTCCTGGTCAAGCAGAACCAGTAATTACAGTTGAAAGTCCTCCAAATGATAAATTACGTTGGGAAAAAACTACTAATACCAATCTTGGTGCTGACATTGGATTATTTAATAACCGCATTAGCATTGTAACTGATTTCTACGGAAGAAAAAGTACAGACTTAATTGGTTTAAGAGCACTTCCTTTAGAAAACGGTTTTGAGTTTACAAACATGAACTGGGCGCAGGTAAGTAACAAAGGTTATGAAATTACTGTATCTACAAAAAATATCGACCGCCCTAACTTTAAATGGAATACAAGTATCAACTTCTCTCACAACAAGAGTAATGTAGACCGTTTACAAGTAAGAGATAACAGCTACTTACCTAACCAGGAAGGTCATGCTGTAAATGCAGTATTTGGTTTTAAAACTAACGGTATCGATGAAAATGGCTACCCATTGTTTGTAAATAAAAAAGGAGAAACAGTAAATGCACAGACTTTCTTTGGCTTGTATGATGTATGGGCAGATTTCTTCCCTGGAGAATTCTCTGATACAAAATTATCAGCAGCTGAATTTAGAGACTTATTTGTTTATTTGGGAGATAGAGATCCTAAGTTTACAGGAGGTTTAACAAATACGTTTAAAGTAAGTAATTTTGACCTTACAATCGCTGCTTCTTTTAATATCAAACAAACAGTTACAAGAACTCCTCCATATAACGGAACACAAGTTGACAGAGGACAAAATTACAGCAGAGATATCTTAGATGCCTCTTCACCAACAAACACATCTTCTAATTTACCTGGAATTACAAGTCAGACATCCGGTACAGGGGATTCCTGGATGGCATATCAATATTTTTCTGGAAGAAATCCAATAACTACAATGAACTATTTGGACACATGGGCTAGTGAAATGAGTTATATGAGATTAAGCAGTATGCGTTTAGGTTATACATTCCCTAAAGCGTTTACAGATCATATCAATATTCAAAGTATTAGATTTAATGTTGAGGCAAGAAATTTATTCGTAATCAGTTCTGATTACAAAGGTTACTTCGACCCCGAAACTTTTGGAAACATCTATGCACAACCAGTTCCTAAATCATTCACTTTAGGGTGTAATGTAACTTTCTAATAAAAATAAAAGATGAAAAAAATCTCAAAATACATATTACTTTTTGTTTCTGCAATTGCAGTAACAAGCTGCGATGATTATCTGGACATTCAACCTATTGGCCGCGTTATTCCGGAAACACTTGACCAGTATCGTGCAGTATTAACTAAAGGATATTCTGTTTATCCAAAACACAAATCTTTGACTGCTGTTCGTACTGATGAATTGATTTTAAACGAAGACAGCAATGAGTTAAATCTTTTTAAAGATATTTACTTTTGGAAAGATGTTAATCCAGATAGTTTTACCACTTCTTTTCAGTATCAGGCATTATACAATGTAATTTTTTATACAAACGTTATAATTAATGATGCCTCTGGAAAATTGTCTGCTTCAACAGAAAAAGATCAGTTAATTGGAGAAGCTTATGCTTTAAGAGCAATGGCTTACTTTGATTTAATTAACCTTTTCGGAAAGCCTTACAATGCTGCAACAGCTGCTTCAGACAAAGGAGTTCCTTTAGCATTACAAGTAGATTTAGAGCAGGTTTATATTCCTCAAAGTGTTGAAGTAATTTACAATCAAGCTATTTCTGATACAGAGAAAGCACATCAATTAATCAATAAAGACATTCAAACAAAAGGTATAAACTACCGCTTTTCTAAAGTTGCATTATATAGTTTAGAAAGCCGTATCTATTTATATCAGCAACAATGGCAAAAATCACTTGATGCTGCCAACAAAGCTTTAGCCATTAACAGCAATTTAGTTGATTTAAAAGCAACTCCTGTTTTAGCAAATAAATACGATTCAAAAGAATCTATTTTAGCTCTTGAAGATACTTATGAAACTGGTCTGAAAGGAACTTCATTCGCATCCGCAGATTTACTTGCAGCCTATAACAAAACTACAGATTTACGTTATTCACTTTATTTTACAGGAAGCGGAAGTCGTGTGAGAATTCAAAAAGGTGGTAATGATGACCAAAGATGTTCTTTCAGAACTTCTGAATTGTATTTGACAAAAGCGGAGACTTCATTAAAACTGAACAATATTTCTGATGCTAAAACGACAGTTTTAAGTTTCATCAAAAACAGATATACAGCAGCTGCATATACACAGCTTGAAAGTGATATCAATGCAATGAATACTGCTGATTTAACAAATTTTATTTACGAAGAAAGACACCGTGAATTTGCTGTAGAAGGACAGCGCTGGTTTGATTTGAGAAGAACATCTCAAAAACAAATCGTTCACACTTTCAATGGTGATAATTTTACATTGATTCAAAATGATCCGCGTTATACCATTATTTACCCGGCAAACGCGAGATTAAACAATCCCAATCTATAATACCTATTGTTTTTTTTATCAAAAGTCCAGTTTTAAAGCTGGACTTTTTTTGTTTACTATTCAAAGAATTAAAAAATTTCAAAATCAATCTCTATAAAATTTCAACAAAAAACTTTTATACATCATATATTATTAAGGTAACTAATATATTTGCATCCTTAAATACCAGCTTCATTATTCCGAAGCTTTAACTTTAGATTCAAAAAGAAGATGAAAATTGCCATTGTTGAAGATGAATATCTTGCTTCGAGTTACCTGAAATCTATTTTAGAACAGCAAAATATTTTACCGATAACAGAGATCACAGTTTTAAAATCGGTCAAAGAAGCAACCTTTTACTTTACCGAAAACAGTGTTGATCTGGCTTTTATGGACATTCATCTTGGTGACGGAAAAAGTCTTGAAATTTTCGAAAAAACCACCATCTCCTGCCCTGTTATTTTTGTTACGGCTTATGACTCTTATGCCATAACTGTTTTCAAGCACTTTACCATCGATTATCTTTTAAAACCTTTTGAAGAACAGGAGTTATTTGAAGCTCTGGAAAAATTCAAAAAAATAAAAAACACTTTCAACAGCGATTCTGCGATACAATCACTTGTTGCGATCGAAAATCCTGAAACCAGTAAAGTACAGCGTCATTTTTTGGTTAATCATGGTTATAAACTTATTTCTATAAACGAAAACGACATTACCTATTTTGCAGCTTCAGGGAAACATCTTTTTATATACGCAAATTCAGGAAACAGCTATTTGTACAGCAATACGCTTACGGATATTATTCACAATCTGGATCCTGTTATTTTCTTTAAAGTCAATAGAAAATATATTGTCAGCCGAAGTATCATAAAAGAAGTCATCAAACATTCTAATCAAAAAATAGAAATAAAACTTACGGTTCCCCCAATAGAAACTGACCCGATAATCATTAGTAAAAAAGAAATAAATAACTTTAAAAATTGGCTTGATCAGTAAATACTATTAAGCCTTTCACTTTACAATTTAATTTTCAACTCAATTGTAAAACTCTGAAAACTACCCGTAAAAGTTAAAACACTGTTATCAGAATCATAAAAAACTGACTTAAATATTGAATATAATATTATTTTCTATTAAAATCGCTATCTTTGATTATCTAAATTGAAATAAAATGCCACAAATTAGAGTTTATCCAAATGAGCAATTTAAAGAAATTGAAATAGATTACTCCATGCAGCTTCGATATGCTATTTCCAACAAAGGCAGATTAGTGAGTTTTTCTGATCAGATAGAAAATGGCCGTGTTTTAAAAGGAAGTTTAAGTGATGGTTACCCTACTTTCCGATTTAAAATTAAAAAGGACGGAAAAATATTTAACAAATATTTTTTTATATACAAATTAGTTGCCAAATATTTTATTCCAAAACAATCAGAAGAGCAAACTTATGTCCTTCATTTGGATTATGTCAGAAACAATGATGATGCAAACAATTTGCGTTGGGCTACCAGAGCCGAAATGATTGCACACAGCCGAAAAAGCCCCCATGTAATTCAGGCAAAAAAAAATCTGATTGAACATAATATAAAGGCCGATGGCAGAAAGCTGACCACAACGAAAGTAATGCTAATCAAAAAAATGCTCGCCCGACCTGAACAAAAAACACGCTTAAAAATGATTGCAAAACAATTTGGCGTAAGCGAAATGCAAATCAGACGTATTGCCAGCGGTGAAAATTGGGGACATGTGAAAATTTAATTAAACTGCAAAGCGAAGACTACACTTGTCACTCTGAGCGAAGTCGAAGAGTTTTTGTTATGACAGGACTTCGACTCCACACAGCCTGATATTTTCAATTGTCACATTTTCTAATTTTAATCTTCCTGCATTTTTGCTAAAAAAAACCACAAAACAAACTTCATTTTGCCATTTTTATATAACTTTTTGTTGAATCTCTGTGAAAAGGTCAAAATCTCCTGTGGTAAAAATAAAATTTAAATCATTTTTTAAAATAAATCCTTAAATTCGCAATCACAAATAATCGTGAAAAATCAAAATGAGTTTCGGAATTATAAACCTCATTATTGATATTAAATACTAAAAACCAAAAAAATGAAATACGACGTTATTGTTTTAGGAAGTGGTCCTGGCGGATATGTAACTGCTATTAGAGCATCACAATTAGGCTTTAAAGTAGCTATAGTTGAAAAAGAAAACTTAGGTGGTGTATGTTTAAACTGGGGATGTATCCCAACAAAAGCATTACTAAAATCTGCTCAGGTTTTTGATTATCTAAAACACGCTTCTGATTACGGATTGACAGTTTCTGAGTTTGATAAAGATTTCTCTGCCGTTGTACAACGCAGCCGTGGAGTTGCAGAAGGAATGAGCAAAGGAGTTACTTTCCTGATGAAAAAAAACAAAATTGACGTTATTGAAGGTTTCGGAAAATTAAAACCAGGAAAAAAACTTGACGTTACAGACAAAGACAATAAAGTTACCGAATATAGTGCAGATCATATTATCATTGCTACAGGAGCACGTTCTCGTGAATTACCAAACTTACCTCAGGATGGTGTAAAAGTAATTGGTTACCGTCAGGCAATGACATTACCAACACAGCCAAAATCTATGATTATTGTAGGTTCAGGAGCAATTGGAGTTGAGTTTGCACATTTCTACAACTCAATGGGAACAGATGTTACTATTGTAGAATTTATGCCAAACGTAGTACCGGTAGAAGACGAAGATATCTCAAAACAATTTGAAAAATCTTTGAAAAAGGCAGGTATCAAAGTAATGACTAATTCTTCTGTAGAAAAATTAGATACTTCTGGAGCAGGCGTTAAAGCTACTGTAAAAACGGCTAAAGGAGAAGAAATTCTTGAAGCTGACATCGTACTTTCTGCAGTTGGAATCAAAACAAACATTGAAAATATCGGATTGGAAGAAGTAGGTATCGCTGTTGACAGAGATAAAATCTTAGTAAACGCTTACAACGCCACTAACATTCCGGGTTACTACGCCATTGGAGACGTTACTCCGGGGCAGGCTTTGGCTCACGTAGCTTCAGCTGAAGGAATCAATTGTGTGGAGAAAATCAAAGGATTACACGTAGACCCAATCGATTACGGAAACGTTCCGGGTTGTACTTACGCAACTCCTGAAATTGCTTCTGTTGGTTTGACAGAAAAACAAGCAAAAGAAAAAGGATACGAATTAAAAATTGGTAAATTCCCATTCTCAGCTTCAGGAAAAGCAAAAGCTGCCGGTAATCCGGATGGATTCGTAAAAGTAATCTTCGATGCTAAATATGGAGAATGGTTAGGATGCCACATGATTGGTGCCGGCGTTACAGATATGATTGCTGAGGCTGTTGTAGCACGTAAACTGGAAACTACAGGTCACGAAATCCTAAAATCTATCCACCCTCACCCAACAATGAGCGAGGCAGTTATGGAAGCCGTTGCTGATGCTTACGGAGAAGTAATACACTTGTAAAAAAATCATATTACAGAAGACACACTGCTGTGCGTCTCTGCTTGTTATATAATTTTCAATTTAAAAAATCCGATTTGTGAAAACAAGTCGGATTTTTTTGCTTCTATAAATTAATTAAAATAAAAATATTACAAATAAGCTGAGAATTTATTTTTATTTATAATAAATTTCTTATTTTTATTCCCCTGATTTAATTTAACTATAAAATTACCGTTTTATTGAAATCATAGAAGGTTCAATTTTTCAGCTATTCATAATGCAGCCCAAAATGCCCTGGCAATGGGAATCATGATGAATTAGATATCGTAAAATAAACAGGAAACAGCAGATGAAAGTGAATTTAAAACAAAGAAAACACAACTTCTAAATCAACTTTAAATGGAAGAAAAAAAAATCAGTTCTTTTCTTGACAGACTTAAAGAAAATGCTAAAAAACAAGAACATTACGGAGTGAAAACCGAAGAAAATGAAGCAAAAACGAATAGCTTAAACTGTATCAATTGCGGTGCCGGACGAACTAAACATGATGGAATTACGCATTGTGGTTATTGTGGATTTGAATTTATAAAGGTTAAGTTAACCGACGGTATATATTAAAAAAGAAGAAAATTTACTTTAAAATTTAAAATGAGTATTCGGATTATTTAATAAAAAAATCAGGTGAGTCATTGCCGGAATGGTTTACAAAGCTTGAAAAATCTAAAGAAAGGCAGTTTTATTTTTGAAAAAACTTTAAATCAAAATAAAAGAACTTTGTACTGCCTCCATTCCTGAATTAAAAGAACTTCTGGCAACTGCCGGATGAAAAAACTAATTAACTAAAATTAAGAAATTTTAAAAATTTAAAGCAACCATTTAACAAAACTTACATCTACAAATTAAACAATCGTTTTTTGAAACCAAAGTTTAATAATGTTAAGACCAAAAAAATGAAAAAAGTAGCTTATGTTTTTATTACATTGCTCTTGTTATCTTGTAATAGTGATGAATCTGCTGAAAATTTATTAAATGGAAAATGGAATTGGGTAAGCTCTTCAGGCGGAATTGTAGGCAAAACAATGACACCCGCATCTGAAAATAAAACAATTGTTTTAGAGTTTTATAATTCTATCATGACAAAATATGAAAACGGGAATTTAGTTTCCGAAGATCCTTTTTCAGTCGAAACCCGGGAATCAATTATGGGTGGCGAAAGAAAAATGATTATTATTGATAATTCTGAAGCCCAATCTTTTGAAATCATAGGTAAAAAATTATACCTGAGTGATGAATGTTATGACTGTTATCAATACGAATATGAACTGATAAAATAAGATTACAATCTCAAACAACAAAATGAACAAAATAATAATTCTACTGACACTTCATTTAATTTTCTTTTTCTCCTATGCAAGCCCAGAGGGAAATTTGAAAAAATTCAATAACAATACAAAAGAAATAGCTTTCGACAAAAGCGAATTGGCTAAAAAATGGCTGATAAAATCTATTGAAAATTTCTTTAAGCAAGAGACTCCCGAAATGAGTTCGATAACTACAAAAACGTACAACAAATACAAATCCGACGCTACAAATGTAGAAATGGATACAGAGGGAAGTTTAACAGTAGAACAATTCAATAAGAAGTGGAAAAAAACATATGATATAAAATATGCAGGAGTGGGAAACGGATTTTTAATTTCTGCTCAGGACTGGGGAAAAGTAACCGTTACAAAATGTCAATTATTAACTGCAAAAGAAAACGTCTATATTTTTCAGGTAATCATAAAAGACGCAACATATAAAGGGAGCTACAAAAGAGATATTAAAGTGATAGAATCAGGTAAATCATTTTTAATAGATGATGTGAAGGAATATAACTAAGATTAGCTTTTTATTAAACCTTAATTCCCGGAATATTTAAGTTATGAAAAAGGTTGTAATTGTCGAATTTCCGTCAAATCTTGGTTTAAAAGAACCTCAGCCGGGAAAAGAACCCGGCGTAAAACATTTACCGGATTGGCTGAGTCAGCATAATTTACATATTGCAATAAATCCGGTTACTGTTTTACGGCTCGAACCTCCAAAATACAGCAGCCTTAAAGATCATGAAACGGGAATTCTTAATAGCAATTCATTAATCGATTATGCTATAAAACAAGCTAAATTAATAGACCAAATAGTAGCTCAGGATCAATTTCCGTTTGTTCTTGGCGGAGATTGCAGTATTCTTTTGGGAGCAGCAATTGCCTTAAAACAAAATGGCAATTACGGATTATTTTACCTCGACGGGCATACCGATTTCATGGATGTTTCGCTCTCTGAAAGCGGTGGTGTCGGCGGAATGGCAGCATCAATTGTAACTGGGAATGGTCATGAAAAACTAACCAATATTTTAGATTTGGCCCCTTATATAAAAGAAGAAAATCTTTGGTGCGTGGGCAATCGGGAATATGATGACGAATATGAAAATGAAATTCGGAAATCGGCAGCAACTTATATTAGCCTGGATACTTTAAGAAAAAGAGGAATTAAAGAATGTACAGAATCTTTTCTTTCGGAAGTTAAAAAAAAGAATCTGGATGGCTTTTGGCTCCATATCGATGTCGATGTTTTGAACGATTCAATAATGCCTTGTGTCGACAGCCGAACTCCTGACGGTTTAACTTATGACGAATTTAATGAGCTTACTTTTAACTTATTCAAAAGCGATAAACTTACCGGACTTGAAATAACAATTCTTGATCCTCATTTAGATCAAACGGGACAATACACCAGTGCTTTTGTGGCTAATCTGACAACTGTTTTCAATAAAGCAAAATAACAGATACAGAGAATTTTCGTATTTTCGTAAAGCAGAATACAAAATTTACGAAACAATTTTATTTAAATTGCAATGAATATTCTAATTGTATACAGTCATCCCAGTAAAAAATCATATACTTTTCAGGTTTTAGGTCGGTTGAAATCTCTAATTGCCAAACAAGGCTGGGATCTTGAAATTTCTGATCTCTACGAAATGAATTTTCAGAGTGATATGTCTGAAAACGAATATGAAAGAGAAGGATTTGTTAAAACTGCATTGCCTGTTTCTGATGACGTTTTGGCAGAGCATAAAAAAATAGAAAAAGCAGATTGTATCCTTTTTCTGTATCCGGTTTGGTGGAGTGATTGTCCGGCAAAACTTAAAGGATGGTTTGACAGGGTTTATTCGGTTGGATATGCTTATGGGCAAACCGAAGCTTCTCAAGAAATGAAAACCATACCATTCGGGCTTGTAATTTGCACAGCCGGGTATCCTGTTGAATTTTTAAAAGAAATCGGAATCGCGCAAAGCATGCAAAATATTATGCTCGATGACAGACTCGGCAAACGATTCGAAAATAAAGAGATGCTAATTTTGGGAGGAACTTTGGAATTAGATAAAGTTATCTCTCTGCATATGAAACAGATTGAAGAAGTTATAGAAAAAATCAAAAACCAGTGTTGCTAATTACAAACTCCACAAAAATTTAAATCCGAAATCCAAAAGTTGACTTTACAATCTATTTACTGCTTAATGAAAATTGAAATAACATCAGAATTGCCGAAGTTAAAATAATTTGAATAAAGGTTTAGAGAGACTTTCTAAGTAGAGAAATTATCGTTTTATTTTAATTCACCTCAGTTTCAGCCCCGATGGAAACGATATCCTTTTTTGGCGGGGTTCGCCACAAAAGATTTAGTGTACAGCGGGACAAGCGGTCTTTTGAGAATATATTTTCTGCTGCAAAAAAAATAAAAATATAAAATCCAGAAATCTGTCTGATTCAACCCGTTAAATTGTCTTTTATACCCCTAACCTATTGATTTTTAGAGTGTATATTTGTTATAATAAATTCTAAATCAAATAAAATGAGTGCAAGTGATTTTACCACAACCTTGATAACTGACCAATCCCCATCAGAAGTTTTTAATGCGATTACGAATGTCCGCGGATGGTGGTCTGAAGAAATTGAAGGCAATACAGCGAAATTAAACGATGAGTTTAAGTATCATTATGAAGACATACATTGTTGTAAAGTCAAATTGACCGAAGTGATTCCGAACCGGAAAATTGTCTGGCTGATAGAAGAAAACTATTTTAAATTCACCAAAGATGAAAAAGAATGGACGGGTACAAAACCAACTTTTGAAATTACTGAAAAGAATGGCAAAACTGAATTGCGTTTTACACATTTTGGTTTGGTCCCTGATTACGAATGTTTTGATATTTGCAGGGATTCATGGACAAATTATATTCAGAATAGTTTGCGAAAGCTGATTACTACCGGTAAAGGTGAACCAAATGCAGCTGGAAAGCCCCAAACAGAAAACGAAAAGAAATTGAGTTCTGAGAAATGACCATATTTATGATTCCGGAGAACTATTTTTTAAAGTAAAAAACCAAACTACTTTTGTATATTTGGTTTAGAAGACTTTAAAGTTATGATTACACTATCAGCCTGTTCTAAAAAACGATCTGATTATCTATATCCAGCCTTTTTCCAACAAATCAAGAATGACAACTGACATCATAGAATTAAATAATTTCATTGTACTGATTGAGCAATCGAATGCAGAGAAAACCTTTGTTCAGAAATGTGAAATTGATGGTGATGCAGTTGGTTTTGCATTTTACGGTTCGGGCAACGTAGAATTAGAAATAAAACACAATAACCAAACAAAATACTTAACGAACACAACCGGTCTGGCCATTTCTTTTTTTGGAAATCAAAAGGTAGAATTCGCCCATAAGATTGCTCCCAATAAACCTTTACAATCTATTAGCATATTTACGAAGCTAAAAAACCTGCATTCTTTACCACAGGTCGAAAAAGAAATTTTCGAAAAACAATTGCCCGATTTATTGGATCCAAAGGAAAATTTTGTAAAAGGCCCTACCCTTTTCATGACCCTTGATATGCAGCTGGCCGTTCAGAAAATCTTTAACACCTCTTATTCCGGCAATACAAGGCTCTTATTTTTAAAAAGCCAGGTTAATGAATTATTAGCACATTACTTTGCTCTTTTGTCCAGTGATGTAAAAAATGAGCTGACCGAAAAAGACAAAGAGAAACTTTTTAAGGCCAGAGATATTGTGAGCACCAATTATTCAAAACCTCCTACCCTTACTGAATTATCGAAGTTAATTGGGCTTAACAGCAACAAATTAAAAAAGAATTTCAAAGAATTATTTGGCATTCCTGTTTATAAATATATCCATGAAGAACGTCTGAACAAAGCTTATGAGTTACTGTGCCGGAACGAAAAAACGGTACAGGAAACTGCCTGGGAAGTTGGTTATGAAAGCCTAAGCTCTTTTTCGAATGCTTTTCAGAAAAAATTCGGGTCAAGACCCAACGAAGTAAAGAAACAATTCCTTTCAAACAAATCTTAATTCTTTTCCGACAAATGATTTAGTTATGACAGATGCATCTTTGTATCATCATTAATTAAAAACAACATTTATCATGGAAACAAAGAAAATCTTATTACTGGGCGGAAACGGAAAAACCGGCCGCAGGGTAGCACAACTTCTAAACAATGTAAATAACGTTGAAGTCCGAATTGGTTCAAGAAGCGAAAATCCGCCTTTTGACTGGGAGAAACCCGAAACCTGGCCGGAAGCAATAAAAGGGATCGATACCGTATATATTACTTTCCAACCCGATTTAGCAATACCTACAGCCCCAGGAATCATTAAACAATTTACAACTCTTGCTACTGAAAATGGCGTTAAAAAAATGGTCCTTCTCTCAGGAAGAGGCGAAAAAGAAGCACAGGTTTGCGAAGAAATCGTAAAATCGACAGCCAGAGAATGGACCATTGTCAGAGCCAGCTGGTTTAATCAGAATTTTAGCGAAAGCATATTTTTAGAACCTATTTTGGCTGGTTTTGTTGCTTTACCCAAAGCTGACATTCTGGAACCATTTACAGATGCTGACGATATTGCGGCTGTAGTTGCCGAAGTCCTTTTAAACGAAAAACACAATGGAAAAACGTACGAACTTACAGGACCGGAATTACTCAATTTTGAACAGGCAATTACTGAAATAGTAAAAATTACCGGCAGGGAAATTACATTTCAGGCACTTTCTTTAGACGATTATATCGATATGCTTCGCGGGTATCAGGTTCCGGAAGACGTAATCTGGCTGGTAAATTATCTTTTTTCTGAAGTTCTTGACGGACGAAATTCAAGTATTACCAATGACATTGAAAAAGTCTTAGGCCGAAAAGCGACCAATTTTACAGAATATGTTCAGAAAACGGCTAAAACCGGAATTTGGAATGAAGTAAGCCAATTGTCATGAATTATGTAGAGCTCCTAAATTAAAATGCAGAATTCATAATCCGATTTGCGTAAGCAGGTCGGATTTTTTATGGCATGTCCCGCAGAAAAAGCGGGCCGGGCTATCCGCTAAATCTTTTGTTCCGTTTCACTTCACAAAAGGATATCGCTATTATCCCTCATGCGACATCTGGTTTTATAACAGCTTTTGGTTTTTCGTAATAAAACTTAATTCACATTTCAAACATCTCCTCCCAACCTCATCCAAATTCAAACAATTGCCCTTTTAAATTGTTAAAGCCCAAAATACCAATCATAGTTGACACAGCAAAAAATCGTGTCACAAATTGACAATTCCAACGATTTAAAATCGGCTGATTTTCGAGCTTTTCTGTTAAAATTTTTCAAATGTTAATTTTAAAAATTTTCCATTTTAACAGGAAATATTTCTCTTATGTTTGCAGAATAAATAACTAAAACTATGAGTGAAATTACTTCTTATTGGTGGATTATCTTAATTTTATTTTCCATCTTCTTTTACAAATTTGTATTACGCGTTTTCTTCGGAATGGTAATCGTTCCCGAAGATAAAATTGGTTTGGTAACCAAAAAATTCGTTTTGTTCGGCGCGGACAAATCACTTCCGGATGGCAGAATTATCGCTACAAAAGGCGAAGCAGGTTATCAGGCAAAAACACTGGCTCCCGGTTTATACTGGGGCATGTGGATCTGGCAATATACTGTTGACATGAGCGGCTTTACCATTATTCCGGAGGGAAAAATCGGACTCATATTGAGTAAAGACGGAAAGGAAATTCCAACCGGGCGAATCCTTGCCCGAAAAGTAGACAGTGACAACTTTCAGGATGCGACAGCTTTCCTTAACAATGGCGGTCAAAAAGGACGTCAGACCGCTTTTATTACCACAGGATCGTATCGTATCAATACGTTCTTATTCGAAATTGTAATTGCAGACCAAATCAAGATTTACGAAAACATGATTGGTATCGTAACAGCACTTGACGGCGAACCGATTCCTCAGGGACAAATTGCCGGTAAATTTGTAGAAGACCACAACAACTTTCAGGATTTCGATAAGTTCCTCGACAAAGGCGGAAACCGTGGTTTACAGCCTCAGGTAATGCTTGCAGGTTCCTACTACATCAATACATGGGGAATCCTGATTGAACAAAACCCAATGACCGATGTGCCTATTGGATATGTTGGAGTTGTGATTTCGTACATAGGAGAAGACGGACAAGACGTTACCGGCGACACTTTTAAACACGGAAACATTGTTTCAAAAGGGCAGCGTGGTGTTTGGATGGAGCCTCTGGGACCGGGGAAATATGCCCTTAATAAATATACGACGAAACTTGAAGCAGTTCCAACAACCAATCTGGTCCTGAACTGGGCAAATGCACGAAGCGAATCACATGATTTGGACAAAAATCTTTCGACGATTACAGTACGTTCAAAAGATGGTTTCCCTTTTAATCTGGACGTAGCACAAATCATTCACGTTCCGGCCGCCGAAGCCCCAAAAGTAATTGCCCGTTTTGGAAGCATGAACAATCTGGTTTCTCAGGTTTTAGAACCAACAATTGGTAACTATTTCAGAAACTCGGCTCAGGACAGTGACGTTATTTCTTTCTTAACCACCAGAAAAGAGCGTCAGGAATCAGCTAAAAATCATATCAAACTGGTATTGGACGAATACAACGTAAATGCTGTTGATACCTTAATCGGAGACATCGTACCGCCGGATTCATTAATGAAAACGTTAACCGACAGAAAACTGGCTGAAGAAGAGCAAAAGACATATCAGACCCAAAGAATGGCGCAGGAACAGCGTCAGGGAATGGAGAAAGAAACTGCGATTGCCGATATGCAGAAAGAAATCGTTCGTGCCTCACAAAGTGTTGAAATTGCACAGCGTACTGCAGATGCGACCGTGAAAAAAGCCGAAGGTGATGCAACCAGCTTAAAACTGAATGTAAACGCTGAGGCCGAAGCAACAAAAATGCGTGCCAACGCCGAAGCGGAAGCTACAAAAGCAAGAGCCGGAGCACAAGCCGAAGCCACAAAACTAAATGCCAGTGCTGAAGCCGAAAGGATTTCGAAAACCGGTTTGGCCGAAGCGGAGAAAATTATGGCAATTGGTAAATCTACTGCCGAATCGTATCAGTTGCAGGTAAGCGCAATGGGCGGTGATAATTTTACCAGATACAAAGTCACTGAAGAAATCGGTAAAGGAAACATCAAGGTAATTCCGGATGTTTTAATCTCAGGGAACGGTGGTTCTGATAGCTCTATCAGTGGTTTATTAGGTTTAAAACTAATGGAAATGATGGATACTCCTGATAGTAAAAAACCTAAAAAAGAATAACATTTTTTAATTTTCAATCCTAAATCCGATTTGTGTAAGCAGATCGGATTTTTTTATGGCATGTCCCGCAAAAAAGCGGGTCGGGCTATCCGCTAAATCTTTTGCTCCGTTTCTCTTCACAAAAGGATATCGCTGCTATCCCTCATGCGACTTGTTTTTATTCAAGAACTTTTAGGACACAGTTACGAAACATACTAATTTAAGCAGAACCTATTGTACTATATTCAAAAAAATCAAACATAACTTAATTCTGAAAATAGAGCTTATTTTTTTAATTAAAAAAATCTTACAAATAAAAAATTATTATAACAATTTATAAATCTTTTCCTATATTCGCTAAATAAATACAATTACCATTTATCGCACAAACCCAACCAAAAATGGAAATTGTTGAAGCCATTTTATGGCAAGGCAGAAACCCATAAGGGAATAACCGCAGAAAATCTTTGACTGCCTAAAAGTTTCAGAAAAACTTGCAAAGATTCAAGCAAAATAAACTATCTTTTGAAAAATAAATTTTTAACAACAGTAGGTATAATTGCAATATTTGTAATTGCTTTAGTGATTTTTTCTTGTACTAGAGAAACACAAGAAGATCAAGATACCATAACTACTAGTAATGATGTCTTAGCTTTATTGGAGAAAAAAAAGAATATTGTTAAAGTCGAAAATGCTACTACTTTGAAGGTCTTAAATGTGTTAGTAGATCAGAATAGTGAAAACTTATTTTTCCAAACTAAAAATAAGAATGAGTATTTTATAATATCAAAGATTGGAAATAAATTTACACTTTTAAAAGGTGTTTTGAGCAATAATGAATTTATTGGCGAAAAAAAGTTTGAATTATTAGATAATATGGATGACGAAGGAAATGGTAATTTTGTTATAAAAAACATTGATGAAGATGTCGCGATAATTCAAACTTATAGAAACGATAAATTTTCAAATAAGATTAATACAATAGGTGATATCAGAAAAACAAATAAAATAAACGATCTTTGTCAAAGAGAAAATCATGAATCTTTTTCAAGTTGTAATAGTAGAGAAACAGATCAATTTTGTGATGATTTTGTTTCAACAGTTGCATATATTACTAATCCAAGTATTGCAATTCTTATTGCAGGACTGTGCTCTTGTTAAATTTAATATTCAAAAAATAATGAAAAAATTTAAAATTAATCCGTTTAGATTATTAATAATAGGGATGGTCATTGTGATTATTGGCTCCATTGCAAAAATCACGAAAGAGTCTTTTTATCAACCAATATTAATTATTGGTTTAATTATTGAACTAATAAGTGTTCTAATGATTTTAAATCTGTTTAATAAAATTATAAAACATTTTAAAAGACAATAATGCTGTCAAGCACATTCTTAAATAAAAAGTATTTTTTGGCAAAGCCAAAAAATACTTTTTATTTTTACTTTTTTCTTAATATTATCCCATTGCTAAAAAAACTTCTTGCAACAGCCATTTTAAGCTAGTGTGTAATTTAGTAGAATTATCATTTTTAATCGTATTTCATTATTTAAAAATAAAATCCGTTTTAAGACAAATCTACCAGCTTTGACAAAGAAATCTCCAAGGCATTTGCAATTTCAAGCAAAGTATAAAGTGTCGGGTTGACTTTGCCGTTTTCAAGTTTTTCAATAGCCTGACGATCTTTATGGCAAGCTCTCGCCAAGTCGGACTGACTCCAACCTTTTTGTTCACGAAATTTGATAATCCGCTTACCTAACTCTTTCTTTAATTTATCTCGGGTCATAAATCAAATGTCAGCTAATTTGTTGACAAGTTTGTCATATAAAAAGTTGACAAATTGATTTTTCAACCTACATTTGTCATATAATTATATGACATGGCAAAATCCAGAAAACTCAAAATTCACACGAAATACCAAGCGAGAGCATATGGAGGAATCACCATTCCAGAAATTAGACTTGAGGGCAAATGGCTTGACGAACTTGGGTTCAAGCAAGGACAAATTGTAAGCATAGAACAAGAGAAAAACAAACTGACAATTACTATTGACAAAGAAGAGGAATAACTATGCTCTATATCCGTTTTTTTGACGCAATAACTGGTTTAGTTTTTCTTTGCCTGAATAAATAACAATGTTGAACTTTTTGTTATCTTTAGAACTAATTATCAAAAATTCCGCTACTGGCACCAATCTTCAGGATGCTATATGCCATTGTAAAACCAAGATAACCCGATTACGAAATGAAGAAATTTATAAAAACCCTTTTAACTGAAATAGGCAAACTATTTTCAAAACAAAACAAAATAGTTACACCACAGAAAACACTGACACCACAACAATTTATTCAAAAAGTATTAATCAACGAAGTTGGCGAAATACATATAAAACATCCTTACATTTCATTTGCTATGATGTCTATTGGAATTGAATTTCTAGGTAAAACATTAAATACTTTTGAGGATTGGAACGAATCTGGTCATTCAAAAGCAGATTTTGAATTAGCTATTAATACACTAAACTCATTTAAAAAATACAGACCATTGCTTAAAAGCCACAACCTTTGGACAAGTTTAAGAAACGGATTCCTTCATTCATTCGTGCCAAAAAACACATTATCATTATCTAGCAAAAGTGAAAGAGCACACATGGAAGCGGTAACTTCGACAAAAATAAATCTATGTTGCGAAGATTTATATATTGACTTTAAAAAAGCTTGCGAAGAAGTGCTTGCAATGACAACTTATAATAGTAAAAAAATGAGTTTATCATTACTATCTGTTCCTTCCGACATAGCAAACAGTACTTCTTATAGCGGAACAACTACCTAATTAATAAGGAGTTTTAAAAAAACATATAACACACGTCTCTATCCATATCCACTTGCAAATTTAGTGGAATTACAGTTTTTTTATCGTATTTTAGTTTAACCGAAAATACTTAGCTTTATAAGCTGCAAACAGCTAGAGGAGCGAGAACGTTGTGTGTGTAATTTAACTATCAAAACTTTAAAAATATGATATTATGTGAAGAAGTTCAAACCACCAATTGGGAAGCAATAATAGCTACTGGGGCTTTAATTATTTCATTAGTTTCGGTAATCTTTACTTGGCAACAGTTAAAAATACAAAGAGTGCATAACCTAAAATCAATTAAACCAATAGGAAGAATCCGAATTGGTGATTATGAAAACAAAATTTATGTTGCTGTTGAAAATAGCGGAATTGGTCCCATGATATTAAATGAAATATTAGCTAAAAATAATTCTAGAGAAGCAAAAGAAAAATTCATAGATATTCTGAGTAAAGAATTGACCGACAGAGTTGTTTGGACAGACTTTACAGGTAGATATCCTGAGAGGTCAATTCTTCCTGGATCAATGCTTAATTTATTGGTTTGGACACCAAACGATTCTTATGATAACAAGCCAGAAGCGATTGAAATTGATAAAAAAGATTTAAGAAATGAATTGAAAGACATAAAATTAATCGTTACCTACACTGATATTTATGAATCAACAACATACAAAACAGAATTAGAATTTAAAGAATGGTTTGGAAGACACGAATCATAATAAACTACACACAACAGCTACAACGGATTTGGGCAATTGGCTTAATGGAAAGTTGGTTGATGATTTGGCAAATCCGAGAATAGGACTTAATTTAGTACCAAACTCACTGTAGTACCAGAACGTTGTGCGTCATTATACTCAAATCTTCGCTAAAATTGAAATGGAAAGAAATAAAATCGTAATAATAGTTGGTGCAGGTGCCGTTGAAAATGCTTGGGTTCCGATTGTAAATGCTATTAAAGTTGTCACTAACCAAAACGTAGATATAGACGGTGCAAACTGCTTCTTTGCTAGATTAATCTATCTTCTTAGATTTTACTCGAAGATACCACATGCCGATGCTGAAAGCTATTTAAAAATTTCGAAAGAAAACACCACGACTTTAAAAAATGGCATTTGCGAAGAAATCAAAATTGCTCAAAGTAACGGAATTTTAAAACCGCGTCCTGAATTCAGAAAAATTTTGAAAAAATTTGCTTTTAATGATTCTAGAAATAGTGTTGGTATGATTTCAACTAATTGGGATACGGTTGTAGATGACGATTTAGACGATTTACTAAAAACAATTAATAGCGATGGGCAAACTTTGAAATGTTTTCATATTCACGGTAGCATAGAATTTCCCGAACACTTATATCTTCCTTCTGAGACCACACAGGAAAACTATAGGTCTGATATTGAAAATAAAAAATTTGGACTTAATCATGCCATGACAATACAATTCTTAGAACAAGCTAATCAAATATTAATTTACGGTTTATCATTAGACCCATTAGATGCTGAACTTAGTCAGGTATTAGGCGGAGCTGGTTTTCCAAACAATCAATTACAGGAAATCATAATTGTAAATCCAGATTACGAAAAAATTAAAAATCGCATAAAAATATTAATGTTTCCAAGGAATAATATTAAAATTAGATGCTTTTCTCCTGAGGATTTGGAAACTGAAAAATAACGTCGCACAACAGCTGTTTGGTAAGATTGCAAATTTTGTGTCAAATTCTCGTTTACATTTCGCAATAAATTTTATCTTAACAGAAAATAATCCGTTCCGAAGTTCGCAACCTTAACGCAGACGCACTCCCAAAGAATTAACACTTCAAAAAACTGAAAATACTACAGGAAAAAGTGTTAATTAAGTAAAACATTTTAGGGGCACTAATTATAAAAAAAATCACAGCATTGCTTGAAAAGTAACGCTGTGATAAGAATAAATTTAAAGACCTCGATTGAACATATATCTTGATATTTTCCAATCGCCATTTTCTTTATTCAATATAAAAAATTCTCGCATTTTGCTTTTTACATCCTGTTTTTCATTTATCATAAAAAGGTTTACGTCGGAAGCAGTACGAACTATTGCCATATCCCCATATATAGATACTTCATTGTAATCGGTAGTTGCACTTACAAATTTAATGGCACCGAATGTCTGATTATAAGCAATTTGTAACTCACTCTTTCCTGTAGCTGTTGGCAGGTCAGCCGGCATTAATACAGCATTTTCACTGTAAAGATTAATGATAGCATCTATATTTGTTTCGTACAGATACTTAAAGTAATTGCTTACTATTTCTTTTGCTAATTCTTTATCATTCATTTTATATTTTTATTTAATTTCAAGTTAATTGGACATTTTTTATTTAGCTAACAAGTCCACCGTCGATATTGATACTTGCACCAGTGATGAATTTAGCAGAAGGACTTGCAAGAAATGCAACAAGTTCAGCAATATCACTTTTGGTTCCGTAACGTCCAAGTGCCACATATCCTCTAATAATATCTGCGAATGGAGAATCGGCAGGGTTCATATCAGTTTCAATTGGACCAGGTTGCACAGTATTTGCAGTTATCCCTCGTGGTGCTAAATCACGGGCAATGCCTCTTGTTAAACCAGCAACTGCGGCTTTTGTCATTGCGTAGACAGAACCAGTTGGAAATACTGACCTTTCGGCAGCAACACTTCCAATATTGATAATTCTACCATTGTCATTCATTAAAGCCACGGCTGCTTGTGTTGCTACAAACACACCTTTGATATTAACCGCTACCATTCTGTCGAAATCGGCAATTGTTACGTCAGGCAACATTGCGTTGCCAGCTATACCAGCATTATTTACTAAAATATCAAAATTTCCTAAAGCATCATTTGCCACTTTTATTGCAGAGATGATTGAATCTGTGTTGCCACTATCTGCTTTAATAGCGATTACCTTTGTTTCATTTGTTGATAATTCAAAGGCTAATTGATTGGCTGTTTTTTCCGAATTAGTATAAGTAAATGCGACATTTACTCTTTCTGACGCTAACTTACTAACTATTGCTTGCCCAATCCCACGACTTCCGCCCGTTACAAAGGCTACTTTACTTTTAATTGATTCCATTTTTTATTTTTTTTAAATTGTTATTAAATTATCTCTTTTGAGTTTGCAATATTAAATTAAAACTTTACTTTTGGCAAGTAGATACTTATTTGTAGTTTACTTACCAAAAAGTAACTATTGCTGATTATCAATTATTTAATAACTTAAAAAAATGAAAAAAAATATTGAAATCGACCAGAAATGTACAAGATGTGGTGTTGAATACGCATTCAAACGTATTGGAGGAAAATACAAAGCCAGAATTATTTGGCATTTAGGAATAAATGCTGAACTCCGCTTTGGAGAATTAGGAAGAGTTTTACCTGACGTAAGTACAAAGATGCTTACTCAAGCTTTAAGAGAGCTTGAAAGTGACGAATTAATAACTCGTAAAATGTATCACGAAGTACCGCCCAAAGTAGAATATTCATTAACTACTACAGCAAGACAACTAATTCCATTTTTAGAACATTTAAACGATTGGGGACATACACAGATAAGAAATGAAAGTGTAAGTACGGTAAAGTAAAGGTAGCAGCTAACAGGCGTTTGGCAAGATTGGGGTTCAAGGCTGAATTTAAAAATCGTTTTGTACTTGGGGAATTTGTGTTTAACCGAAAACCCCCACATCTTTATACCCCAACCTCGCCAAGCGCCAGAACGTTGGCGGTAATAGTACCGAAAATATGCTGAAAGAGACATTATATTGATTTAGTTATTTATGGGTAAAATAAAATTATTTAATGAAGGCGACGTAATCTTAACAAATCCAGCAGAAGGATTTTGGGGAATTGCGGTCGTATTATCTGAAAGAGAAAAGACCGAAAAATATCATCCAATGTGTCATATCGCAATAACTCCAATTATCTGTAAACATAAAATTGAATTTAGCGAACTTAAAATTGAAGAACTAAAACCATTGGAATTTGAAAGAGTTTATGCTTTAAAAAACGTTGAAGAATTTTCTAAAATCGAAACTTGCATCGGAGTTTATACAAGAAGAAATAAAGAAAATATTAAAATCATTGGGTCAATTAATCCTAAAACTGTTTATGACGGCCCTTTACCTTTTGAACCTTGGTATGATTTAAAAATTACATGACCGTTATATGGAGACACTAATGAATCACTTGGAAGAGAAGCTTACATAACTTGGAAAAGACAACGGATTTAGGCAATTGGCTTAATGAAAAGTTGGTTTTGTATTTGGGATGATTTGACAAATCCGAAAAGCGGGCTTAATTTAGTGCCAAACCCACTATAGTACCAGAACGTTACCTGCAAGCTTTAAACCAAAAATTATGTTCAAAAGAATTTTTAAAAAGCAGAACCCTGACAAACTTTCCAAAGTTAACTATTGGAATAAATGGAAATTATATGAACTCTTTAAAGACTTATACATAGCCGAAAAAATTTTAACTGATAACGAGAATTATAAAAAAGAAGACAACTTTTTAAAATTCAAAGACGACTTCATTGAAGAATTACACGAAATAGAAGGAGATAATGTTGCTGATTTCACTAGAATCTGGAAATGGTTTGCGCCGACAAAAGAATGGGATACATTTTGTGGGGAAAATGGAAACGAATTGGGAAATGATATCTATAGGATTACTGACAAATGGAAAAGAAACCAAGACTTTGAAAAGGGAACAAAAGTGTTATTAAAAAATGAATTTGGAGTAGTGTTGGACAAAACTGTTGAAAATGAAATTTATGGACAAATTCGTTGGGACACAAATAAAGAAAAAGACATCGAAGATTGGCGTGGATTATTTGGGACTTTTTTGCAAACAGGCGAAGAAATTATTAGTCAAGAACACCAATTTAAATATATAAATGATGACGGTACAACGAAGAAAGCCAGCAGGTAACAGCTACTACAATGGATTTAGGCAATAGGCTTAATGGAAAATGGTTTTGTATTTGGGATGATTTGGCAAATCCGAAAATGGGCTTAAGGGAGTCCCAAACCCGCTGTAGTACCAGAACGTTATGCGTCATTTTAACAGAATCAACCGAAATAGAAAATGGAAAATAATAATTGGACAAATTTGAATAATAACAAAATAAAACCGAAGGAATTTTTTTCGGAATTGACAATTGAATTTCCTGATTTGAAAACTGAAATTGAGAACCAAGATTATAAAATGGTTCATTTCAGAATGGAATTTTTTTCGGACTATAATATTCTGCAAATAAAAACTAAAAATATCACTGAATTAAAACGCTGTTTTGACTTTCAAGAAACTCGTATTGAAAAACTAAACTCAGACTTGATAAATGCGCTGAATGTTTCATATTGTGAATCATTACTACTTGGTGAATGTGCTAAAGAAATGACTGAAATAATAAAACTAATGCCTCCAAAATTGAAAAAAATTTATGTTGAATATGAAGAATATTATAACGGACTGAGAAAATCTTAAAAAACGAACGCATAACAGCCGTTACAAGAGATTTGGGTATTTGGCTGACTTTAAAGGTAGTTTTGTACTTGGAAAATTTGTGTTTAATGGAAAAATACGCATCTTTAATCCCAAACCTCATGTAGCGCGAGAACGTTAGCCGTAATATTCACTCAAAAAAACGTAAAAAAGAAAAATGAAAATAAAAATTGCTTTATCATTATTATTACTGAATTTATTTATTGTTGGCTGTGGTAATTCACAAAATAAAGAAGACGTTAAATATTATGAACAAAAATTAAACTCTCCTACAAAAAGTACAGAAGCATTAAAATACTATACAGAAGGATATAACGAATTTCAGAATGGGAATTATGAAGATGCAATCAAAAATTATAAAAAAGCAATACAAATAGATTCTAATTATACTGATGCAATTGATAATTGTGCATTATCGTTTCGTAAATTAAATAAATTAGATGATGCTGAATGTTATTACAAACTATCATTGAAAAAATTACCAAAAAATGAACTTGCAATGCATAATTTAGGATTAGTTTATATGTTTAAAAATGACTTTAAATCAGCAAAAGAGACATTTAAAAAGCTATTAAAAAACAATCCAAAATACGGAGATGGATTATATAGTTTATCTGAGGTTTACTTAAGAGAAAACAATAATGATTCTGCAATAGTTTATAGTAAAAAAGCATACGAAGTTTGGAAAGATAATAATCCAGAATTTTCGGCAGATGCATTGTATTATACAGGATTAGGTTATCTTCAGAAAGGAGATAAAAAGAAAGCAATGGAATATTTTATGAGAGCCAACAAACTTGGAAAAAATATAAGTCCTGAAATTCAGAAACAACTAATGGAAAAATAAATACTACGTCTAACACACGCTACAAACAATTTGGGCATTTGGCTTAATGCAAAAATTGGTTTGTATTTAGACGATTTGGCAAATCCGAAGAATGGGCTTAATTTAGTCCCAA
>NZ_AKJZ01000028.1 GCF_000282055.1 Flavobacterium sp. CF136
TCTGGAAAATGGTTACACAACTACTAAAAAAATGATATTCAAATAGTATAATCTTTATAAATTTATAAAATCCGATAATGAAAGTTATCGGATTTTTTGTTTAATAACATCAAATGGATTGTCATATTTTCAAAGGATAATGAAAGTTTTCTTTTGAATTGTTTAATTCAAAAAATCACTAAATGTGGGTATTGTAGTGTCCTTTGTTTAATTCTAGATTGCATGTAAATTCTTATTAATTATAAACATTAGAATTTACTAACAAACTTCATATCTTGATGCCAAAATTACATTATTCAATTGTATTTCTTTTTTTCTTTTTTTGTATAACCAATAACGCTCAACAAGGGAAATTGGATAATAGTTTTAATACCTATGATGATGGTGTTAACGGAGATGGTTTTGATAATTCCATCAGAACCTTGTCAAAACAAACGGACAACAACTTAATTGTTGGAGGCGATTTTTTGAATTTTAACGGAAAGCCACTTCAGTATCTGATACGATTGAAACCTGACGGAACTGTAGATCTGGATTTTAATACAGGCACTGGTTTTAATGGAAAAGTATATTCATCGTATATTCAATCTGATGGTAAAATTATTATCGGAGGTAATTTTACCAGTTATAATGGTGCTCCCATCGGTAGATTGATTCGTTTAAATAATGATGGTTCACATGATACAACTTTTAATACTTCACAAGCAGCAAGTTCTGGTATCATAAACCAGATCGTACAACAATCAGATGGTAAAATTATAATTGTTGGAAGTTTTACAAAATATGATGGTACGACTGTTAACAGAATTGCGAGAATCTTACCCAACGGTAATTTAGATTTCGGTTTTTTGTCAGGGTTAGGTGCGCCTGCCAATATAAACAGCATAGAAATTCAAACAGACGGTAAAATTATTCTGGCAGGTAATTTTATCAAATTTAATGGTATTGATGTAAACAGAATTATCCGTTTAAATCCGGATGGGAGTATGGATGCCACTTTTAATATCGGAACAGGTTTTAATCAGGATATAAATACAATGGTTTTGCAATCGGATGGCAGAATCATTATTGGTGGAGATTTTACAGATTATAATGGTATTGTTGCAAATAGAATTACTCGTCTAAATTCAGACGGAACAATTGATTCTGGTTTTTTGTCAGGAACAGGTTTGAGTAATGGTTCGGTATACGTTATAAAAACTGATGCTTTTGGGAATATTATGTTAGGGGGGTCATTTACCGATTTGTACAATGGATCAGAAGTAAACCGATTACTTTTTTTGGATGCAAATGGAAATATCAAAACTAATTTTGATATAGGTTCAGGACCTGCTTCCGCATCTGTTTTGGCTTTAAACAATTCATCAGATGATTCTTGGTTTGTTGGAGGCTCTTTTTCTGTTTTTGATTCTCAAAATCAGGGAAGATTAGCTAAAATTGATGGTAATGGAGTACATGATACCGGATATCTTTCTGCCGGAGTTGGTTTTGATAATTCGGTTTTAAAAGTATTGCCATTATCAGATAATAAAACTATGGTTTTTGGTAATTTTTCAAAGTTTAATGGGGTTTTCTCTTCAAAAGTGGCACGGCTTTCATCAGATGGAGATTTGGATATTACTTTTAATTCTGCCGAAACCGGGGCGAATAATGCCATAAAAACAGCTGCGCAACAATTAGACGGCAAAATAATTATAGCAGGAAGTTTTACAAGTTATAACAATACAACTTGTAATCGTATCGCACGAATTTTTCCTGATGGCAGTTTAGATATTGCTTTTGCTACGGGAAGCGGCTGCAATAGTCAGGTGTTTGCAGTAACGATTCAATCTGATCAAAAGATTTTACTGGCAGGAAGTTTTACAAAATATAATGGGACAGTAGCGGGTCATATTGTACGATTAATGCAGGACGGGACTATTGATACGGGTTTTAATACTATTTTAGGGGCAGATGCCGCTATAGATGCAATATTGATTCTGCCAGACGGTAAAATTGTATTAGGCGGACGATTTAATATGTTTAACGGAATTGGATATTCCAGATTAATACGATTAAATTCTGATGGAAGTATAGATAATAGTTTTTCTGTGGGAACTGGTTTCGATAAAAATGTATATGCCTTAGACCTGCAATCCGATGGAAAAATTATTGTTGGAGGCTCTTTCTTAAATTATAATGGAGTATCAAAAAAGCGGATTTTAAGATTATATCCTAATGGAACTTTAGATACAACTTTTGAATCAGGAACAGGTTTTAGTAATGGAGATGTTAGAAATATTTTGGTACAACCCGATGATCGAATTTTAATTGGAGGTTCTTTTTCAGGAAATTATAACGGAACACATTCTTTACGATTAATACGCTTGTCAGCAAAAGGGACTATTGATTCCTCATTCAACACAATCCTTAATAGCACTTTGTTTTCGATGGGGTTTACTACTGATTTCAAACTGCTGATTGGCGGTAATTTTAATTCGGTTTCAGGAGTTGCAAAACATAGGGTTGCCCGACTAAAATTATGCAACAACAGTTCAAAATGGGATGGTTCCGGATGGTCTAATGGAATTCCTTCAGGAGGGAAAGAATTAACTTTCGAAGAAGATTATCAGTTTTCAGCTTCTGCAAATGCATGTTGTTGTACCATAGATTCAGGAAAAATGGTAAAGGTTTCCAATGGAAGTACTTTGGGATTGAGTTTTAATTATTCTGGAAGTGGAATCATGGTTTTAGAAGATACAGCATCTTTATATCAATCAGATGATGAAATCGTCAATACAGGAATTATTCATTTCAAACGAAAAACAAAACCTGTTTTAAAATTTGATTATACTTATTGGTCTTCACCCGTAGAAAATCAAAAACTGATTGATGTTTCGCCAACTACTTTGTCGGATAAATTTTTTTCTTTTGATGCTGATGCAAACCATTGGATGAATGAAGTTTCATCAACCGTAATGGCTGTAGGGAAAGGATATATTATTCGTGGACCACAGGGTTTTTCTACGACAGTCCCTGAAAAATATGAAGCTGTTTTTAAAGGAATTCCATTCAACGGAATGATTAAAACCAATGTTGGCAATAGTGATAGTTTCAATTTAATTGGAAATCCATATCCCTCAGCTGTTGATGCAGATGTTTTTTTAAAAGCAAATTCAGAGATTATCACAGGAACTCTTTATTTCTGGACGCATAATACTCCCGTTACAAATAAGAAATATACGTCAGATGATTATGCTGTTTATAATTTACTGGGCGGTGTGGGTACGAGAAAAGCTTTAGCTTCGGGAGAGAATGAAACTTTACCGACCGGGACAATTACTTCGGGGCAATCCTTTTTTGTTCAGAGTGCAAAACCCGGGGAGGTAAAATTTGAAGACAATATGCGGATTTTAGAAAATAATTCGAGTTTTTTTAAGCCGGGAAAAACTAAAAAAACAGAAAAAATTAAAGAGGTTAAAAAAAACAGAATCTGGTTGAATTTTGCCAATGAAGAGAATGCTTTTAAACAGCTTTTGATAGGTTATGCCGAAGGAGCTACCAACAGCTATGACAGGACTTTTGATGGTGAATTTTTTGATGGGAATCAGTATGTGGGTTTTTATTCTTGTAATGGAGGCAAAAATTGGGTTATCCAGGGCAGAGAATTTCCTTTTCAGGATTCAGATGAAGCTGTACTGGGGTATAAAACTGAAATTAATGGAAATTTCACAATAAGCATTGATCATTTAGATGAAGCTCTTACGAATCAATCAGTTTATCTTGAGGATAAAGACAAAAATATTTTACATGATTTAAAAAAGGAGCCATATGTGTTTTCAACGGAAAAAGGAACTTTTAATAACCGTTTTGTTTTAAAATATACCAATAAAATACTAGCGATAAAAGAAGCTTCTCAAAAAGAAAAGGCCATTAAGGTTTATCGTCATCAAAAGCAATTAGTTGTAGAATCAATTGGCTCAACTATTCAGGAAGTTCAGGTATTTGACTTGTCCGGTAAATTAATTATGGATGATCAAACTAATCTAAACATAATAACAATTTCAAACCTGAAGGCAAAAAATCAAGTTCTGATTCTCAAAATTAAAACGAATAGTGGTCAGGAAACTAAAAAAATAATTTATTAAGTTTCGTTCAGCAAATTTTGATTGGTATCCAGAACCGCCTTTTCGTTTTTATAGTCAATCCATTTTTGCCCTTTCCATTTTCGCATGAAAACATCAAAATGGCGCATGATGAGTATGTTATAAGCTGCTTTAGATAAATTCGTGATGTTTTTAGGAAAGGCACGAAGGCTCATGGAAAAACCCGGTGTCAGATATTTCATGTAATGCCAATATCCTTCCGGCATATATAACATTTCGCCATGTTTTAGATTAGCGATATATCCTTCAGCATTTTTAAGAGCTGGAAATTTGTTGTAATCAGGATTGTCAAAATCTATATCTTCTCTTGAAATTAATGCATGTGGGACTTTGTATAAATATTTTGACTGATCCGGAGCAAAAAGCATACATTGTTTTTCTCCATGAAAATGAAAATGCAAAATATTAGAATAGTCAATATCATAATGCATGAAAACCCTAGAGTTCTCTCCGCCAAAAAATAACATTGGCAGTTGTTTGACTAATTTCAAGCCAATTTCCGGCCATAAGAAATCGTTTTTCAGCACAGGCACCTCTTTCATTAAGTTATGAAGAAAAATGCGGTAATTGGTAGGTTTCTGCTCTAAAAGATTAATGTAATCGCTCATCTTCATTGTAGTATGTGCTTCATTAAAGCCATCTTCATGATTTACGTGCCTGTCGTCGTATAAGGGAACGACAACATCACCTGCGATTTCATTGATATAAGATAATCTCCATTTATGATAAGCTGGCCAATCTTCGGTTAGCTCTTCGATAACAACTGGAATTTGATTTTTTACATATTGGGAAATAAAATCAGATTTTGAGATTTTTTTTACCCTTTCAATTTGCTTTAACTTCATTTCTATAAATAAAAAAATTGCTTATAACTCTGGGTTACAAGCAATTTAAAAATATTTTTCGAAACTTATGAACTCTATCGCTTAAATTTTTGACTTAATCGAAGCTTCCAGATTTCTTTCAATTGTATGTCCGGGGCGTGACCACTTTGGTTTTTCGCCTAATGGGGCAAATTGTGAATCAGCTGCTTCAACTGTTTGAGGTTGTGAAACCTTAACAAATGGTTTTTGCGGAATTAATCCTAACATCTCAAACATTTTCATGTCTTCGTGTACATCAGGGTTTGGAGTAGTAAGCAATTTGTCACCTGCAAAAATAGAATTGGCACCTGCAAAAAAGCACATTGCCTGACCTTCACGGCTCATATTGGTTCTTCCTGCTGACAAACGTACTTGTGTGTCAGGCATAACAATTCGGGTAGTTGCTACCATACGAATCATTTCCCAAATTTCAACCGGTTTTTCTTCTTCCATTGGCGTTCCCTCAACGGCAACCAAAGCATTAATTGGCACTGATTCCGGTTGTGGATTTAAAGTAGAAAGTGCTACAAGCATTCCGGCCCTGTCTTCGATACTTTCCCCCATCCCGATAATTCCACCACTGCAAACCGTAACATTGGTTTTACGAACATTTTCGATAGTCTGTAAACGATCTTCGAAGCCACGTGTTGAAATTACGTCTTTATAATATTCTTCAGAAGTATCCAGGTTGTGATTGTAAGCATATAAACCTGCTTCTGCCAAACGTTGTGCCTGGTTTTCGGTAATCATACCTAATGTACAGCAAACCTCCATGTCAAGTTTATTGATAGTACGAACCATTTCTAAAACCTGATCAAATTCTTCACCATCTTTTACATTTCTCCATGCAGCTCCCATGCATACACGGGATGAACCACTGGATTTAGCACGCAAAGCCTGTGCTTTTACCTGGCTTACACTCATTAAATCATTTCCTTCAACCCCTGTGTTGTAACGTGCGGCCTGCGGGCAATAACCGCAATCTTCAGGACATCCTCCGGTTTTGATGGAAAGTAAAGTAGATACCTGAACCACATTCGGGTCGTGTTTTTGTCTGTGAATCGTTGCTGCTTCATACAGCAGGTCCATCATAGGTTTATTATATATTGCGATTATTTCGTCTTTTGTCCAGTTGTGTTTTGTAACGTTCATTGATACGATTTTTTGATGTTCCAAAAGTAGTTAAATTGTTCTAATCAACCAATGATGAATTTCTTTAATGAATATTTGGCAGTGAATTTCAAAAACAAACGCTTTAAAATCATAGAATTTTGTTTTTTCATGATTTTAAAGCGTTTAAATTATGTGTTTTAATTTAAAAAATTAATCGGCTATATATTTGTTATTCCAGTATAACATCATCATTAAAGTAACAATTACTGAAGATGCAAGCCCTTCAAACAATAAACAGATGCAATATGTGGGTACAGAAGGATTTCCTCCAAACATAAAAGTTTCAGATAATGTTTTTACATAGGCATCCCCACCTCTTGCATAACTATAAACCAACAGGCCGAAAACGCTCATCGAAACACCGACAACAGAAGTTGTCATTGCTGAAACAGCATTTGACACAAAATTGGTATCTCCTTCGTGAAGATTCATTCGCATGGTCCTGTTTACACCATAAAATATAAAAAACACATTTAAGGTACGCAGATAAAACAAGTCAGCTAAACCTAATACATTCATCAATAAAAAATAAATGCCTATTCCGAGGAATATTATAAAACCGTTGGATATTTCTTTAGGTAATTTCATAGTGGTTATTTTTAAAGAAGTTAATAGTAAATATTTGATAAACAGTATAGTGTATTAAATTTACTAAAAAAATAAATACGATGACTTAAAAATAACGAAAAGTAAAGTTTTTGGGGTTTTTACAATTGACTTACAAATTTTAAAGCAGTTTTCTTATCTTGATTTAATTGTTCTTTTAATAAATCCACTGAACCAAATTTTTGTTCCTCACGCAGGTATTTTAGTAGAGAAATTTCAAGTTTTTCTCCGTAAATATCAGCATCAAAATCAAAAAGATTTACTTCGATAGTTTGCTTTTGACCATTTACTGTAGGATTAAAACCAATATTCATCATTCCGAAAACTTCTTTTTGACCTATAAAAGTCTTAACAGCATAAACGCCATTTTTCGGAATTAATTTGTAGTCTTCTTTGATCTGGATATTGGCAGTTGGAAAACCAATTGTTCTTCCCAATTGTTTTCCTTTTACGACTTCACCAGTCAAAAAATAGGCATATCCCAGATATTCGTTGGCTAAAGACATGTTGCCATCCAGCAATGCTTTTCTGATTTTGGTAGAACTAACCGAAACATCCTGAATTTCCTGAGCCGAAATTTGCTCTACTTCAAAACCATATTCGGCTCCAAAGGCAATTAAATTATCAATATTTGCAGTTCTGTTTCTTCCAAAACGATGGTCATGACCAATAATTATTTTTTGGATATGAAATTGATTTACTAAAATGGAATGTACAAATTCTTCGGCGGTTAATCTTGAGAAACTTTCATTAAAAGGATGAATTACCAGATTCTCAATGCCGGATTTTTCCAGAAGTTTAGATTTTTCAGAAATGGTATTCAAAAGTTTTATTTCTGATTTTTCTTGTAAAACCATTCTTGGGTGTGGAAAAAAAGTAAGTACTAAACTCTCGTATTTTCCGTTTTCTGTATTTTGAGTGAGTCTTTCCAGAATTTTTTTATGACCAATATGAACACCATCAAAGGTACCAAGAGTTAGAATTGTTTTCTTGGTCGATTGAAATTCATTAATAGATTCAAAAAGCTTCAAAGCAAATAATTTAAGATGGTGCAAATTTATACTATCTATTTCAAATCTGGCACTAACCCGAATTGATTTTTAAATTGAAAAGGTTAGATTTTGTGAAAAATGGACTCATTTGTCGATGTAAAATAAATATGTGTCGATAATATATCTTAATTTGACTTAATTAATTTAATTTTATTCCCTGATAACTTTTTGATTATGAAAAAACAATTACTTTTTTTGATGTTTATTTTTGGTTGGATTAATATTCATGCTCAAACGAATGTTCTTTGGGAGAAAGTTAATTCGGTTTCGGTAAAAAAAACTGAAAGTCTTTCTAATCAGGATAAGTTATATTATAAATTGAATGAGAATCTTCTAACTCAAAAAATTGCAGCTTCAACAAGTAAATCTGCAACTTCTGAAATCACAATTCCAAATGCTGGTGGCGTTTTAGAACGATTCATGATTTGGGAATCTTCTAATTTTGATCCGGAATTACAAGCCAGATATCCTGAAATCAGAGCTTATGAAGGAACTGGTCTGGATGATAAAACAGCAAAAATTCATTTTAGTGTTGCTCCAATCGGAGTACAAACGATGGTTCTTCGCACTGATAAGGCATCTGAATTTATTGAGCAGAATCCTGAGAATAAATCAGAATATGTGTTGTTTACATCAAAAAATAAGGATACTTCAAAATCTCTTTTGGCTTGTATGACTAAAGAAAATAATGCAAATAAAGGTTCTTCTGCAAAAACAGCTAAAACAACATCCAATACACAATCTTTCAAAACATTACGATTGGCAATATCATGTACAGGTGAATATGCTGCTTTTTTTGGTGGTACAAAAGCCGGTGCACTTGCAGGAATGAATGCTACAATGACAAGGGTGAATGGTGTTTTTAATAGAGATTTGGCTGTACAATTAACTTTGATTGCTAATAATGATGATGTAATTTATACCGATGCAGTAACAGATCCTTATTCTAATGCGCCAACAGGTGTTAACGGTGCATGGAATTTACAGGTTCAGCAAACCTTGACTACGGTTTTGGGAAGCAGTGCTTATGATATTGGGCATTTATTTGGGGGTTCTGGCGGAGGTGGAGATGCAGGTTGTATTGGATGTATATGTGTTGATCCGGCTTCATCAACTGATCAGAATGCAAAAGGGAGTGCTTTTACCTCGCCTTCAAATTCAATTCCGCAAGGAGATACTTTTGATATTGATTTTGTAGCACATGAAATGGGGCATCAGTTAGGAGGAACCCATACTTTTTCTTATGCTGTCGAAGGAACCGGAGTAAATGTAGAGCCGGGCAGTGGTTCAACCATTATGGCGTATGCAGGCGTAACTGGCGATTATGATATTCAAAACAATTCAGATGATTACTTTGCATATGCAAGTATTTCACAAATCCAGGATAATCTTGCGACCAAAACATGTCCGGTCAGTACAGTTGTAATTAATAATCCGCCAACTATAAATGCAGGTTTAGATTATACGATTCCGTTTAATACACCTTTTGTTTTAACTGGTACAGGGACAGATTCCGAAGGAGATTCTATAACTTATTGTTGGGAGCAAAATGATAGTGCTACTGATGCAACAAAAGGGAGTAACAGTATTGCTTATCCTGCAAAACCAGACGGGCCATTATTTCGTTCTCTTCTTCCAACCAGTTCTCCCATTCGATATATGCCAAGTTTGAGTACAGTACTTCAAAATAGACTAACCACAACTTGGGAATCGGTCTCTTCAGTAGCAAGAACTTTGCATTTTTCCTTAACGGGAAGAGATAATGCAGCTTTATTAACTCCTCAGACAAATACAGACAATATGATAGTTACGGTAAACCCTGCAATTGGGCCATTTGCAGTAACTTCTCAAAATACAAACGATATTGGCTGGCAAAAGGGTTCGTTTCAAACCATAACCTGGGCAGTAAATAATACAAATACATTATCAGGATCCGGTTCTGTAAATATTAAATTATCAATAGATGGAGGCTTGACTTTTCCGGTAGTTTTAGCTTCAGCTACACCAAATGATGGTTCAGAAACTATTACGGTTCCGCTGGATATTACCGCTACAAATTGCAGGATTTTGATTGAGCCAACAGCAAATATTTATTATGCTTTAAACAGCAATTCTTTTGCAGTTGGATATACAGTACAAAGTACTTGTGATACATATAGTTTTGGTAGTGCTTTTGCGATTCCTTTTCAAACTGAATTTGTTTCAAAAACAGTAACCGTTCCGGCTTCGACAGGTATAATTTCTGATGTAAATGTATCTGTGAATGTTACACATGATAGATTTTCGGATTTAGAAATTCAAATAGTAAGTCCTCAGGGTACGGTTGTGAAATTATATGACCAAAATTGTGATATAGTAAATTCAACCTTATCGCTTGGATATGATGATTCCGGAGTTACTCTGGATTGTTCTAAAACAACGAGTCAGATTGTTTTGCCAATTGAAGCTTTAAGTGCCTTTAATGGTCAAAATCCACAAGGTAATTGGATATTTAAAGTTCGGGATGCTGTTTCAGGAAATTTTGGAACCATAAATTCTGCATCGGTAAATATTTGCAGTCAAACTTTTACTCTGGATAACTCTGAATTTGAGGGTGTAGATTTTGCAATGTCTCCAAATCCTAATAAAGGTAATTTTAATGTTCAATTCGAATGCGATTCAACTAAAACTGTTGAAGTGTTTGTTCATGATATTTCAGGTCGTAAAGTCTATGATAAAACGTATGACAAATCACCTTATTTTAACCAAAATATTCAGTTGTCAAAAACGTCTCTGGGATTGTATTTTGTAACAATAATAAATGGAGATAAAAGAATTGTCAAAAAAATACTGGTAAACTAAATTTAGGAGTGTGCCATCGCCATGCAGACAATACTGATTTTTGCTCCCGGGATTTTCTGTAAAGTTCGGGAACAGGCCTCAAGTGTTGATCCTGTAGTAATTACATCATCAACGATTAAAAAATGTTTGTTGTGATTTGCTTCTGAATAACGCACATCAAATGCATTTTTTATGCCTTCTGACCGACCGGAAAGATTTTTTTTGGATTGTGTTTTGGCGTATTTTGTTCGAAGTAAAATGGAATCATCATAAACGATATCCAAACCTTCAGCCAAAGCCCTTCCAAAAGTAGTTACCTGATTATAGCCGCGTTCTTTAAATTTTTTTTGATGTAACGGCACAGGAATTACAATGTCAAAAGGAATTTTAAGATTTAATTCTTTTAAATCTTCCACATACCAATATCCCAGGACAGTCCCTGCTTCTTCATATCCTTTATATTTCAAATTGTGAATAAGCTCCTGTACAATTCCCTTTTTATTAAAATATAAAAATGCCGATGCATATTCGATATCAATTTTGCCATAAAATTTATTGAAAGCGTCATTTTTAGGATCTAAATGATGTTGCGTTAAAGGCATTTCATGTCGGCAATCGGTGCAAATAGCAATTTCATTGGTCATTAAAAGCGCATGGCAGCCCGCACAAAGTTTAGGAAAAAAGAGATTAATAAGATATTTAAGCATAGTTGAAATAATTAAGGTTAAAAAATGCGGATAAGTAATATCATTTAAAAACAGTCTCTTTATCAGCGATAAAATACTATTGACTTTTGAATAAATATAACCAAAATATTAATTTTAATAAAAATATTTTTACAAGAAATGACTTTTTAGTTTTAATATTTAAAAAACTTAACTAATAAAACTTATTTGAAGCCATTGAATCAATCCTTGTATATGAAAAATATCTACCGAAGTAGCTGTGTAATTTCAGCAGCAATTGTTTTTTTAGTTTTTGAAAATCAAGTATCTGCTCAAAAGAATGAAAATGTAAGGAAAACGTTTTTCAAAAATGGACTAGTTGCGAGAGAGTTTTATATGGGACCAGATCAAATGTTAGACAGCATTAAAACGTATCATATTGTTGGAGGATTAGACGAAAGATTTTATTTTGATGAAAATACTTTGATAAATGGCCTTTGTCAAAAGTTTTCAAGCGAAGGAAAGTTAAAAACGACCTGGCTCTATAAAAAGGGTATTTTGATTAAAAGAACTGATTTTCTAAAAGAGGATAATCTCAAAAACAAAGCGAAGGTCGAAGAAAATTATGCAATTATTGTTAAAAACAATGAATTGTTAAAATCGGATCCCAATAATTATGGATTACGTTATGGCAGAGCAGCAAGCCAGACATATCTTGAGGATAATGTATTGGCAGAATTTGATTTTTTAGGATTTAAAACGCAGTTGGAAAATATTAAAGCAAATCCAGATGCAATAACAAAATTTCCCAGAATAAATCAGGACTTAGCTGAAATCTATAGTAGGCTTTCTACCATTTATTCCAGATTTGAGAATGATAATCTTAGTATTAATTACAAATTAATGGCAATTCAAATTGATCCAGCCGAAACAAGACACTACTTTAATCTGGGAGCTTATCTGGCTACGGAAGCTCACGACTATCGATTGGCGATTTACTATTTGAACGAAGTGGAGCGCAGGTTTCCAAATCATAATTTTGCGCACTGGGTTTTAGGGTATACGTATTTGGAACTGGAAGAATATGATAAGGCAGTAGAAAATATTGATATTGCTTTTCAAAATGAAGCAAATTTATATGAAAACGGATACGGAAACGAAGAGAGTGATTTAAGAACAATAAGAGGACTTGCCTATCATAAATTAGGAAAAACCGACTTGGGTATAGCAGATTTGAATGAAGCCTTGCGAATTAATGACAAGAACTCCGTAGCAAATAAATACCTCGGAATTGTATATTATGATTTAGGACAATCTCAAAAAGCCTGCGAATATTTTCAAAAAGCCAGAGCTTTAGGCTACGAAAAAAAATATTATAACAAAGAACTGGAAAGCTTTATCCAAAAAGCGTGTAATGCAAATCAAAAGAAAATTGTCAATATTGCTCCCAAAGATTTGCCTTTTATAACGCCTAATCCTGCTGAAAATTCTGTTGAGGTACATAATTATTTGTATTCTAATTTTAATTATGAAATTTATAATGCTGAATCTAAAAAAGTAAGTCAGGGAGTTTCAACCGATAAAATAATTAAGGTTTCCGGATTACCATCAGGTTTTTACATTCTTATTATTACGAATCAAGGTAAATCAGAAACTTTTAAATTGATAAAAAAGTAGGGGATTTAAATAGAAAGATAGGAACTTATCGGTATGATTTATAGAAAAAATTATTAATTTCTGTTCTTAAACAGAAAAACCGGGATTTATTTATAAAAATTTAAAAATCAAGGGTCAATCTTCAGCTATTTTTCTTTTTTTTAAACTCACTTTTTATATTTTTGCATCACTATGGCAAAACAAGAAGATATATTTAAGAATGTGGTTTCGCACGCAAAAGAGTACGGATTTATTTTTCCGTCAAGCGAAGTTTACGACGGATTGAGTGCTGTCTATGATTATGCACAAAATGGTGTCGAATTAAAAAAGAATATCCGTGAATATTGGTGGAAATCAATGGTTCAGATGAATGAAAATATTGTCGGCCTTGATGCTGCAATATTAATGCATCCAACAACCTGGAAAGCTTCAGGCCACGTTGATGCATTCAATGATCCGTTAATTGATAATAAAGATTCGAAAAAAAGATATAGAGCTGATGTTTTGGTTGAAGATTATGCTGAAAAGCTTAATGTGAAAGCAAAAAAGGAAATCGAAAAAGCAAAAGAGCGTTTTGGAGATGCTTTTAATGAGCAGGAATTTATCACTACTAATACACGTGTGGTTGAATATCTTGCAAAAGAGAGAGAAATTCTGGAAAGATTAGCAAGATCTTTAGGAAATGAAGACTTAGCTGATGTAAAAGCTTTAATCGAAGAATTAGAAATTGCTGATCCTGAAACCGGTTCAAGAAACTGGACAGATGTAAAGCAATTCAACTTAATGTTCGGAACTAAATTAGGTGCTTCTGCAGATTCTGCAATGGATTTATATTTACGTCCGGAAACAGCTCAGGGTATTTTTGTGAATTTTCTTAATGTGCAGAAATCAGGCCGTATGAAAGTTCCTTTTGGAATTGCTCAAACGGGTAAAGCATTTAGAAATGAAATTGTTGCAAGACAATTTATTTTCCGTATGCGTGAATTTGAACAAATGGAAATGCAATTTTTTGTACGTCCGGGTGAAGAAATGCAATGGTATGAGCACTGGAAAACAACTCGTCTAAACTGGCATTTATCTTTAGGATTAGGAAAAGAAAATTACCGTTTTCATGACCACGAAAAATTAGCGCACTACGCAAACGCAGCGGCTGATATCGAATTTAATTTCCCTTTTGGATTCAAAGAATTGGAAGGGATTCACTCTCGTACAGATTTTGATTTAAAAGCACACGAAAAATTTTCAGGAAGAAAGTTACAATATTTTGATCCTGAATTGAATGAAAACTATGTGCCATATGTTGTAGAAACTTCAGTTGGTTTAGACCGTATGTTCTTGGCAGTTTTTGCTACTTCATTAAAAGAAGAAGCTTTGGAAGATGGTTCTACAAGAACCGTTCTCAAACTGCCATCAGTTTTAGCGCCGACAAAAGCAGCTGTTTTACCTTTAATTAAAAGAGACGGATTGCCGGAAATTTCTAAAAAAATCATCGAAGATTTAAAATGGGATTTCAATGTTGCTTACGATGAAAAAGACGCAGTTGGTCGTCGTTACAGAAGACAGGATGCCTTAGGAACTCCATTCTGTATTACTGTAGATCACCAGACTCTTGAAGACGAAACGGTAACAATTCGTCATAGGGATTCAATGAAACAAGATAGGGTGAAAATCTCTGAATTGAAAACTATTATCGAAAATGAAGTTTCGATGAAAAACTGGTTAATGAAAATGTAAGTTTTTAAATTTCAATATATACATCCCAAATTCCTTTCAGGAGTTTGGGATTTTTTTGTTTTATAAATTTGCAACCTGTATTTTTAATGTCAGTATGTTAAGGGTTTGAAATATTTTTTATAACTTTATATGTTTTATTTTAACGAAATAGCACAGAAATTAACTGAATAGCCCCTAATTAATGCCTAAAAATGAATTATACCTACATTATTTTAGACGATGATCCTGATTGTGTTGAAAGGATAAGGACAATTGCAGGTGAATTCCCGGAATTAAATTTTATAGCTTCCGCTAATAATTATACCGATGGATTGAATCTGATATTAAAGCATATCCCGGATTTGATTTTTTTAGAAATAGATCCAAAAGATAAAGCCAGTGGACTTTCATTGAATTTAATCAATGGATTGCTGATGTATTTAAAAGAAATACCAAAAATAGTTGTTACAACAAAAAGAAAAGATTTGGCATTTGACTGCATTCAATACGAAGTAAACGATTATTTGCTAAAACCTTTATCTGTAATTGATTTTGTGAAATTGATTCATAAGTTAAACAAATCAAATAGTGAAGATGAAATACTGTTGGTTCAAAATTTAAAACATAAGGAAAAACAAAATTCGGAAGATGTTCAAATCAATAAAAATCGTAAATCTTTCATTTTGTGTGTAAAGTCATATGGAGATCATCGTTATATTGATTCAAATGAAATATGTTACTTTCAGGCCGATAATAATTCTACTGATATCCATCTAAAAAATGGGGAGATGATTACGGCTTTTAAAACTTTAAAGCATTTCGAGACCGTTTTGTCGAACCCTTTTATCAGAATACATAATAGTTATATTGTGAATCGTAATTATATTTCGAGAATACACACAGGAAACTCATTATGTTATATTAAAAAAACGACTATAAAATTACCGTTTTCCAAGTCTTATAAAGCAAATGTCGACTTTATTATCAGCGAATTTGCTAATGAAAATTACATAGAAACTTAAAATAAACCATCTGCCCTGATTTGCTATCCATTCACTCACGAACGAATAGCATTGACCATAAACGCCTTTTTTTTAAATGATTATCGAGGTTTACTGTTTAGTTTTACAAAAGAATTCCAACAGAAATGGAGTCAAAAAGTGTAAAAAAGTATAACAATATAAAACTCTACAGTCATGAAAAAATTAGCTTTAACAACCGGATTATTTTCTTTAGTAATGGTATTAACTTCATTTAATACTTCTGAAACTTCAAATGATACTTTAGTAAATAATAATATAACAGTTAGTATTGATGGAAATCAATCAGCTGGACAAAGTAGAAAAGTAGATATGATGGGAACTGACTTATCAAATCAAAATGCACAATTAAGTATTGACGGAAATCAATCGGCTGGACAAAGCAGAAAAGTGGATTAATTACTTCTAATTCATGCCAATATATAAAAGACTGTCTAAATTAGAGAGTCTTTTTTTTTATGCCTAATAGATAGTTTTGTATTTTTGAATAAATCTTAAAGGCAAACTTGAAAAAATACTATCTTATATTGCTTATTTTTTTTGCTGGTTGTACCAAGCAAAAAGATGGTACTCATATATCCAGTCAATCTAAAGATAGTCTTGATTTGTATTTGTCACTTGCTAACGAATACAAATTACCGGTACAGATAAAACAAAAGTACAACCGCAAGGCTTTAGAAGTTATTATGGGGCAACCAGACGATTCGTTGAAAAGAGTATATCTTTTTAAGGTTGCCAATCGTTATTTTAATATGCGTGACTGGAATGAATATAATAAAACAGTCAAAATTATTTTAGAAAAAGCACAAAAGGCAAATGATTCCGTTTCAATGTCTAAAGCTTATATTTATTTAGGGGATTATTATACTTCTCAAACTTCTTCGGACAGTGCATTTGCCTATTACTATAAAGCTGAAAAGCTATATTTAGCAACTGATGATTTTTATAATTTAGCAAAAACAAGACTGAGCAAGGCTTTATTGCAGTTTAATGAAGGGGATTTTTATGGTAGTGAAAAGGCCGTTTTTAATGCACTTAGGGTAATTAAAGGAAAGAAAAACAATGATGTTTTATATGAAGCTTATAACCTGCTCGGAATTTTGTACAATGAATTAGGTGAATATGATAAAGCAATTGAGTTTCATAACAAAGCGATTGCCAGTATTGATGATAAGATTATTCCTGTCGAATTTCAATCAAAAGCAACTTCGTTAAACAATATAGGATTTGTTTACCAAAACCTGAATGATTATAAAAAAGCTAATTTTTATTTTAAAGAGGGTTTAAAAGAAAAAAATCTATTTAATCAGAAACCTGAATTATATGCTATTTTACTGGATAATTTAGCTTATTCTGAGTTTAAACTAAATCAGGATCATGAGCTTCCAAACTTATTTTATAAGGCGCTCAGGATTAGAGATAGTTTACAGTTAACAGCAGGTATAACAGCCAGTAAAATGCATTTATCGGAATATTTTGCTTCGAGAAAAGATACTGCAAGAGCTTTACATTATTCAAATCAGGCACTTACAGTTTCAAAACGAACCAAAAATTTTCGTAACGTTTTGGTAGCTTTGAAGCAGTTATCGTTGATTCAGCCGGAAAAAGCTTCAAAATTTTCGGAAGATTATATCCGTATTAATGACAGTCTGCAAAAGGCAGAACGCAAAATGGGAGATAAATTTACCCGAATAGAATATGAAACAAATGAAATAAAAAATGAGAATTCGAGTCTGGAAATACAAAACAGGACATTGGTTTATGTTTTTAGTATATTTTCACTTATTGGTTTGTTTTTCTATATTTACAAAATCCAAAAAGCAAAAAACAGGGAATTGCTTTTTAGACAGCAGCAGCAAATTGCAAATGAGGATATTTATAATTTGATGATTTCGCAGCAAAATGCAATAGAAACCATGCGGATCAAAGAAAAGAAAAAAGTAGCCCAGGAATTGCATGACGGTGTTTTAGGCAGAATGTTTGGTGTTCGGATCAGTTTAGACAGTCTGGATAAATTAGATGAAGATGCAGCTGCAGAAAAGAGAAAAAAGTATCTGCTTGAGTTAAAAGAGATTGAGCAGGACATTAGGGAAATTTCTCACGATTTGAATAAAGAAAAATCAGGATTAATTAATAATTTTGTTGCGATTTTAGAAAAATTATTCCAAAATCAGGTAAACACATTTAGTACTAAATTGATTTACAATATTGATTCAAATATTAAATGGGATTTAGTTGGGAATGTTATAAAAATTAATTTGTACAGAATAGTTCAGGAAGCGCTCCAGAATGGGAATAAATATGCTCAGGCGCAAACCATTACAGTTGAGTTTAAAAATGAAATCAATTTTTTAGTTTTATTAATATCAGATGATGGAATCGGTTTTAATATTCATAAAACAAAAAAAGGAATTGGGTTGCAAAATATTATATACAGAACAGCAGAATGTAATGGAAATGTCGAAATACACTCGGCCAAGGGTGAAGGAACTTCAATAATTGTAAAGATACCAATTGATCAAAAAATAAATACAATTCATAATGAAAGCTGATTTAACCACGTCGATTAAAAATAAAAGCAATATTCTAATAGTAGATGATCATCCGTTTATTATTGAAGGTTATAAAAATGCTATTACACGATATGACCCTAATAAACATGAGTTTTTTATCTCTCAGGCTAAAGACTGTAAATCGGCTTATGAAATTATTACGGATCCTGAATCACCGGTTTTTGATATTGCCTTTCTGGATATTAGTATGCCTGCCTATGATGAAAAAGAAATTTTTTCAGGAGAAGATTTGGCAAAATTAATTTTAGAACACATGCCAAATTGCAAAATTATTTTGCTGACAATGTATACTGAATTATTGAAAATAAAAACGATCATCCGTACCATAAACCCAAACGGATTAATTATAAAAAATGATTTAACTTTTGATGAATTGCTTTTTGCTTTTGATAAAGTGATAAAAAACGAAAAGTATTACAGCCAATCGGTAGTTAAAATGCTTCATCAGTCTCCTGCAAATTCAATTGAAATAGACGAATTTGACAAACAGATTCTCTTTCATTTATCAAAAGGAACCCTTACAGAAGATATTCCGCATTATATCCCTATTTCTTTGATTGCTATTGAACGAAGAAAAACCAACATGAAAGAGTTACTCAAAATAAAATCCGGCTCTGATGAAGAATTAGTAAAAGAAGCGAAAAGCAAAGGTCTTTTCTAAAAATAAAAAATTCCAAATTCCAATGATATGACTAGCATTATTGGAATTTGGAATTTTTTTATTTGGAATTTTTAAAATTATTCGCTCAAAGCATCCCATCCACGAGCTTTTAAGGCAATTTTGGTATTGGCACGTGTTACCAGATGAATTCCTTCGCTTTCATCAGCCATATGACCAATAACAGAGAAATTTGGATTTCCTTTTATTTTGTCAAAATCATTAATGTCAATTGTAAATAAAAGTTCATAATCTTCGCCGCCATTTATAGCAACAGTCGTACTGTCAATATTGAACTCTTCGCAAGTCGAAATAAACTGTGGATCCAACGGCAATTTATCTTCGTATAAATTACAACCCACTTTTGATTGTTTGCACAAATGAATAATTTCAGATGATAACCCGTCAGAAATATCAATCATCGAAGTTGGTTTTATTTCAAGGGCATGCAATAAGGTACGAACATCTTTTCGTGCCTCAGGTTTCAACTGACGCTCAATTAAATAGGTGTAAAGATCCAAATCAGGCTGATTGTTCGGATTAACCTGAAAGACTTGTTTTTCTCTTTCCAGAACCTGTAATCCCATATAAGCAGCACCGATGTCACCGGTAACAACCAATAAATCGGTTTGTTTGGCTCCGTTTCTGTAAACGATTTCATCTTCATTAGCTTCACCAATTGCGGTAATGCTAATAATCAATCCTTTTTGGGATGAGGTTGTATCACCGCCAATAACATCCACTTTATACTCATTTGCAGCGTGTGTAATTCCTTCAAATAATTCTTCCAGGGCTTCCAGAGGAAAACGATTAGAAACGGCTACAGAAACCGTTATTTGCGTTGGTTTGGCATTCATGGCACAAATGTCAGACACATTTACTACAACAGCTTTGTATCCTAAATGTTTCAACGGCATATAAGCCAAATCAAAATGTACGCCTTCAATTAATAAATCGGTCGAAATCACTACTTTTTTATCCTTGAAATCAAGAACAGCGGCATCATCACCGATACTTTTTAAAGTCGACTCTTGTTTAACATCAAAATTTTTGGTTAAATGTTCTATCAAACCAAACTCGCCTAATTGCGCTATACTGGTACGTTGTGGGTTTTTATCTTCAATCATTTTGTCTCTTTATTGCTTTTTTGGTTTTTACCAAGGCTGCAAAGGTACGAAGTTGAGGATTTAATAACTATAAACAGAGTTCGATTATTATTTTCAAGCAGAAACATTTGGTTTTTTTGGTAGGATTGTTCCGCTTTCCGTTGCAATCTTTTGTGCCGAACGCTGGCACAAAAGGATTTTCACTTCAATCGGGGGCTAAAGGGAAGCATTTTGCTTTTCTGTTGTCATTTAATAAACTTTTGAAAACCCATTCGATTGAGTGTCGTTTACCATTTCCAATTAAGATTATTAATGAACTCGATATTCAATTTTTCGGATAATTTTGTCAAATCTCCTTTTAGAATATTTACATTTTCTAATCTTTTCTTTGGAATTATAATAGCTTCAATTTTTAGTTTTATTATGAAATATTCGTTAGTTTCTGAAATGAAATCAATTTGAGATAAATTAAAATCAAATTTTCCCGCAACGCTTTTTACCTGCAATAGAGAATCGGAAACTTGTAATTCAACTTCTTTGTTAAATCTACTTTCATACTGTTTAATATTCTTTGTAAATATTTTTAAATAAATATTTTTCATTCGCTTTGAATGAAAAATTGAAATTATTGCAGCTACTACCAACAATGTAGTTGCAACTAAATATTCATTTTTCCAAATTAGAAAGCCACATAAAATAAAAATTATGATTAAATATGCGATGAATGTTTTGCGAATTATACTTTTTAACTTTCCTTCAGTTTTGAAAAAATAAAGGTTTAATTGCAAAAAGTCATTTTCTTCCAGGATGTATTTTATATCAATCAAATTATTTGTTGTTTGGTTAAACGGTTAGCAGTTGTGACTATAACTGTTTATCAAAATGAGTAAAACAATCAAAATAGAAAAATGGATAATTAACGAACTTGAATATTCCTTATTGAGGAATGTTTTTATCAAATTAACTATTGTAAATATTCCGACTACAAATGGTGCCAATAAAATTAATATTGCATTTGGTCCAGGTGCGCAGATTCCATTAGGGAGCACATAAAAAAGTATTAATGCGATTAAAATGTAAATTAAATAAAATGCCAAAGTTTTTAAAATATTTTTTTGGCTGGCGGTTAGATTTTTAAAATTCATTTTTCAATTAGTGATTTGAGTACAGAATTATAATAATTATTTTTTCAATTTCAAATCACTAAATACTTCTTTAAACATTTCCCCAGGGTCAATGTCAATGGCCAGAGCAATCAAATACAATTCGTCCGCTCTCAGTTTTGTTGATTCATTTGAAGTCAATTGGGACAATCGAGCCTGACTGATTCCAGATCTTCTGGAAACCATTGCTCTATTCACGGATTTCTTGGTAAGATATAGTCCTAAAGGTGTCATAATATTTCGAATTTATATCCGTAAATATAGCTTGATTAAATAAAAATATAGAATGTCTAAAGTTTTGTTTTGTATTTATATAGATTTTCATTATATTTGTTTAGAAAGTCTAAAGAATTGCTTTTAAAAATTACATTATGAGTAGAAGATATACGAAAGCCGATTTGGAGCAAATCGTTTGTGTCCAATTGGAAAATCTAAACGCTATGCACGACTTAATAAGTATCATGAAAGATCAAAATGAACTATTGAATAGTGCTAACAAGAAATTGAAAGATGAAATCACTAATTTTAAGCAGAAGTTATATCCAACTCGAAAAAGAAATTCTTAATTAAGAATGAGGTTTCGAACACTTATGGGAAGATGCTCGCGACAGCGGTAAGCGGAGGCAGTTATAATAATACATCCTTAATTTCTATACCGTTTAAATTCTGTTCAGATTTAGTAAGTAATTGGTCAATTTGTTTTTCAATTTCGCTAAAATCTTTTTTGTCGATTAAGCAATTCTGCCATCCAGGTTTAATTGGGACCCCATTGTGTTCAATCCAAGCAACATTTATAAAATTCCAAAGGGATGAATCAACACCTTTTGCTGTAAATGTTGGCTGAATAATAATTGCTTTTTTTATCTGATTCTCGTACCAATCAATTCTTCTTTCCTCAAAGGTTACCATTTCTCTAGGAAAATGTGATCTGCCTTTCGACAAAGTTGCATTAAGTTTTATCGCAAAACTGTACAACTTGTCATCAATTGTCTGGAACTTATTCATTTTTTAATAAGTTTCATTTCTGTTATACTATACGGAGTGCAAGTTCCTTTGATAATCCTTTCTCCAGTTATTGAGTATTTATTCAACGTGTCTTTAATTTCTTTTTCGCTAAAATCTTTTCCTATTCGAAAACTTAAATCCCACGAATCTTCTTGATATTTGTGATTAGAATTAACTGTAGATTTAAAATTTATGTAGTCTATTGAGTCACTTTCATAAATTATCTTTTCAACTTTAATAGTATCTGTAAATTTTTCATATTCACAACCTCCACAACCGATACATAACTCATTAGTTTTTTTCCAATAGATCACTATTAAAAAAATGCTAATGAGTACAATTGAGACTATAATTATGTTTCTTTTTGCTGTCATCTGTAAAATTGGCTATAACGGTTTGGCGCTTGGCGAAGCACTAAACTGTCAAACCAGCACAAAAGTTGATACGAGGCAGAATGTGCAATTAACCACTGAACCCGCTTTTTTGCCAAACGCCTGTTAGCACTAGTTTTTGATTGCAATCCGTTCATTGGTTATATTGTTGGCCTTCTCAGTTTGATAAATATAAACTAAAGAGTCGGCCTGATTTAATTTTAATAACTTGTATTTTTCTGTCTTTGAGTACTTGTTGGTAGTATAATTTTTCAACCAATTCCCATTTGAATATGTATTCATGTTTACAAAAAATCCATTGTCCCATACTTCGTCAGCAATTAGGTTTCCTTGTTTGTCAAAGTAATTAATATTTATTTGCCCAGTCTTACCTTTTGAATCGTAAAATATTTCAGTCGATTTACGATTTAGACTATCTATTTCAAAATGCTTAAAGTACAAGGATTTGTGGTCTGGGCCTTCGACATTAAAGTCAAACGAAATGTTGGTGTTCTTTCTAAAGACCTTAAAATAATAGTCATGAGTGTGCCACCAATTGGTCTTGAAAATTCCGGCTTGTCCCAGAAGTTTTTTATTGTAAAGGATTTTGAAGTTGTCACCTCCATACTGATTTTTTATTTTTGAAGTCATTTTGCCCCCTTTAAACACAACCTTGTCTTCTTCTATGGATTCAATTACAATGCTGTCTGGGTTAATGTCCGTTGCCGAAATGCTTATTGTGTTTTTGTCAAAAAACATACACTGTATTCTATTTAAAATAGTGTCTTGATTACGAAACGCGCTACTATTCAAAATGAGTCCGGCTGTCAATACAGTCAGAATTATGAATAGTATAAGAAATGCTCCCTTTCGTACTTTTGTCATTGGAATAATGTTGGTCTTAAAATTAGTGTTAACGGTTTTCGGCTTTGTGCAGGTGGGGAATTTGGAAAACGTAAGTTCAAATTTAGCACAAAAGATGAACAGAATTACAAATGTTCAATTTATTGCTTCAGCCCCACTTGTACAAAACCGATGTTAGCGGGTCGTCGTTTTTGCACCGATATTTTTCATTTATCATTGTTTATGTCGTCCACTCTAAATGACCATTCCATATGTTTATCTATATCTTGTCGTAACAGCATATTTAATTGTGCTGTATGATGTTGGGTATGTCGTAGGTTGTAAAGTAGAATTTCTAAAATCGGATAGTCCATATCATTTGGTTCGTCTCCTTCTCTAAATCTTTCATTTAGTTTTTCGTCAGTCAGAGATTCAATAAGTTGTTTACATTTATTACGACCTTGTTTAAGATACTCCTCTATTTCTTGTTTGCTGTAAATTTTGTCGGGTATTAAATCGTCAATTGCTTCTTTCGGTCTGTCGTCAGGTCCTTTTTGTGTAAAGGAAAGCAACGGCAAAAAATCCTTTGGCGGAATTGTCAAATAGTAGTCTAAAAAAATTGTACTGTGAAATGCGATATAGTAAAATCGTCTATGCGTCAAAAAGTAGTCATCAGGGCAATTTGAGATTACATTGATGAGCATATCAATGCTTGCTCCAAACTGATTCCACAATATTTCTTTTATTGTTTTGTCCATACTTTGTAAATTTGAATGTGTTCTCTGTACCGCTTCGTTACAATGCCCGCTAACGTTCCGGTACTACAGCGGGTTTGGGACTTAATTAAGCCCTATTTTCGAACTTGCCAAATTATCCTAAATACAAAGCCAACTTTCTATTAAATAAATTGCTCAAATCAGTTGCAGTATCTGTTATGTGGCGTAGTTTTATACGTTTCTATTTAGCAAATTTTAGTTTTCCGCTCTTTTGATATTATATATAAAAACTTGGAAATAGTCTTTTCCGAATTCTTTTATTAGACCAATTTCTTCTATTATTTTCATATTTTGATATGTAACCTTGTAAGTATAGCCAATTGAATTATTATCTTCTGCCTTTTGAGTTTTGATTAAGCTTTTTTCGATAAGTTTACCACAAGACTTATTTTTTTCTTTTAGTATTTCCTTTAATTTATAATAAGGCGTTTTCTGATAAAACCCAATACTAATTAATGGGCTCAGTTTTTCAATATCATTTTGGTATTTATAAAACATTTCAATTGTCTGTTCAGACGTTGTGTTTTTAGTCTTTCCTGTTTTAGTTTTGGAAATTACTTTTCCATTACTGTCAACAATTACATCTTGAGTTTTGCTTTGTCCATTAGAAACATAGCTAATACAAAACATTAAAATTATTGTAATCCTTGTCATTCTAATTTTCATTAATTCGCTCGTTTTTTCTTACTATGCCACATAACGTTCTGGTACTACAGTGGGTTTGGGATTAAATTAAGCCCATTCTTTCCATTAGGTCTATTTCCCAAATCCGTTGTAGCTGTTAGGTTGCGTATTTCTATATTTTAACTTTCTCTTTTCTTTTAGAATCTTTTCTGTACTGACACCTTCTTCCTTATAAGTTACTTTACTAATCCAGTTTTTATTGTTATCATATTTGTATACATACTTATAAGTTACCAATTCATCACATGATAAGCACCTTGGTTTTAATTCTTGAGTTATATCCCCAAATTCATTTTTTATAACACCATCCACTTTAAAATTGCTGTCATTACTTAAATTAAGTTTTAAGGCAATTGTCTTTCCAATAAAGATTTCTTGACTATTAAATAATTTGATTAAAACTTCATTCTTGTTATAATTATATTCCGCAATTTCATATCCAATCAAGGAATTATCCCGATTGTAGGAGGTAATTTTAACTGGGTATCCTTTTTCTGTCTGAACGATTGACTTATTCTCTATTTTACCTTCATTTCCAATTGTTTCAATTCCTACCCAGTCTAATGATTCAAAATAAAAATTGGTAGTAATCAATGAATAGCCTAATGAATGATTCCATTTTTCATCTTTTATCTGTATTAGATTATCAAAATTGTCATACTCGTAACTCATTCTTGTACTCAATTTACCTTCGTTATCTAATCCTACCATTTTAATAATAAACCCCTTTGAATTGTAGTAATAAGTCCGCTTATATGTATTTGTTTCTGATTTTTCAAAATATGTTTTAGTTTGAAAAATCTCTGAAATAGTATTGTCATTTAACTTATAATCATTGACAAGGAATTTTTGTATCGTCTGTCCGATACAGCTCAATTGGAACAAGAAAAAAATCAATAAAATCAAATACTTCATATTTCTTAATTTTCTATTATGTTGCGAGGTCTTCCAATATGCAACCTAACCGTTCTGGTACTACAGCGAGTTTGGAACTAAATTAAGCCCATTATTTGGATTTGCCAAATCATCCCAAATACAAAAGCAACTTCCCATTAAGCATATTGCCCAAATCCGTTGTAGTAGCTGTTAGCGGTTGTTTTTTCTATTTATTACCATATTTTCCACCATTTCCTTTTTTTAGCTTCTTCATTTTCTATTTCATTTTTATTAACGATTTCTAACATATTAGAAATTCTTCTTTCGGCTTCTTTTTTAGAAATTCCATTGTAATAATCTTTTACAAATGGATGATCAAAATCTTTATGAGGAATTAATTCTGGTCTTTGTCCATCATTTCGTGTAATTACATTCATAGGAATGCTTTCCGAAAAGTCATAATCTATTATATCATTACAGAGCCAACCAAAATAGCCTTTTTCTTCGCATTCATTATTGAAGTTTTTTTCATAATCCACATAACTTTTTTCACTTAAAGAAACCCAAAGTCCGTACTCCAAATCTTCGCAATGGTCATTAACTTTTTGAGTTAAAGTGCAACGAATAAATCTATCTATTTGGTCACTATGATTTATTGTGCAAAAATCGCTATCAATATAACCAATACTTTTTTTGTCTTCTTCTGATAAACAGTTATAATTATCTGGGGAAATAAAAGTTAATGCAGGCCACTCTTCGTGTATTTCTCCACAACAACTGCATTTAAATTTAATATTGTCTGACATTATATTTCTAGTTTTTTAGTTTTCTGTCACTTTAGAATATCCGCTAACGTTCTGATACTACAGCGGGTTTGGGACTAAATTAAGTCCTATTTCTCGGATTTGCCAAATCATCCCAAATATAAAAGCAACTTTCCAATAAGCCAATTGCCCAAATCCGTTATAGTACCTGTTAGTGGTAGATTATTTACAGCTTCTTTTTTACAAAGTTATTTTTAAGTGTTTTTTTTTGGTCTACAAATATTATTTTGGAAACAGTTATCATAGACGTGTAAGCTCCTAAGTGCCCAAAATTCCCATTACTTTTTTTTCTTCCAATAACTTTCAAAAAAACTCCATCAAAATTGTCATCGAAAATAACTTTTTGCAAAGAATCAGATAAAGTTAGATTCTTATCAAACTCAAGCCACATCGGTGGACAAAGGTTATCTTGAGTTTTTTCATAAAAACTTGAATTCTCCCATCCATAAGTATAAAAGCCTTCGATTTGAACGATTTCAAAATCTGATTCAGTTTGCGCAAACAAATTGAATGAAAATAAAAGTAATATTATTTTTAGCATAAAGTTCCTCATAATTTACTGCTGTTAGCAGCTGGTCATTTGTCGAACGATTTTCATTCTGTCAACAAACACTTTCTTTCCGGGTTTAGATAGTCGAGTTGTTTGTCTTCAAATAATTGTTCTAAAGCTTCGCAGCCTTTCTCGATTTTATATTCTCGTTCCTTTTCGGTAATTGGTATTAACCAATAACAATGATATGTCATTTCGTTGTATTTGAAAAGTTCAAGTTCTTCACCGTCAAGGTAAGGCAATGAAATAAAAGCGTGGTCGCACAATGAATTGTCGAGCCAAGGTCTGCCAACATTTACTGTATGATGAATATTTAAAGGTATTTTTTGTCTGTGATACGAAGCACTAACCGTTATGAGTTCGACTTGAGCTTTGTCTTGTCGTGGAGAGAAAACAAATAATTCTATTAAATTACTGTCGTCTCTGTCTAGTGACATGCCAACAGAACAATAAACCCAAAAGTCATGTTTGGCATTAGGCTTAAATTCTAAAACATAGAAGCTAGGGTGTAATTTTTCTTTTGGCCCAGTTTCCAAAATTAGTTTCGCTCCGATAGTGCCAAAATACTTCTCGTAATGTTGTCGAAGTTTGTCTGTCAATTTTTTCGAAATTTAGTTTGTACTACACTTACTGTTAGTCGCTGGCTTTTATTTTAGATGCAACAAAATCAACTACTTTAGCAAAATTTTCATTCCCAATTTCACTTTCTGATAATGAATACCAATTTGTGTTTTCTTTGAAACCGAAGAATACAGTTTGATTAACTAAATTAAAATATTTAAAATTATCCCAATTGATTTTATAATCGCCACCATAAAATTCAAATCTAAAATAACTATTTTCAAATTCCCATACACTAATTGGATTTTCATTCCACTTTTGTATACTTTCAACAGTTATTTTTTCTGTAGTCTTTTTTGCTTCCTTATACTTATTAAATCGAGTTATTGAACTAATTGCAGAAACTAATCCTAAAATTAAAAACACACCTCCAATATCTCCTTTTCCATAGAGTATTACAATTCCGAGAAGGATAAATATAACCGCAACTATAGCTGTTTTTTTAGTTTCGCCCAAGAATTTTTCCCAAGCAATCTTGAAAGTTAATTCAATTTGTTGTCTATAAATATTCTCGTCAAAAGGTATTTCAAATTTCATTTTTTATGCGAGGTTGTTAAACTTGCCACTAACGTTCTGGTACTACAGCGGGTTTGGGACTTAATTAAGCCCTATTTTCGGACTTGCCAAATTATCCTAAATACGAAGCCAACTTTCTATTAAATAAATTGCTCAAATCAGTTGCGGTAACTGTTCACAGTAGTTCTTATTTATCTACTTTTTTCAATGAATTTAAAATTTCTTCCATTTCTTTCAATTCATTTTCAGTACAATTCATTTTTGATAAATGTACAATAACAAATAAATCGTTATTAAACATTGCATAACCGTACATATGATTTTGAATGATTTTACTTCCTTGTAAATTAATTTCATTTTTTCTAAACATAAAATCATCAGTCATTTCTCCCCAACTTATATCATTCTCCTCCATTTTTTTTAGATTTGAATTATTTTTAAAGTACACATAAGGAAAAACAGGAGAGTTTTGAGGAAATTCTTTTCCACTTTCTTTCATTTTTTCTGAAATTTGAATTTTAGGAACTTCAACAAGAGATAATTTTTCTTCTTCATCAAGTTTATAAAAAAGTACGGAACAAATAAAACCGTCTTTTTCAGCATAGTAATAGTAATCCGAACCTCTCCATTCTTTTTCAAATTTTTTAAAATGATCCGATGATAAACTTATTTTTACGTTATTTTGTTTTGGATAAATAAATTCGAAAGATTTCTTTTCAAGAATATTAAATGATAATATTGTGATAATGACTAAAGCAAAAAGTGTTTTTTTAAGGTACATATTTTAATTCTATTTTGGTGTTAGTTTTTTATATTGAGTGATTTAAAATTGCGTTATATTTTTAGTTTCTGTGGAATTACTGCCAACGTTCTGGTACTACAGCGGGTCTGGGATTAAATTAAGCCCTATTTTTCGGATTTGCCAAATCATC
>NZ_AKJZ01000029.1 GCF_000282055.1 Flavobacterium sp. CF136
GCTACAGGTCTTGCGGCAGGAAGTTATACCGTAACAATAACGGATGCGAACGGATGTACAGCGACACGTAATTATACCATTACTGAACCAGCACCTATAGACGCGACAACTTCGTTACTGGGAGCAACTATAACTGCTAATCAAGTTGGTGCAACATACCAATGGTTTGAATGTCCAAGTACTATAATATCAGGAGAAACCGGACAATCATTCACACCAACAGTTAATGGTTCTTATGGAGTTACCATAACAATCGGTGGATGTAGTGTTACATCATCATGCGTTTTAGTAAATACTTTAGCTAATCCTGATTTTGAGGAAAAATCTAAATTTATAATGTATCCAAATCCAAGTAAGGGTATAGTGAATATAGAATGTGATTCTGATGGTGATTTAAATATTATAAATCAATTAGGACAAACTATTAAAACAGTAAAAGTTTCTTCCAACAGAATTAATACTATTAATATTGAAGGCCTTGCTGACGGTATTTATTTTATTCGCGAGAAAGGAAGTAAAACAGTTACACACAAATTAATTCTAAAGAAATAATTGATAAAGGGGGGATGTTTGACATCCCCTTTTTTAATTTAAAAACACAAATTATTTATGATAAACAATTACACACACTATAAACCGTCTTCTAACATTTAAATAAAATCTATGGAAAGAAGATTATTTGCAAAAAAGGCCAGCCTGCTGGCTTCCGGGGTTTTAATTTTTCCAACTGGAATCATATTATCTACCCCTGAACAAAATAATAGCAATCTTGATTTAACTCCTTTGTTTATTACTGGAAAAAAAATTATAATAAAAGGATTAATTTTAGATTCCAAAACACATCTGCCAATAACTACAGATATAAATGTTAAAGTAAAAAGAAATAGATTTTATTCAAAAAAACATTCTATTACTGCTATAAATGGATCTTATTCAATTTATTCCGGATTTTCAAATTCCGATAAAATATCTGAAAAAGTAATAATTGAAATTAAAATAAATGGATACAAACCATATGAATCGAATCTTTACATAACCAAAAAAGGGTGTAATGTTCATAGTGACCAATGGCAATACAATCCGGATTTTAAATCCGAATACTGCCCGGTAAATAAGGAAGAATCAGAATTTGTACTATCAAAATTTAATTTTTATTTAGTAAAAAATTCGATGTTCACTTAGAAGTGCTTACTAATGTAAAAAGGGAAAATTTAATTATTTTCCCTTTTTTTATTCTTTTAATTATATGTCATCAGGATTTAACAAAACTTAAAATGGCACATCGCTATCGTCATCATCTTCATTCAGATTACTTCCGAAGGCTTCGTTGGCAGATGGCAGGTTTTTGGTAATAAAAGGATTATCATCATGATTCATTTTAGATGGTAAATCATCATAACCTCCAGTAAAATCTTCAAGATTATCAAATTTACCTAAGTTTCCAATAAATTTCAAACGAATATTTTCAAGACTTCCATTACGGTGCTTTGCTATAATAAATTCTGCCTGGCCGGCTGTTGGTGATTGTTCATCATCATCCCATTCTTCAATTTTATAATATTCAGGACGATAAATAAACGAAACGATATCGGCATCCTGCTCAATTGCTCCGGATTCACGAAGATCCGAAAGCAAAGGTCTTTTACTTGATCCACGAGTTTCAACCGCACGGGATAATTGCGAAAGTGCAATAACCGGAACATTTAACTCTTTTGCCAAAGCTTTCAAGTTTCGGGAAATAGTCGAGATTTCCTGCTCACGATTCCCTCCTCCTCCTTTTCCGCTTCCTCCGGCAGTCATCAGCTGCAAATAATCGACAATAATTAGTTTTATTCCGTGTTGTGACGCTAAACGACGGCATTTTGCACGTAAGTCGAAAATAGATAATGAAGGAGAATCATCAATAAACAAAGGTGCTTTTTCTAAATCTTTTACTTTAGTACTTAGCTGTTCCCATTCATGCTTCTCCAGTTTCCCTGTTCTTAATTTTTCTGATGACAAACCTGTCTCAGAAGAAATAAGCCTTGTAATCAACTGTACGGAAGCCATCTCCAGAGAGAATACAGCCACCGGATGACCAAAATCAATTGCGATGTTACGGGCCATCGAAAGTACAAAAGCCGTTTTACCCATACCAGGACGGGCCGCTATAATAATTAAATCACTAGGCTGCCATCCTGAAGTTACCTGGTCTAATTTTTCAAAACCGGTTGCCACACCGCTCAAACCTTCTTTACCTGCAATTTCTTCAATACGTTTCTTTGCCTGTAAAACTAAACTCTGAGCCGTTTCAGAACTTCGTTTAATATTTCCTTGAGTTACTTCATAAAGTTTTGATTCCGCTTTATCCAGCAAATCAAATACATCGGTAGTTTCATCATAAGATTCTTCAATAATTTCCGAAGAAATTCGAATTAAACTTCTCTGAATATATTTTTGAAGTATAATACGGGAGTGAAATTCAATGTGTGCCGAAGAGGCTATTTTTTGTGTCAGCTGAATTAAATAAAAATCACCGCCGGCTAATTCCAGCTTACCATTTTTTTTAAGTTGTGTGGAAACAGTAAGTAAATCAATTGGCTGTGTTTCTGTAAAAAGTTGTACAATGGCTTCAAAAATAAATTTATGTGCATCTTTATAAAAAGCATCAGGCTGCAGAATATCAATTACATCATCAACTCCTTTTTTATCAATCATCATTGCCCCAAGTACAGCTTCTTCTAAATCAAGTACTTGTGGTGGTAATTTTCCTTTTTCTAAGTTAATAATCGTGGTTTTTTCAACCTTTATTGGGTTTATATTTTTGAAATTTTCCATATAGCGAAAGTAGCAAATTTTAAAAAAATATTACTATCTAGTTATAACTATTAATTGTTTATAAGTATCGTTTTTTTGTTTATAACCAAAAAAAAATCCGAAACGGTAAGGCTTCGGATTTTAAATCATTTTTCAAGAATTTACTCTTTATACTCGCCCATCTTACTGTATTTGTCCATTCTTTGGGCAATTAAGTCAGCTGTTGATAAGTCTTTCAATTCATTATATCCTTTTGTAATGTATTCAGTAACCGTTTTAAAAGTAGTTTCGCGGTCATAGTGTGCTCCTCCTAATGGTTCCGGAATAACATCATCAACTAATTTTTGTTTTTTCATGTCAGAAGAAGTCAATTTTAAAGCATCAGCTGCACGTTCTTTATACTCCCAGCTTTTCCATAAAATAGAAGAACATGATTCCGGAGAAATTACAGAATACCAAGTATTTTCCAACATATATACTTTATCTCCAACACCAATCCCTAAAGCTCCTCCAGAAGCACCTTCACCAACAATAATCGTGATAATTGGCACTTTCAACCGGACCATTTCAAAAATATTTCTGGCAATCGCTTCACCTTGTCCACGTTCTTCGGCTTCAAGTCCCGGATATGCACCCGGAGTATCAATCAAAGTTAGAACTGGTATACCAAATTTCTCTGCCATTTTCATCAAACGCAAAGCTTTACGGTATCCTTCAGGGTTTGCCATTCCAAAATTACGATACTGGCGTGTTTTTGTATTAAACCCTTTCTGCTGTCCAACAATCATAAACGATTGCCCGTTAACCTTCCCTAATCCGCCAACCATTGCTTTATCGTCTTTAAAGCCGCGATCGCCATGAAGTTCTAAAAAAGTTTCACCACAAATTGCCCTGATATAATCTAAAGTATACGGTCTATTTGGGTGTCTTGAAAGCTGAACACGCTGCCATGCCGTGAGGTTTTTATATATTTCTCTCTTAGTTTGCTCTAATTTTTTGTTGATTTCCTTGCAGGTTGGTGTTACATCAACAGCAGATTCTTTTCCAATTATAACACACTTTTGTAACTGTTCTTCAAGTTCTTTTATTGGAAGCTCAAAATCTAAATATTCCATGGATTTTTGAATTTTGTTTGTAAATCGAACCGCAAATATAAAAATATTATATCATTGGCGCAGTTAATTGTTGTTTAAAGTATAAATTGAATTTTCAAAATAAGTAAAACATTACACTTCCTTCTTCTTTTGATAATGTTTAAAAACACCATTTAAGATAACTGTAATCACAATTATTATGGCGCCAATATAAAATTCCGTACTCATTTTTTCTTTTCCCCCAAGAATAAAATAAGCCAGGACAATTCCGTAAACCGGCTCTAAATTAGTCGTTAACATCACAGTGTAAGGAGTTAATTTTTGCATAACTTTTACCGAAGCCGTAAAAGCATAAGCTGTACAGACTGATGCTAAAACAAACAATAAAACCCAGTTATTTAATGATATTGAGAAGAAATCTGCATTGAATTTCCCCAGCACTAAAAAATAAATCGAAATAAAGAAAACCCCGGCACCAAATTCATAAAAAGTAATTACTGATGGTTCATGATCTGCTATTAATTTCCCATTCATCAGCGTAAATAATACACCAAGAATAATAGAAGCCAATGCAAAATAAACACCGTGCAAATACTTAATTTCAACCTGCAAAATTAATGCTAAACCTCCAATAATTACAAGTCCGAAAAAAACCTCGTACCATAATACTTTCCTTCCAAAAAAAAGGGGCTCTAGCAAAGATGCAAAAAAAGCTCCAAGCGAAAATATCGAAAGCGTTATGGAAACATTTGAAACATGAATGGCTTTAAAAAAGAAAATCCAGTGGAGTGCTATTAATAATCCGACGAAAATCAATTTAAAAAATTCTTTAACAGGAACCTGAAAAGATTGTTTTTTGTAAACGATAAAAACTCCCAGAAAGATTCCGGCAAGAAGCATTCTGTACCAAACCAAATTTTCGGCATCAATCGTGATTAACGCACCCAAAATGGCTGTAAAACCCCAAATAAAAACAATTAAATGAAGATTTAAATAACTTTTTAAATTATCGTTTCGCATTTCGTAATAAATAAACCGCCAGCATTCCAAAAACGATATTCGGAAACCATACCGCTAAAAAAGGTGAAAAAGTAGATTTTTCGGCAAGAGTGCCAAATATTTTATCGAAAAACACAAAAGAAAATGCAATTGCAATTCCAATAGCAAGATTGACACCCATACCACCACGGCGTTTCATGGAAGAAACTGCAACAGCTATAATTGTCAGGATGAAAGCAGATACAGGAACGCTGTATTTTTTATAAAGCACTACTAAGTAAGTATTTATATTTCCTGAACCACGTTTTCTTTCTTTTTCAATAAATTTATAAAGCTTTCCTAAACTCAAGGTTTCAGCGATATAAACGACAGGGGTTAAATCCTCTAATTCAAACTTGAAAGCAACATTTTTTTCAGGTACTTTTTCAATTTTGTCGCTCAGTCCGCCAACTGTTCTTTTAGTATAATCATACAGCGTATATATTTTCTTTTTGGGATCCCATTTAATACGGCTTGCAGTAATTTTATAAGTTAATTTATCTTTTTCAAAATGTTCTAACGAAAAATTAAAAGCTGTTTTAGACTCATCATTAAAACTATTAACAAAAATAAAATCGTTGTCATTAATTTGTCTGTAAACATTAGTATTTTCACCGCGCATTTCGGCTTTACCATTTCCTTTGAGATACGTATATCTAAAATTATTAAATCCTTCACTGGCAGCAGGAACAATAAAAAATCCCATTAAAAGCACAAAAACCGAAACAATAGAAGCTCCAATAATATAAGGTCGTAAAAAGCGTGTGAATGAAATTCCCGAGCTCAAAATTGCAATAATTTCAGTGTTATTTGCCAGTTTTGAAGTAAACCAGATTACCGATAAAAACAAAAATATCGGAAACAGGGAATTTGCAAAATACACCGTGAAATTATAATAATAGATCGCAATATCCATAAACGGAATTTTGTTCTCCAGCATTTTATTCACCTTTTCAGAAACGTCAATTACAATTCCAATCGGAATAAATAATAGCAACATTACCGAAAAAGTGGCCAAATATCTTTTTAAAATATACTTATCTATTATCGTTAACATATATCTTTTAGTTTCAAGTTGAAAAGCTTCTCGTTTCAAGTTCCAAGTTTCAGGTTCCTGTGAGCAACCTGAAACCTGAAACTAAAAAACATGAAACTCTTTATAATCTTTGACTCATATTTTTAACCATCATTTCTTTCCATGGTCTAAAATCTCCTGCTAAGATATGTTTTCTGGCTTCACGAACCAACCACATATAAAAACCAAGGTTATGAATTGTCGCAATTTGTTTTCCTAAATATTCATTGGCAGCAAACAAATGACGTAAATAAGCTTTCGTATATTCTGTATCAACAAAAGTATGTCCCATTTCGTCAATTGGAGAAAAATCAGCTTCCCATTTTTTATTTTTAATATTGATTGTCCCGTTTGACGTAAACAGCATACCATTTCTGGCGTTACGTGTTGGCATTACACAATCGAACATATCAATTCCTAAAGCAATATTTTCCAAAATATTAATCGGAGTCCCGACCCCCATTAAATATCGGGGTTTATCTTCCGGTAAAATTTCACAAACAACTTCGGTCATAGCATACATTTCTTCAGCAGGCTCTCCTACCGATAAACCTCCAATAGCATTTCCTTGCTGACCTGAATTAGCAATATATTCAGCCGATTGACGACGCAAATCTTTGTAAGTACTTCCCTGAACAATCGGGAAAAATGTTTGCTCATACCCATATTTGTAAGGCACTTTGTCCAAATGACTGATACAACGATCCAACCAGCGGTGCGTCATGTGCATCGAGCGTTGCGCATATCTGTAATCGCAGGGATAAGGCGTACACTCATCAAAAGCCATTATAATATCGGCTCCAATAGTACGCTGAATTTCCATTACATTTTCCGGTGTAAAAAAATGATACGAACCATCAATATGTGATTTGAACTTCACTCCTTCTTCCTTAATTTTTCGGTTATTTGAAAGCGAATACACCTGGTACCCTCCTGAATCCGTCAAAATATTACGGTCCCAGTTCATGAATTTATGCAACCCGCCTGCTTTTTCAAGAATCTCAGTCTGCGGACGTAAATATAAATGGTATGTATTTCCAAGAATAATATCAGGATTAATATCCTCCTTAAGTTCACGTTGGTGTACTCCTTTTACAGAAGCAACAGTACCAACGGGCATAAAAATAGGAGTTTCAATAACTCCGTGATCAGTAGTAATGCTCCCCGCCCTTGCTTTCGATTGCGGATCTTTTTGTAATAAATCAAACTTCATATATGCGTTTTTCAGTCGGCAAAGATAGGCTAATTTAAGGGAAAATTAATTAGATAATTTGTCAATTAGAAAATTAGATAATGTTTTACTAATCTGAAACTTGAAACAAAGAAAAACCTGAAACTTTAACTTTTATTTGGGCGTTTCCCAAGGGCCGGGCTATCCATTATATCTTTTGTTCCATTTCTTTTAGTAGTCAAACAAGACTTTCATCTTGTCACAAAAGGATAACATTCCTATCCCTAACGCAATAATATGTGAATACTAAAACATCCCGTTATAAAAATATAATATTCTAACGATAAGTACTTTATAACTTTACTCTTTGTGAGGAATAAAAAAAACCAGTACAACTATTTTCAATATTCCTCAGTACTCTAAAAATAGAAATCATGAAAAATCTACACGAAAAAAAAGCAATAAATGAAGACGAAATCGAAAGAAATCTAAACGAATTGGATTATCCTCCCAAAGAAGACATTTATAACCAGGAGGAAAAAATAAAAAACATTAATCCGGAAAACATCAATACTGAAAAATCTATTGACCAGAAAGAAGGTGAATGGAATGAGAATACCTTTAATATTGATAAAGAAGACATAACCGGTAATGATCTGGATGTTCCCGGTTCTGAGCTCGATGACGAACAAGAAAAAATCGGTTCTGAAGACGAAGAAAATAATTACTATAGCGAAAGTGATAATTAATTATCTAAACAATAACAAAATTAAAGCCTTGACAAACAGGGCTTTTTTTATTTACACACAAGAAAAATAAAAGCAGTTTTCTAAAATCTCAGGCATATTCTCCAAACAAAAACCAAAACACTTAGATTTTTTTTTAAATATCTATAAAAAAAGAACCAAAATTTAACAATTGTGACAAACTAAAGCAAAAAATCATTTGTCTCCCCGCAAAATAAAAATTACTTTTGCACCAGTTTAACTTTTACATATAAAATGAAGCCTAACACACAACAATTAAGCGATTTAACTATCCAAGTAAGAAGAGATATTCTTCGAATGGTACATGCTGTCAACTCAGGCCACCCAGGCGGTTCACTAGGTTGTACTGAATTTTTGGTAACACTATACCAAAATATTATGGAACGTAAAGAAGGTTTTGATATGCACGGAATCGGAGAAGATATTTTCTTCCTTTCAAACGGACATATTTCTCCTGTATTTTATAGCGTTTTAGCACGCAGCGGTTATTTCCCTGTTTCAGAACTTGCAACATTCAGATTACTAAACTCTCGTTTACAAGGACATCCAACAACTCACGAAGGATTACCTGGAGTTCGTATTGCTTCTGGTTCATTAGGACAAGGTTTATCTGTAGCTCTTGGTGCAGCTCAGGCTAAAAAATTAAATGGAGACAATCATTTAATTTACACTTTACATGGTGATGGTGAATTGCAGGAAGGTCAAAACTGGGAAGCTATCATGTATGCTTCTGCAAAAAAAGTAGACAACCTTATCGCTACTATCGATGTTAACGGAAAACAAATTGACGGAACTACTGACGAAGTTCTTGCAATGGGAAGCCTTCGTGCTAAATTTGAAGCTTTTGATTGGGACGTTTTAGAAATCACAGAAGGAAATAGTATCGAGGCAATTATTGCCGGATTAACTGATGCTAAATCAAGAACAGGAAAAGGAAAACCAGTTTGTATTTTATTACATACTGAAATGGGTAATGGTGTTGACTTCATGATGCATACTCACGCCTGGCACGGAAAAGCACCAAACAATGATCAGTTGGCAACTGCTTTGGCTCAAAACTATTCTGAAGATCAAATCGATTACTAAAAAAGTGTTCAGTCTCAGTGACAGTTTTCAGCTTAGAAACTTAGCCACTTAGAAACTTAGCACCTCAAAAAGACAAAAATGAAAAAATATACAAATACAGGAAGTAAAGATACTCGCTCAGGTTTTGGAGCGGGAATGACTGAATTAGGTCAGAAAAACGAAAATGTTGTTGCCTTATGTGCCGATTTAATTGGTTCATTAAAATTTGATGAATTCAAGAAAAATCACCCGGAGCGTTTTTTCCAGATCGGTATTGCAGAAGCTAACATGATTGGTATTGCTGCAGGATTAACTATTGGAGGAAAAATTCCTTTTACGGGAACTTTCGCTAACTTCTCAACAGGAAGAGTTTACGATCAAATTCGTCAATCAGTTGCTTATTCAGATAAAAATGTAAAAATATGTGCTTCTCACGCAGGTTTAACACTTGGAGAAGATGGAGCAACACACCAAATCCTGGAAGATATTGGATTAATGAAAATGTTACCGGGAATGACTGTAATCAATACTTGTGATTACAATCAGACAAAAGCGGCTACTCTTGCATTAGCAGATCACCATGGCCCTGCTTATCTACGTTTTGGACGTCCGGTTGTTGCAAATTTCACACCTGCTGACGAACCTTTCGTAATTGGAAAAGCTATTTTATTAAACGAAGGAACAGATGTAACAATAATCGCTACCGGACATTTAGTTTGGGAAGCTCTTATTGCTGCAGAAGCTTTAGAAGCAAAAGGAATTTCTGCTGAAGTAATCAACATACACACTATTAAACCACTTGATGAAGAAGCGATTCTTAAATCATTGGCAAAAACAAAATGTGTCGTAACTGCCGAAGAGCATAACATACTTGGAGGTTTAGGAGAAAGCGTTTCAAGAGTATTAGCTCTAAACACTCCTGCTCCACAAGAATTTGTAGCTGTAAACGATAGTTTTGGTGAATCCGGAACTCCGGAACAATTAATGGAGAAATACAAATTAAACAATCAGGCGATTGTTGAAGCTGCAGAAAAAGTTATCAAAAGAAAATAATTTCAGATTTTCTTATTCATAAAAAAACCTCGAAATCACTCGAGGTTTTTTTGTATTCTATATTTTTCAAATCAAGGCTTTGCAGTTATTGTAGTTACCTTGGTCGTATTATGTGCTTTATCAAGATGTATCTTAAGTCTGCCCGCGGTCTCATAATCATAAACATTTTTAACTACACCATTAACCGTTTCAGTCTTAACAAATGCCGGAATTCCTTTAGGCTCACTATTTAAGCTTTCATCAGTATTAGGTGTTGCAGGATCATCTACCAGAGTAAAAGCTTCAAACGGAAAGTATTTACTTGGCCCGTAATTAACACCATTTACCACACCTACTTCAGTTGCTGGCTTAGTAATTTCAAGTTTAGTGGTATAACTATCGCCATCATCATCTACATCTATAAAGTCAGGAATACCATCACCATCAGTATCGTCCGGATTAACCGGTGCATTAGGATATAATGTTGTGTTACGGAAATCGTGAATATACCCATCTCCATTAATATCTTCATTTAAATCTAAAATACCATCTGCATCATGATCCAGTCTTTGTATTTGATATAATTTAAAACTAAACACCAAAGGTCGATAAGCAGGTATTGAATTACTACCCGTATAATAACCTAGTCCCGAAGGAAGAAACATTACTCCTGCTCCAAAATCAGTATAGGTAATTGTCCCATTTGCATTCCCACTGGCAGTTCCTGTTTTAAATTCAGGAAAAGTCTCTGACCACCCTCTTACAACCCCGGTCAAATCAAAGACAGATTGAGGATATTTAAGCTGTTCAAAAAATGTTGTCGAAACATATGCCGGATTTTTATCCGTTTTAGCCACATCTGACAGATAGCTTCCACTGTAAGAAGCCAAAACTCCATCAGTATTCATTGGAGATTCTCCTGTTCCTTCTCTTAAAACTAAATAATAAAGCTCGTAAGTTATTCCGTGTAAATCAATATTTTTGGATTTTAACTGAGGAAAAGTAGCCGTTCCTACATTAGCCTTATATGACATAATTGGCACTTGTGTTGCGGCATCTTCAATAGAATCTATAACCACATCCATATCCTCCGTATTACCTGCACTTTCCGTAACAACAATATAATGTGTATTTAAATATCCCTCGATAGTAGCTTTATCTGTGGCGTATTGCACGGCAAAATCCCTTATTGGTTCTACATCCTGATTATCATCATTTTTATTACAGGAAATCAAAGAAGAACCGGCAACCAGTAGAATAAAAAAATATTTAAATTTGTTCATTATTATTAATTTTTTAAGTGCGCAAGATACAATATTGATTTATTTTTGTAAAGAATTTAACTCTGATTTTAGAAAAATTATGCGAATAGATAAATACCTGTGGTGTGTACGATATTATAAGACTCGAAATATGGTTACCGAGGCTTGCAAAAAGAACCATATTACAGTAAACGGTCAGGTAGCCAAGCCATCTAAAGAAGTTTTTCCTACTGACCGAATAACATTCAGAAAAGACCAGATTACACAAATAATTACTGTTCTTGATATTCCGGAAAGTCGTGTAGGAGCAAAACTGGTCGATATTTACAGAAAAAATGAGACTCCGGCTGAAACATATGCTCATTTAGAATTATTAAAACTATCAAAAGAGCATTATCGCAAAAGCGGCACCGGAAGACCTACCAAAAAAGACCGACGAGATATTGATGAATATGGTAATGAAATTTTTGATGAGGAAGAAACAGAGTAAATTCCAATTTTCTAAAATTCCAAAACTTAAACGCTAAATCATAAACATTAAAAGCAAATCTAAAAGCTGAACCTCACTATTAAAAATTGGAATTTGGGTTTTTAACATTGGAATTTCAAACATGAAATTTGTATTTTAGCAAAAAAATAAACCATGAGCAAAAACATCATCTTAACCAATCAGGAAATTGAACACAAAATAAAACGTATCGCATATCAAATTTACGAGACTTTTGTTGATGAAGATGAAGTTGTGATTGCCGGAATCGCTACTAACGGATCTATTTTTGCCAAAAAAATTGCTTTAGCCTTAAGTACCATATCTACTCTTAAAATCTCTTTGTGTGAAGTTATAGTAGACAAACAAAACCCTCAATTGCCAATACAGACTTCCTTGTCTGTGACAGAATACGAAAACAAAAGCTTAGTACTGGTTGATGACGTTCTAAACTCTGGAACTACATTAATCTATGCTGTTCGTCATTTCCTGGATGTTCCCTTGAAGAAATTCAAAACTGCAGTACTTGTAGACAGAAATCACAAAAAATACCCTGTAAAAGCCGATTTCAAAGGAATTTCGCTTTCTACATCCTTATTAGAACATGTACAGGTTATTTTTGATGAAAACGGTGACGATTACGCTTTCTTAAGCTAATATTTCCAAAACATCCTGAACTGTTTCCTCAACAGTTTTATTGTCGACAGAAACTTTATGCTGTGCATGGTTGTAATAAAAGCTTCTGTCGAACAAATGCTTCGCAATAAACTCTTTCATTTCTTCCTCATTCATATCAGCAATCAAAGGACGTTTGCTTTTGTTATGAATTAATCTGCTATATAAAGTCTCTATGGAAGCCTTCAGGTAGATTGAAACAACATCATCTCTTTTTAATAATTCGTGATTATTGGCATAACATGGAGTTCCTCCTCCTAAACCTATTATACTATTTTCTGAAGACTCAAGTAATTCTACAAACATTTCGTGTTCTAATTTTCGAAAATAGATTTCACCATGTTGTTCAAAAATTTCATTTATAGATAAATTTGCTCTTTTTTCGATACATTTATCTAAATCCAGATATGGAATATTTGTAGCTTTTGATAAGTTTTGGGCAATTGTAGACTTTCCGCAACCCATATATCCTAATAATATAATTTTTTTCATTTTAATAAAACCTTATAAACTAAGGCATTGTGAACTTTGGTTAAAAAAAGACAAATTTATAATAAATTTGCTTGCAAATAATAAAATAAACTCCTTATATTTGCACCCGCGTTCAAGAAACGAAATGACTCGATAGCTCAGTCGGTAGAGCACATCACTTTTAATGATGGGGTCCTGGGTTCGAGCCCCAGTCGGGTCACAAATTTTGTGATTAACAAATTAAGTTTCTTGAAGCAATGACTCGATAGCTCAGTCGGTAGAGCACATCACTTTTAATGATGGGGTCCTGGGTTCGAGCCCCAGTCGGGTCACAAAAGGTCGAGTAATTTATTACTTGACCTTTTTTATTTTTGGCCACGTGGAGAAACGGTAGACTTGCCATCTTGAGGGGGTGGTGCTCGCAAGGGCGTGTGGGTTCAAATCCCACCGTGGTCACAAAAAAAGGTAAAATACATAATGTGTTTTACCTTTTTTTATTTCTAATTACAAAGTCAGTGTTAAGAGAAATAGGATCAATGTTCAAAAGTTGGGTGTCAGGCAAATATCCTTCTCTTCAATGTTGTTTTATTTGCATATTCAATGTTCACATATAAAATCAGAGTATCTTTACCCATGATTGTGATAAAGAATATGCAGATGATTGATCATCTCTCCTTTTCATAACTCCAAATTCTTGTTTCAAGTCATAAAGTTATAATAACAAAATTTCACTAATAAACATTAACCTATGCTAGTTTCATTCCTTTTAGGTTCTTTATTAGTTTTCGTATTCAACCTTAATAAGCTATAATATTATGACATTGATATCCAAAGAAAAATTTTCTGAAGCTGCCGGCCTTTCTAAAATCCCTATCCCAGGATTATCCTCTTATTTGATGAAAGTAATGAAAATTAACAATTTAAATACTATTGTAAAAGAAGCAGGTAATCTTGAGGGTGCAGATTTTGCTAATTACATCTTAATGAAAATTGGTGTAAAAGTTCAATTTGATGCTGCCGAATTACTAAATATTCCTCGTGAAGGAGCTTTTATAGTTGTTGCAAATCATCCCTATGGAGGTATCGAATCATTAGCTTTATTAAGTACAATCGCGAAAATACGTCCTGACACAATGTATATGGGGAATTTTTTATTAAAGGAAATTCCAAATCTTGAAAAATGCATTATTGCAGTAAATCCATTTGAAAATGTGCAAAATTCTGCGAGTATTACTGGATTAAAAATGACGCTCAAAGCTTTATCAGAAGGTATTCCTGTTGCAATATTTCCTGCCGGGGAAGTTTCATCTTATAATTTTAAGACTAGTGAAATCACAGATCCGGAGTGGCATCCTGTGGTAGGGAAAATTATCTGTAAAGCTGATGTTCCTATTCTGCCTATATATTTTCATGGAAATAATGGTTTTTTCTTCAGTATGTTAAAATCAATTCATCCGATGTTGCAAACTTCAAAACTGATTTCGGAACTCTTTAACAAACAAGGACACGCCCTGAAAATGACTATCGGAGAAGCCATTATTTTAACCAGGGTTAGAGGTAAAGTTACCGATCCTCTAATGTTAAAAAATCTTAGAAGCAGGCTGTACGCTCTCAAAAATCAATTACATAATTAAGCGGTTCAGGTCTGTTTAACGCTTATAGCAAACTTTTAAAATCAAATAAAAAAGGCTTATTCTTTTGAATAAAATGAAAAATATTGAAGAATAAAAAATGTAAATTAGCTTAGATTTAAAAATCATAGATCGTAATCTATGATTAATTGGAATAAGATAATAAACTGGATTTTAGATGAAATGGATCACTAGAGAAAGACCCAAAATAGATCGAATTGCCTGTCCCTGGCTGATAAATAAATTCGTGGACAAAGAGGCTGAATTTATTTACGTCCCTTATAATGAAGTCTTAGTGAAGGCTAAAGAACTTGATGCTATTCCTTTTGACATTCCCAATGTTGAATTTACCCATTATAATGAGCAAAGTACTTTTGATTATATTGTTAAAAAATATAAAATTGAAGATCCGGCTATACTAATTATAGCCGGAATTGTTCGTGGTGCAGACACAGACAGACATGATATTGCAAAAGAATCGGCTGGACTTTGGGCAATTTCAGCCGGGCTTTCCTATAATATTACTGATGATTATAAACTATTGGAAAGCGGAATGGTACTATATGATGCGCTATATAGTTGGGCGACACATTTGTACAAGCAAAATCATCTTCAAAACAGTCCTTTTGAGAATCTTTTACATGAGGTTTACAACAAATTTTTAAACGAAAAAAAATCAAATAAAAAGACACCTTCCTGGGTACAGGAACTTAAAGAAATTATTCAGGACCAAATTGATACCCGGTTCACTTTCGATTTAAAACAAATTTCAAATGATCTGGAATTGAATTCCTCCTATTTGTCCAGAGAATTCTCTAAATATTTTGAAGACTTGAATTTTGGTGACTACATTAGGAAATTGAGAATTGAAAAAGCAGTGAACCTTATTGAAAATTCTTCTTATACACTCACTGAAATAGCATATATGACCGGTTTCTCCGATCAGAGTCATTTCACCAGAATTTTCAAATCACATACTGGAAAAAATCCCTCTTTCTATCGAAAAAATAAACAAAAAAGTAATTCAGATACAAAAGGTAAATAACATTCTATTTATTCTTGACAGGTCTGTATAGTTTTGTTCATTGAATTAAACTATACAAATCAATGAAACATATTGCACTTTTTACATTGCTTTTTTTAAGCAGACTTGTTTTTTCACAAGAGACATATCCTAAAATAACAGGGTATTTTGGAGTTTATCATCCGATAATTACCACTAGCAGCGAGCAGACTAATTTAAATTTCAGGGATTATTATGCCGTTGGTTTCCCAACAGGAATAAACATCTGGAAAAGTTCCAAAATAGGTTTTTCTTTTGAAATAGTACCCAATATTAAAGTTCAGGGTGCCAGTGATAAAGTGACCAATATAGTATTCCATCCCGGCGTTTTAGTGGCTTTGGGAAATGGTTACACTTTTGCAGGCAGAATGGCTTTTGAAAATTCCGGCAGGTATGGTGTAACTCCTGTGATCAACAAAACTGTAATAAAAAACGCAAACAGCAGCTACTTTGTTGCTGTTCCCCTGCCGGTTCGCTTTGGAAATGATCATCCCGCAACAGTCACCATTGGTGTACAATTGGGAATTGCTTTCTAAAAAACATTACCTCATGGAAGAGAAAATCAAAAATATAATACATTTCTTTTTCGAACTCATCATGGCAAAACTGAAAATAGAAAAAAAAAAAAAAAAAAAAAAAACAATCAATATAAAAACGCATCAATTTATATTTAAAATACTGCTCTTAATTTCGGCAACCTCTCTTTTTACTTCTAAAAGCAACTCTTTTGTAGTTTGGGTTTCTGACATTTCCTGTCGTTTATCGCTGCGGCCTATATTACACTCATACTCCCAAATTTCAAGAATATCAGAAACCTTAACATCATATTTAGGATAAAAACTATTATCAGACTCTAAAACCAGAATGTTTTTTTTGTTTTTATTGAGACGTTTATAAACCATTCCCTCGCTTTTGGTAATCAATATATAGGTTTTACCATCCTGAACCTCTCCAAGCCTCTCTACGTAACGACCAATAATAATACTTCCATCTTCATGTGGAGGCATAGAATCTCCCTCTACAGGAAAACCCCTGTGTTTACCCGGGCCTAAAAAAGGAAGTGAGATTTGCTGCAGGTTTTCAATATACTCAGGATCTGCATATCCGTTTAAATAACCTGCCTTTACCTTTTGTGTAACTATTTCAATAAAGTCCTTCCCCTCCCTATCTACCTGTATGGGTAAAACAAGCCGGTTGTTTTCCAGTTTTAATAAATCCTGTACATCAATTTTACGAACATCTACTGATAGCAGCAAATCAATACTAATATGATAATGCTGTGCAATTTTCTTTAAAATATCATAAGGTGCTTCTGAGGTTCCATCTTCATATTTGACATACCTGCCTCTGGTAATTTGTAAACTCTCCGCTAATTTCTCCTGCGATATTTTTTGCTTTAATCTTAAAGCCCTGATATTATCTGAAAATAAGGACATAATAAATTTGTTACAATTTGTAACAGCAAATGTAATTAAAATTGTTACAAACTGTATTAATTTTGTTCCAATAAATTAAGAGCAATTATACCTGAATGTCTCTTTGCTGAACATTTAATTATAATATGTTTAAATAAAAAAACAACTTATGATGCTATTTAACGACACCGAATTATTTTCGTCTGGTTTATGTGGCAAAAAAATATTTGACCTTCCGGATAGCGAACTTATTTTGATTGATAATTTCTTTAACAAAGAAGAATCTGACTATTATTACAACACATTGCTGCATCAGATAAAATGGAGAGAATATGAAATGGAAATCTTTGACAAAACTGTTACCGCCCCAAGAATGATAGCCTGGTACGAGGACAAAGAAAATATTGGAGCAAGTCTAAACGAACCTGATTGGACTCCGGAGCTATTAACAATCCGTAAAAAAGTAGAAACCGAAACCGAACTGAGTTTTAACAGTCTCCTCCTTAATTTTTACCGAAACGGTAATGATAGTGTAGCCTGGCATAGCGATAAAGAGCACCATACAGGCAAGAACCCTATTATTGCTTCGGTAACTTTTGGAGAAACAAGAATGTTCAGGCTTCGTCATAAATTCAGAAAAGATATCCCTCGGGTAGATATTCCTTTACATCATGGATCTTTTCTATTAATGGCAGGAACAACTAACAGTTTTTGGCAGCATCAGGTTCCTAAAACGACAAAAAAGGTATTGCCCAGAATTAATTTGACTTTTAGAAGAGTCAATAGAGAATTATAATTTTAGCAAATAATGAAGATTATTTTTATTCCAAATAAAAGTAGAAAATTCTTCCTTTAAAAGTTAAACTGTTCACTGCTTGGACTTTTAATTTCGTAACCCTTATCTTTTTGATTAATTTCGCAACCTTTTTTATAATTTACAATATAATAATGGCTTACTCAAACAATGATCTGATGCGTTTTTTAGATGCGCAAAATAAACTTTATCTTACTGCTTTTTCTGAAATTAAAAAAGGGAAAAAAGAGACTCACTGGATGTGGTTTATTTTTCCTCAGATAAAAGGATTAGGCTCTAGTGATAATGCAAATTATTATGCCATTGCAAATCTGGAAGAAGCTAATGAATTCCTGGCACACCCAATTTTAGGAAAGCACCTTATTGAGATTTCAGAATTGCTTTTAACTTTTAAAAGAAAATCTGCCGAATCTATTTTCGGTGATTTAGATGCCCGAAAATTACGTTCTTCAATGACACTCTTTTCACTTGTTGAAAATGCTGACCCTATATTTCAGGAAATATTAGATGCTTTTTTCTCAGGTGAAACGGACTCCCTTACCCTGTCTATTATTAATTCAACAATAAATAAACAAATTGAAGAAACATTATCCTGATTTCACCATGATACTTCAATTTGTTTATTTTAATTATTACCTGCATAAACCATATCATTGATTGATATTGTTCTGGCAAAATAACTATTTTTTGCTGACAAACATCTTTTAACAACGATAATAAATCTATAATAACCCATTTTTTTAATGATAATTTTTCGTCAGTTCGAGTGATTTTAGATAGAAACACTCCATTTTTAATAATTATACCCAACGGGTTATAATAATATCTTTTTAAAGGTCTTGGAATCTTTTTAATCAGATAAACCGAAAAAGAGAGCTGTTTTTGGATTAACTTCTAAATCAAAAAAATGATTATTCATAATCGTTCTTTTGATTTAAAAAAAACACATACTTTTGTCCTGAAAAATAACGAATTATATTACATGAGGAAACTTTACTTCTTAAATTTACTTTTTATCTTAATAATTACCTCTTCAGCTTATAGTTTTAATCGTAACGATAGAAATAATTATATTAATAAAAATCATAGCAATTTTACACCTCCAAACGTTGATTTTAGTTTTAGCAATGATGGTGCTTGTTCAGGAACTCCGATTACATTTAATCCAACTGTAACCGGTAACGCTCCTTTTACTTATAAATGGGATTTTGGAGACGGAAGTACTTCTACCGAGGGAAGCCCAAGTCATAGTTTTAAGGCACTTGGCTGTGGTTCTCAGAATTTTAGTGTAAAACTAACTGTTATCGATACTAATGGTGAAGTCAATACTATAACAAAAACTGTTTCTGTAAAACAAAAACCTGATTTAAAATTCGTTGACCTAAATTCTCCGGGATCTAACAAACCTTTTGAAAGATGTGGAGACAATAATTCAAATCCAAAATATAGTATTAATGTTGGAAACAGTTCAAATTCCGTTTCTTGTATTTCATCTTACAATGTAGATTGGGGTGATGGAATTTCAGAAACAAATGTCACTTTTCCAAAAAGTCATCAATATCAAAAATTAGGTTCATTTAATATGGTAATAACAGGAGTTGGAAGTAATTCCTGCAATAACTCTGTTACCTATGTAGTCAAGAATTCTAATAATCCAATCGGTGCTCTTATCGCTCCGGGAAACACAACCAATTTATGTATTCCTGTCGATCCAATGGATTTTGCAATTGGATCGTGGGCACTTAATCCTTCTGACACTAATTATTATGTTAATTATGGTGATGGTACCTCTCAAAATTACACTCAGGCCCAACTGGAAAGTTCTGTTTATTACAATAGTCTGAATCCTCAGGCTTCACAAAATTTCCCTATTCCTCATAAATTTACAAGAGCCAACTGTCCGTCAGGAAATACCGTTACTCTAACTATAACAACATCCTGCGGAAGCACTTATCTTACTGCCGGACCCATTATTATTTTAGATGTCCCTGTAATCAGTTATAATGTTCCGGCTGTTGCATGTGTAAATTCAAGTGTATATTTTAGCAATTCAACCTATGCCGGTTATACTAATAGCTGTAGTACCCTGAATGTTTATACCTGGGATTTTGGGGATGGAACAACCTCGAGAGAAGTTAATCCATATCACTCATATTCAACACCGGGAACTTATAAAGTTACTCTAAATGCGACAACACCATGCGGTGTAGGAATCACTCCTCCTCCACAATATATTTGTGTTGAACCTGTATTACAGCCACAATTTACTTTTGGCAATGCCTGTGCTTCAGAAGCAGTTCAAATAACAAATACTACCGATACAAATTTAAGCTGTGGAGTTTCAAGATTCTATTGGGAAGTGACAGGTTATACTCCAACCTATTGTGGTAAAGAAACCTCGCCCGGATCAGGAAGGGGGCAGTGGAATTTTGCAAACGGAACACATTCCTCCTCTAAAGATCCGGCATTTAATTTTGTAACTCCGGGCATTTATTATGTTCGATTAGAAACAATTAATTCTTGCGGAATTTATAATTACAGCACTCAGGCAATCCATGTAAAAAAGAAACCTGTTATTTCCTTAAAACCAATTTCAGATTTTTGTAAATCGGCAACGATTTATCCTGTCGGAACGGTAGAAGAAACGTGTTCTCCGAGTTCAGAAATCACCTATTCATGGAGCTTTCCGGGAGGAACGCCTTCAACTTCTACTGCACTTAACCCCGGAGCTATTAATTACACTACAACTGGTAATTATGTAGCTACTTTTAGCGTAACAAATAGTTGTGGTACAACAACAGTATCAAGAAACTTTTCTGTCGACATGGTTCTTTCACCTGTTATCACTCCAAAAACAGCAAAAATATGTAGTGGTAATTCTTTTCAAATTACGCCTGTAAGCAACGGAACCACAGATAATGTACCATCAGGAACTACTTATATATGGTCCACTCCAACAGTTTCTCCTCCGGGGGCAATTAGCGGAGCAACTTCACAATCTACTCCAAGAACAAGTATTGGTCAGACATTAATAAACAATACTGCCAGTCCTGCAACCGTAACCTATACTGTATCTCCAATATCGAATGTATGTCCGGGACCAGATTTTACAATCACGGTAACAGTTGATCCTCTAATAAATGTAGTTGAAACTATTAAAGGCGGCACCTGTTTTGGCTCAAATGACGGTTCTATTTCTATAAATGTAACTGGAGGTATTCCTTTTACAACCGGAGATCCATACAAATTCTCCTGGACCGGCCCTAACGGATTTACAAGTACAGATAAAAACATTTCTAATTTAAAATCAGGATACTACAATTTAAAAGTTATTGACAATGGAAATTGTCCTTTTGTAAAAAGTTATTATGTTCCTGAACCTGGGTTATTCCAGTTTTCACCAGGCAAAAATGATATAACTTGTTTCGGATTAAATAACGGAAATATAAATTTATCAACATCGGGAGGAACGCAGCCTTATAATTTTGTCTGGACGAAAGACGGAAGTGCTTATCCTGTTAATTCAGGCAATCTTAGTAATCTGGGACCAGGCGTTTATGCCGTTACAGCTACAGAAGCTAATAATTGCAATACTCTTACAGGAAGTTATACCATTATCGAACCTCCATTACTGGAAGTAAAATGGGTAAGTCAAGTCGATGTTTTGTGTTATGGATATAATACCGGAGAGATTAATGTAAGTTCATCGGGAGGAAGACCTACTCATCGTTACAGCTGGACAGGGCCAAACGGATTTAGAAGTAATCTTCAAAATTTAAAAAATCTTTATGCAGGAACTTATGACTTAACCGTTACAGATAATTCCGGATGTACTGTTCCATTGTCTGTAACCATACTGCAAAACCCTGAAATAAAGTTAGACCGTACAGTAACTCATCTAACGTGTTACAGCGTTAGGGATGGAGTCATAAAAATTAATAATATTACTGGCGGAGTTCCTTTTGCAACCGGTGATCCGTATATTATAAAATGGAGCAATTTAGGAACCGGAATGGAACAATCTAATTTGTCTGCAGGAAATTATTTAATTACAATTACCGATGCGTTAGGCTGTCCGAAAGAATTCCCGATAGTAATTAACAATGCCCCTGTTTTTAAGATTGATCCGGACTTTCAAAATATTTCATGTCATGGCGCAAATGATGCACACATCCGACTAAATCTTGTTGGTGGCCAGGCTCCGCTTAAATTAGAATGGAGTGATGGCTCTACTGCCGGAATTGAAAGAAACAATCTAGGCCCAGGAAGTTATAAAGTAAAAATTACCGACGCCAAATTATGTGTAATAGAAGCAGAATATATTGTTGTTGATCCGCTTGAATTAGAAATAAGAGGAGACGTTTCAAATTCACTTGATTGCGTTAAGGCAAATACCGGTATTATAGATCTTGTCGTAACCGGTGGTACAGCTCCTTATACCTATGTCTGGTCTAATGGTGCACGAACAGAAGACCTGAGTCAGCTTACTCCTGATAACTATACTGTTACGGTAACTGACTCAAGAGGTTGTAAAAAATCAGATGCCTTTCAAATTACGCGATTTGAACAGCTTACTCCAACAATTGAAGTTTTAACTGATTTTAATTGTGACACAAAATTTGTAGATCAGACATTTATAGGACATGTTAAAGGAGGTATTCCACCTTATACATTAAAATGGTCAGATGGAATTGTTTCCGGTGTAAATGGCGAAATAATGAAAACCGATAATAAAGGATTAGTCATTTTTAGTGTTACCGATAGTTTTGGCTGTACTGCCGATGTAGTTCATAATGTAAAAACACCTGTTTTAGGCACACCCAATTTCTCTACCGGCTCTATTGGTAAAGATGTTTATGGCTTATATGCGATCTATGATCCTGTTTTATTTACAAACATAGCTACAGGTGATTTTACTCATGTCTCCTGGGATTTTGGGGATGGTAATTTTTCAGATGAAGAAAACCCAAAACATATTTATACCAGAGAAGGAACTTACAGTATTAAACAATTGGTTACATATCCTTTTGGCTGCCAATATTCTTATGAAGCCTCTATAGTTGTTGAAAAGGGTTACACCCTGATTATGCCAAATGCTTTTACACCAAATAATGACGGAATCAACGATTCATTTGCACCGGTATTCACGGGATTAAACAATATAACCCTGGATATTTTTGATAAATGGGGAGGAATCATTTATTCAGAAACCGGAGTAAACATTCATGGATGGCGTGGAAAAATTAAAGATCTGGATGCTCAAAATGGTAATTACTATTTTAAAATAACAGCAAAAACCTTTTACAATCATACCGTAACAGAAAAAGGATCATTAACATTAATTAAATAAAAGCAACAGATTAAAAAATGAGATTAAAATTACTATTTATTATAATTGTCACATGTTGTTTTTATACCGAAACAAGAGCACAAGATCCTATTTTTACACAGTATTTTTTAGTTCCTGAAACTTTAAATCCTGGTTTTTCGGGTTTCATGGAAACTACCTATACCGGAATTATACACCGTGAGCAATGGCCTGATTTAGATTTAAGAGTTGATACCGATTATGCTTTCGTAAATACCTGGAGCGAAAGCATCCAAAGTGGTTTTGGGTTAAGTGTATTGAACCAGAGAGAAAACGCAAGTAAATATAATTTCACACAAATTAATGGAAATTATGCCTACAGGGTAAGAATAAATGATGACTGGTATTTTAGACCCGGTATCGAAGCCGGTTTTGGAATAAAGTCATTTGCATTTCAAAATTTATTACTGGAAGATCAGATTAACATAAATGGCCCAAATAATGCAACTTCGATTGACCCTTTATTAGCAAACGACAAGGTTACTTTTTTTGATGTATCTGCCGGTATGGTTTTTAACACTGATGCTATTTGGATTGGTCTTTCGATGAAACACCTTAACAGGCCAAATATTGCGTTGAGTGCAAACGGAAATCTGCCATTAAACACTTTTTTCTCGCTAAGCAGCGGTTATGAATTTCTTATTGCGGATTATATTGATGTTTTGGCTTTGCCATATGAAACAAAAATGTTTGTTACGTCAAATTATATGCAGCAAGGGAGATATAATCGACTTGATATGGGAGCTTCTATCTTATTTAATAAGATGTTTTTTGGAACTACATTCGTTACCAATCCTGCAAAAAATGGTATGAACCATGAATTGCTTACCTCTATCAATCTTTTTACCGGATTACAGTATGAGCATTTACGATTAGGTTTCTCCTATGATCTGAATACCTCTAAAATAGGAAGAACAGGTGGTGTTTATGAACTTTCCTTAACATATCAATTTAATCTGGCCCGTAAATGTTTTGGCTGTCCGAATTACGCAGGGAACTAAAATTAAGCAGTTTCGTTTAAAAAAACCTCTCGGAAATAAGTAAATTTCCGAGAGGTTTTTTGTTACTGTCTTATTTAACTAACGGAACACTTAAGATTAGAGATCATCACAATCTACAACAAACTTGGATCCCTTACTTTTAATTAATGGATTCAAGTTTTTTTTTAAGCCTTTGCTTACTCCTTTATCAAGAATAAATATTGAATTAACAACAAATATGCCTTCGGATTAGTGAATCGCTGCTTTTGTCAAACCAATGTTAGAGGTTTGTTATTTTTTGTCGTCATTAACGTGTTCCAAAATATCACCCGGTTGACAGTCTAGTGCTTTACAAATTGCTTCTAAGGTACTAAAACGGATTGCTTTTGCCTTTCCTGTCTTTAAGATAGAAAGATTAGACAATGTCAAATCAACTCTTTCAGAAAGTTCATTCAAAGAAATTTTCCGTTTTGCCATCATCACATCTAAATTTACAATGATTGGCATAGCTAAACAGTTAAATCGTTTTCGTTTTGGATTTCAACTCCTTTTGAAAAAATAGCCGCAATAATATAGATTACAGCTGCCATTAAAATAAATGCCTGACTGTCTGCCCAAAAATGGTTTAAGGTGTCAATAATATAGCCTTGATCTTGCATTTTTTTGGCTGTCTCTCGTGCTAAGTAGCTTAAAAGTCCTATTGAAAGAGTGTAGTAACTAATTTGCGAAATCTGTCTCGAAGCAAAATTACTGAAGGGTTTTGATAAATTAATTTTGCTCACTAGTCTGATAACTACATAAAACAGGACTGCTTTCAAAATCGAGATGACCAGGATAAAACTATATATACTGAAAAAAGCCCATTTACTACGTTCATACATTTCACTTAAGTCCAACTTTTGGTATAAGTTTGGGACAAATTCAGGCCTATACAGACTGAAAAAAAAATTGACTATCAATCCTCCGGCTTCAATGCATAAGCCAACGAAGATGACCCAGGCAACAATATACAAACCTTTAAATACAAAGTTTCTTTTTGACATAACGTTAAAGATTAAAACTATATCGCAAATATAACATATATTTATCGATAAACAATAAATATACATCTATATTCAAAAAAAAAAAAAAAAAAAAATTAAAGATCGCAAAACAATACCCTTAGTTTTTGCTAATACTGTTTCCATTAAAATAATTATAAAATATTAAAAATAACTTCATTTTTAATATTAAATCACAAAATTATATTTTACAGTACCTTTAAATAAGGCCTAAAAAAAACGGAAATAACTTTTATATCAGTGATTTCCGTTTTTAATTCCAATTCTCAAGAATCAGATTTTGCCTTAAGATATTATTTTATCTTGTATAAACTGTAATTTCACCAGTAGTCTTATCTTTTAATTTTAATTCTTTATTAGTAAGATTCATGATGTCGCTGGTTGTACTGGCATTATTAATAGTAATAGTTAAATCATTATGAGATCTTACATATGTCCCCGTAGCTTCTGTTAAGGTACAACCAGCACCATAATCACCTATAATTGCTACGTTACTCAATTTTAGTTCTAAATAATCTTTACTACAGCCACTTTGATTTTCTGCAGCATCAATTAACACTTCTTGTCCGTTAACAATTGTCCCTGTTTTGCTTAGGCTGTACTTCCCCTGGATTGGTACTATTGTTTCTCCGTCATTATCATCGTTACTACAAGATGTTGCTGCGAATAATCCAAAACTTAGTGCTAATACGTATAAAAAATTTCTCGTCTTCATGTTTGTTGTTTTTTAAATTATGTTTGATTTATATAAGCGAAATTACACTCGATGTCATTCAAATCTGTTTCATAATTTTCAAAAAAACTTACATAATTGACGCTTATTTGATAAAAACGTAATTTTATGTTAATATTTTAAATAATAATATAAAAAAGCCTTCTGGAATAAATTTCCGGAAAGCGTTTATATACACCTTAATTTAACCTAATTGTTTCCGGCCATCTCATGCCGGCAAAGTCTCCTGACTTAGTACAGCAATAACAATACAATGTATCCTAACTTTAAATATTTGTTTTTTTAAAGAAAGACTTCGTAGAGCGTAGTTATTTCTGTCCTTTATATATAGTAATAGTCAGCTTGTTTTTCTTTTGTTCTATGTTTACGATTTGTCCTTCCTTAAAACCAAGTCTTTCAAGCCATTTGCCTTCTAACCTGATTTCGGGAACAGTCGTATTGTCCCACCTTCTGGTGCGGAACTTCCTATGTATTTTTAGTTTCCTGAATTGGCTCATTATTAAGTGTTCGTTATTACGAACACAAGGTAAGCATAAATTTTAGATATTCGTTATAGTGAACACGAAAGAAGAAAAATATTTTAAGAAATTAGGCGAAAAGATTAAGCAATTGAGAGAGGAAAAGAATCTTGATCAAAAAGCTTTTGCCTTTGATTGTGAGATCAGCAGAACTCAATTGCATATGATCGAAAACGGTAAAACAAACCCACGTTTACTGACGTTAATAAAAATCACCAACGCTCTGGAAATTTCCTTGTCAAAGTTGATAGATTTATCTTAATTATCCGCGTTGCAAACGCTACCATACATTTTTTTAATTTATATAGGTACTCGTTGCAAACGAGCACCAGTTTAGGCTTCTTAAGCACTATTCATACAAGCTTCACAAAAAAGTTCTCTGAGTATAACTCCCCAAAAGATAAGCGATAAAGCAATCAAAATTAGGAACGAGTTTAGGTTCTGTCTGTTCACCATATTCAAGTTGTTGCAATTTTTTTAATTAATTCATTTGCTTGGTTACTCAAAACTGCGCTTTCTTTTGTTGTAATTACATTGTCAAAAACTCCAAGGTCTTTAAAAATTTGTTTCTTCTCCTGCCAATTTTCATTGTATTGATCCTCTCCTAAAAGTCCAAGGTGCTCCCAATACCAAGTCTTACCCTTATATCTAATTGTAAAGTCAGGCTCTTTCCATTCTATGGCGTTGTAGTAAAGTTTTTCTTCATATTGAAAATCTATACCTGAACGATATAAAATGTTTGCAATAATGACTTCTGATTTTGAACGAACCCAAATTCCGCTCTCGGTTTTATGGATTTTGTTAAGCAAGTGTTTGTTTACACCTAAATATCTTCCAATTTCCTGATGCATTGAATTTGAACCGTCAAAGTTCTCAAGAAGATAAACGAGATAGTCTAATAGGTTGTGTTTGTATTCTCTTTTCCTTGCTGTTTCCCTACTTATGCTTTCAAGTTGGTCATTTTTTAATTCATATTCAGCCGCATTAATAATTAAGCATTTATCAAGATTTTTTGTTAATGTCACTTCATCGTCAACCAATGCTTTATAAGTAATATTGAAAAAGTCTTTGCAGGATAGCATTGAATTTTCTGGCCTTGAAAGAACTGGAATTACCATACCTGTTTTTGACGAATCTACGATGGATTTTAATCTTGTATTGGTGTTTGTTTTAAAAACTTTTAGTCCTGTAAACCCTTTTCCTTCAATTGTAATTGCGTGGCTATTCAAAAAATAAGGTAGTGCAGATTGTAATTCTTCTTCTGCAAAATATTGAAGTGTCTTTTTACCAATTTCATTATTGCTGGCTTTTTTAAATAATTCCTTTATTTCATCACTCCCTTTGGGAAATGACTTGTCAATAAAATGCGTTTTTCGAACCTGAATATTTTTGTTTGAATAAAGCATATGAGAAGTTGCACCATTTTGGTCACGTCCTGCTCTTCCAATTTCTTGGTAATACTGTTCAATTGATTCGGGTAACATAAAATGAATAACAACACGAATATTTGGAATATCTATACCCATTCCAAATGCATTGGTCGCAAAAACTAAATTTGTTGAACCGTCTCTATATTCTGTTATTATTTGCTGTCTTTCTGAACTTGTCATATCACCGTGAAAAGACAATGCGGTTAAACCTTTTTGATTTGCAACATCACACAAATCTTCTACACCGCCTTTGTGATACTTGCGATATAAATAAACCAAAATCTTTTCGCTCTTATGATCTTCTATTATTTCCCAAAGTCTTTCTCGCTTTTCTTCTTCATTTGAAAATTTCTCCACTTTTAAATCAATATCAAAACGCAAAAGCACATCATCTTTTAAGATTGATTTTTTGTCGATTTTAAAATCACTTATAACATCTATTAATTCTCTTGGGTTGATTGTTGCAGTTAAACCTAAAATCTTTGGCCATTGATTAAAGAAAACCGAATTTAAAAATATAGGTATATGCTTGTAAAATGGTCTGAAATCAAATCCCCATTGGCTAATACAATGAACTTCATCAATTACAGCTAATTTGATTTTGTCTTTTTGTAATGAGATACAGTATTCAAAAAACCCATCAGTTGCCATTCTTTCAGGACTTGCAAAAATGAAGTCGGGATGAGATTCTCCTTTTGCAAATTTTTTAAGTTGTTTGATTTGCTCAGAAGCAGCCATCCCACCGTGAATTGCTAATACATCTAGGCCTTCTTTTGATAGTTTTTCGGCTTGTTCGTCAATTAAGGCAATAAGTGGTGAAATAACTAAGCAAGTTCCCTTTAAAGCTTTTGCTGTTACCCAATAAATTAAGGATTTACCACCACCTGTTGGCATTACTGCCAACGTTGAGCCATTAGTAATTACTTGGTTTATTACTTTTTCTTGAAAGGGTTTTAAAGAAAAACTACTTGCCAATAAAGGAAATTCCTTTTCAAAAACTTCAACTGCTTTAGTAGTCATAATGATAATTTTGCGAATTCTTTTTTAAGACATTTATTTCATCTTGGTGGCTTCTCGAAACAAATGAAAGAAACGCGTCAACAGCTACAAACCTATATTCTATTGGTAAACTGATTCCGTGTTTAGCGTATAATTCTTTGAGTTTATTAAAAATTCGTAATGCATAGAAAGCAAAAAGTCCATAGGGATAAAAGTAATTCTGCTGGGTTGTGCCTTCTTCTATGTTAATCATTAGAAATTGAGAATCTTGTGTGCAACCAAACTTTTTCTTATTGCTTAAATAATACAATGCCCAAACACCTTCTCTGCTCCTATATGGATACATTTCGGGAAACAATTTAAAAATAAAATGGCTTTTTATGCCACCTCCAATAACGCCAAACGCTGTATAATTTGGTTCGTCTAAATTATAGTAGCCTAAATCATCACAAAAATTTATTTGCTCAAATTCCTTTGCATTATACCGTTCATTATGCCATTCGTTTGCTAACTTGATAATATTTGAAGTTACTTCAAATAAGTGTCCTGGTTGCGCCTTGTTGAAGTTAATACGAAATTTATCAAGTTCCTTCGCTTGTTTATTTTGAAGTGTCTTACGAATAATAGGAATTTGATTTTTTAAAACAGTATTTTTAAAGGAATTTACATCGTGTTTATATTCTTCAAGAGACTCCAGGTCAAGAATGTCTTGATAAGGTTGTCGTTCTTTTTCAAAGTCAGCAATTGTTTCCTTCAATAGTCTTTCAAGAACTTTCTTGACGTCTTTTACCTTATTTTGAGGTCTTGAAGTAGAACCAAACTTTTCAGCAAGTTTATCTACTTCACTGTCTTGAATAGTGTGTCCGCCTTCTGTGTCAATACATCGCTGAAAATATTCTGGAATGACTTGTTTGATTTCGTCCCAAACTTTGTCAATATGTTCTTGCTTATAGCAAATTTCTTCTATGCTACTATCTTGTTCCCTTAAATAATACATATTTCAATTTTTTATCAGTCGGTTTGTTGTTTGCATGGTCGTCTTTACACTTGCCAGTAACCTATATACCAGCCATAAAATGGCTCCAATCTCTACCCAACATGAGTTAGCTTTGTATTATAATAAGGTACTGGTAATTCATTCAGCTAATATAACAATCTTTATATTACAAAATTCACCATTATAAATCTCAAACACAAAATCATAAAAAAACCTCCCGAAATTTTACTTTCGGAAGGTTCAGTCGCAATCTAGTTAGTTAAAAAATAATCTATTTCCAGCCACCGCCTAAGTCCTTGTAAACATGGACTGCAGCATTAAGCTGTTCTTTTTTAGTATCTATCAGTTCGAGTTTAGATTCTAATGCATCGCGTTGTGTCATCAGAACTTCAAAATAATCTACTCTTGCCGATTTAAACAAATCATTTGAAACATCTATCGATTTGTTTAAAGCATCCACCTGTTGTGATTTTAAATCGTATCCTTTTTGAAGATTATCAATTTTAGAAAGCTCGTTCGAAACTTCGATATAAGCATTCAAAACCGTACGATCGTAGTTATACAACGCCTGAAGCTGTCTTGCATTGGCATTGCGGAACTCAGCTTTAATAGCATTTCTGTTAATCAACGGCGCAGCAATATCTCCGGCCAAAGAATACAAAAGTGATTCCGGAAACGTAAACAGGTAAGACGGATTAAAAGCATTAACCCCTACCGCAGCCGAAATGTCCAATGAAGGATAAAATTCGGCACGAGCTACTTTTACATCCAGTTTTGCAGCTGTAAGCTCCATTTCTGCCTGTTTGATATCAGGACGATTTTGTAATAATTGAGACGGAATTCCAGAACTCACAGTTGATGGCAACAAACTTAAAAAGTTGTTTCTATCTCGCTTAATTTCCTGTGGATATTGACCCACCAAAAAGTTAATCCTGTTTTCCGTCTCTTTTATCTGCTGACGAATGTCAAATTCTTTGCTTTTAGAATCCAGTACTTCAGCCTCAAATTTCTGAACAGCCAATTCTGTTGCTCTGGCTGCCTGTTTCTGGATCTTTACGATTTCTAAAGCATTAGATTGTAATTCTATATTTTGTTTCACAATATCTAACTGACTGTCAAGAGCCAATAATTCGTAATAAGAATTAGCGATTTCAGCGATCAGATTTGTAACTACAAAATTCTTTCCTTCTACTGTTGATAAATACCTGCTTACTGCTGCTTTCTTGGAATTGCGCAGTTTTTTCCAGATATCTACTTCCCAGTTTGCATAGGCGGCTACAACAAAATCTCCAAGCGGATCCGGTGTTTCTTTACCGGGCTTAATTTCTGTAGTGGCATCACCGGCACCCTGACTCGTATATCTTCCTACTTTCTCTACTCCTGCTCCTGCCCTAACGCCAACAGTTGGTAAATAAGCCCCTTTTTTTATACGAATGTCATTCTTAGCGATTTCAATTTCCTGCAAAGTGATCAATAATTCCTGATTATTTTTCAGGGCAGTATCAATCAGATTTACCAGATTTTGATCTTTAAAGAAATCATGCCACGGAATAGCAGCCATATTTGTTGTATCCTTACTGTCTGTGTAAGCTTCAGGAACGACAACTTTACTTGGGGTTTCCGTTGTGGCTTGCGGAGCCTTGCAGCTAACCGCTGCAAGACAAAGACCTAACGCAATACTATATTGTAATTTGAATTTATACATGATTATTGTCAATTTCTTCTGTTAATGGATTCTCTTCTTCATGTTTCACCAATTTGTATTTCTCAGCAATTCTTGCGAAAATGTAATACAATCCCGGAATTACAAAGACCCCGCAAATGGTTCCGATCAACATACCTCCAGCTGCAGCAGTACCAATAGTTCTGTTACCAATTTTACCCGGACCTGAGGCAAAAACAAGTGGAAGTAATCCTGCTATAAAAGCAAATGAAGTCATTAAAATAGGACGGAACCTCGCTTTCGCGCCTTCCATAGCTGCTTCAAGAACTGATTTTCCTGCCGCATGCCTTTGAATAGCAAATTCTACAATTAATACCGCATTTTTACCAAGTAAACCAATAAGCATTACCATGGCAACCTGAGCATAAATATTATTCTCCAATCCTGTTAATTTTAATAAAAGGAAAGCGCCAAAAATACCCGCCGGTAAAGAAAGAATTACTGATAATGGCAGAATAAAACTCTCATATTGAGCTGCCAAAACCAAATACACAAATCCTAAACAAATCAGGAATACCCAAATTGCCTGATTACCCTGAGCCACCTCATCGGCAGAAATACCCGCCCAGTCAATATCATATCCTCTTGGTAATTTCTCAGCAGCAACTTCCTGAACAACCTTAATGGCTGTTCCACTACTGTATCCCGGAGCAGCAGAACCACTTATCTGAGTAGAAGTATACATATTATGTCTCGTAATTTCCGAAAGACCATATACTTTTTCTAATTTCATAAAAGCTGAAAATGGCACCATTTCATCACGGTTATTTTTTACATAAAGTTTCAAAATATCCTCTGGCAAGGCACGATATTCCGGAGCCGCCTGAACGATTACTTTATAGTTAATTCCGTATTTAATAAAACTAATTTCGTAGTTACTCCCCACAAGAGTTGACAGTGTGTTCATGGCGTTTTCGATAGAAACCCCTTTTTGTTGTGCCAAATCATTGTCTACTTTCATCATGTACTGAGGGAAACTAGAACTATAGAAACTGAATACATTAGATAATTCTTTGTGCTTGTTTAACTCAGCAACAAAATCATTATTTACCTTTTCTATTTTTTTGTAATCCCCTGAACCTGTTTTATCCAGTAAACGAAGTTCAAATCCTCCCGCAGCTCCATATCCGGGAACGGCAGGCGGCTGGAAAAATTCGATATTAGCCCCGGAAATGTCTTTGGATTTTTCTTCCAGTTCTGTCATAATCTCCAGAACAGATTGCTTTCTGTCATTCCAATCCTTAAGGTTAACTAAACATGTTCCTGAATTCGAACCTGTACCTTCAGACAAAATTTCATAACCGGCTAATGAAGAAACCGATTTTACTCCTTCTACTGTTTCGGCTATTTTTTGTAATTTCTCTGCAATATTATTTGTTCTTTCTAATGATGAACCCGGAGGTGTCTGAATAACGGCATAAAACATCCCTTGGTCTTCATTTGGAATAAATCCGGAAGGAACTGTGCTGCTAATCAACCATGTTCCTGCACAAAAGCCCAGAAGTGCGATAATAGTAACTGCTCTTCTGTTAATAATTTTACCTAATACATTTTGATATTTACCTTGTGCCAGGTTAAACTTATTATTAAAACCATCTATAAATCTGTTTACAGGAGTTCTCTTTTTAGGTATAGCATGATTATTTTTTAACATCATCGCACAAAGTGCCGGTGTCAAAGTCAATGCCACAATACCCGAAAGGATAATTGCTGTTGCCATCGTAATCGAAAACTGTCTGTAAAAGACTCCTACAGGACCAGACATAAAAGCAACCGGAATAAATACCGCAGCCATCAGGAACGTAATCGCAATAATTGCCCCGGCAATCTCATGCATCGCTTTTTTAGTCGCTTTAAATGGTGAAAGATGTTCCTCTTCCATCTTCGCGTGAACGGCTTCAATAACCACAATCGCATCATCGACGACGACTCCAATCGCTAATACCAAAGCAAATAATGTAATTAAGTTCAATGAAATATCGAAGAATGTCATGAATACAAAAGTTCCAACTAACGAAACCGGTACCGCAATTGCCGGAATTACCGTAGAACGCCAGTCACCTAAGAAAAGAAATACAACCAATCCTACCAAAACAAAAGCTTCAATCAAAGTGTGAATTACTTTTTCGATAGAAGCATCCAGGAATTTAGAAACGTCATAAGAGATTTCATAATCCATTCCTTTTGGAAATCTTTGTTTAATTTTTTCAAGTTTAGCTTTTACGTCTTCAATAACCTGATTGGCATTACTTCCAAAAGATTGTTTTAATACAATCGCTGCTGATGGCCTGCCATTCAAATTAGAATAAATATCATACATCGAGCTGCCAAATTCAATTTTAGCAACATCTTTCAATCGCAAAAGCTCTCCGTTAGCATTTGATTTTACTACAATATTGCCATATTGCTCCTTAGTCGTAAACCGTCCGGAATATTTCAATACATACTCAAACGCCTGTGAACGTTTACCCGAACTCTCTCCTGTTTTACCTGGTGAGGCTTCTAAACTCTGACTTGATAAAGCATCCATTATCTCATCGGCAGAAACTTTGTAAGCTAACATACGATCCGGTTTTAACCAAATACGCATAGCATATTCACGTGTTCCCAAGATATCTCCGGATCCAATACCATTTACCCTTTTTAACTCTGACAGTACATTGATATCGGCATAGTTGTATAAAAACTTCATGTCGGTATTTTTATCCGTACTATAAAGGTTCACATACATCAACATACTAGGAACCTCACGGGTAATTTTCACACCTTCTCTAATTACTAATGGAGGTAATTTATTAGTAACCGAAGCAACACGGTTTTGAACGTTAATTGCGGCTTGATTAGGATCAGTACCTAAGTTAAAAACAACTTTTATGGTAGCTTCACCATCATTTCCGGCATCAGAAGCCATGTATTTCATTCCCGGAACTCCATTTAAAGCTCTTTCTAAAGGAATAACAACCGCTTTAATCATCAATTCACCATTAGATCCGGGATAATCTGCAGTAACAGTTACCGAAGGAGGAGAAATAGTAGGGAATTGGGTAATAGGCAAATTTAGTACCGATAACACCCCTAAAAAGACAATTATCAACGATATTACGATCGACAGTACAGGTCTTTGAATAAATTTATTAAACATTTTTATATTTTTTTAATGATTAAACCTATTCTGCTTTTACGCGTAAATTATTAATTACCGTTTGAGGAGACTGGAATTCGTATTTAATTTTGTCATTCTCTTTTACTTTCTGAACCCCTTCAAGTAAAATTTTGTCATTTTCAGTAAGTCCGCTTTGTATCACGTATAAATCCGGAATTTCACCTGTAATAGTGATCTCTCTTGAACTTACTTTATCATTTTTATCTACAACAAAAACATATTTTTTATCCTGGATCTCGTACGTTGCTTTTTGTGGAATTACGATTGCATTTTTAAGAGGCACAAGCATTTGAACTTGTCCTGTTTCACCATTTCTAAGTAATTTACCAGAGTTAGGAAATCTTGCTCTAAAAGCAATATTTCCGGTTTCATTGTTAAATTCACTTTCGATTACTTCTACATTTCCTTTGTATTTAAAAACTTGCCCATCAGCTAAAATCAAACTGACTTTATTTCCTGCACGATCTTTTACATCGGTTTGATATTGTAAATATTCTGGTTCTGATACGTTGAAATAAGCAAACATCTGACTGTTATCAGAAAGGCTGGTCAACAATTCACCCTCATCGATAAGACTTCCTAATTTTAAAGGAAGACGGTCGATTGTTCCGTCAAACGGAGCCTTGATCTCAGTAAATGATAAATGCAGTTTTGCAAGGGCCACCTCAGCTTTTGCCGACTGAAGTTTAGCCTGGGCAACAGCCTGTTCATTCTTTGAAACGATGTTTTTATCGGCCAGAGTTTTGGCGTTTAGTAATTCTATTTCAGCAGATTTTTGTTCTGCCTGAGCTTTAAGTAATTCAGCTTCATACATTTTCGGCATGATTCTAAACAATACCTGACCCGCTTTTACGAACTGGCCTTCATCAACATAAATGTTTTGCAGGAATCCTTTTTCCTGAGCACGGATTTCGATGTTTCGTACAGATTTAATCTGCGAAACATATTGTTTGGCAAATGAAGTGTCTATTTTTACAGGATTGGTTACTGTAAATTTTTCTGCTTCTTCTTTTTCTTCTTTTTTTGATGTACAACTGGTTAGGCACAACAAGGCTAATAAGCCCGTTAAAATAACTACTCTTTTCATGATATAAATTTGGAAATTAAGCGATAGGATGTCAGGAATACAAGATTCCTGAGGTCTGAAACATAAAATCAGTCGCCAGAATAAACCGTGAAAAGTTAAAATGAAAAAGTATCTTAAAAATACAATCCGTACTTATACATGATCACGCTTATTGGTAACCGATAATAAGTAGAATCAAATTCTTAAAACTCTCTGAGTAATATAAATAGGATTTGAATTGCCACAGAATGGCACGAAGAATTTAAAATGACTGTGATAATTTACAATGATCTGACTTGAGAATGTCAAATACCAGTTATCAAGCAAGCTGTAATTTGCAGCAAAATTTTTATTTACTACATTATTTTTAAAAGTATCATCACCCAAATGCTCCTCATCTAAATCAGCTTCCTCGATTATGGAACTGCCCTGATCCTGATTAGTGTATTTTACACGGTGTTTATGCTCATAAGCATGAAGATGAGAATTTTGATGTGTACCCGCATTAAGATATTGCCCTCCGCCAAGCAGAAGGAAATTCATGAATACCAGAAATACAATTAATTTTCTCATTTGACTGCGAAAGTAATGAAAGTATTGAAACAAAAAAATAAATTTTAATAAGCTTTAACAAGTAAAAGAAACGAAAACGTTTTCTTTTTCGCTTTAAAAAATTAACACTAAAAATTTTAGATTTTATTTGTAAAAAATAGAAGACTTTTTCTGTACGAAAAAAAAATATTTACAGCTTTTTAATCGCTGTCAATCATTTAAGTAGCTAAGAAAGGCAAATTTATTTCTATTTTTCTTCTCATTTTTGAGCAAAAGAACTTTTCTTGCAAAATAAATATTTCTATATTCGTTTTTCACAATATTAATCTAAACCCCCAAATTAGTTTTTATGAAAAACCTACTACTTACTTTATTTTTTATGATGACCTGCCTGGGCTGGTCACAATCTGCAAACGATTTTTTTGACAAAGCTCTTAAAAAAGCAGAAGCCGGAAACACAAAAGGAGCAATTGCAGACTACACCAAAGCTATTGGCCTGAATACAAAATTTGTTGCAGCGTATCAAAACAGAGGAGTTGCAAAATTCAAAGCTAATGACCTGACCGGAGCCATTGCCGATTTTAATAAAACAATCGAATTGGATGACATGAATGCTGACGCTTTTACCGGCAGGGCCAATGTCAATTACAAGTTAATGAAATATGAGGAAGCCATTAAAGATTGTTCCTCCTCTATTGGTTTGAATCCTAAAGATTATGTAGCCTTCAATCTCAGGGCTTTAGCTTATAACAAAATCGGGAACAAAAAAAATGCCTGCAAGGATTTTTCAAAAGCAATAGAATTAGGCAGCCAGAGTGCTATCAAAAACAGAGCTACTTTTTGTAAATAAGTACAACTAGCTAACAGTAAGCAATCTGGAAGAATTAAAATCTTACAGATTGCTTTTTTTATTAAAAATAATGAAGTTATTTATCCTAAAAAGATATTCCTACATTTGTTTAAAAGCAAAAATCAATGGCACTTCTAAGAAATGTAAATACAAAAGCAAAAGCCGATAAAAATTCAGGTTTTGGAACCAACGCAAACAGCTACGGAGGAAGATTTGTAAACAAAGACGGAACTCCTAATATCGAAAAAAGAGGGATGCATCTGTTACGCCGAATCAGTTGGTACCACACTATGATTGATATGCCCAACTGGAAATTCATGCTTATTTTATTTGCATTTTATATTGTAATCAATTTTATTTTTGCACTTATCTATTATGCAATTGGCATTCAGCACCTTGACGGAATTGCCCAATCACAAAGTGTATTAACACAGTTTGGCCAGGCCTATTTTTTTAGTGCACAAACTTTTACCACCGTTGGTTACGGACATATAAGCCCAACTGGTTTTTTAACCAGTGCACTTTCAGCCGCTGAAGCTTTAATTGGTCTTTTGAGTTTTGCAATTGCAACAGGTTTATTTTTTGGAAGATTCAGCAAACCAACAGCTTTTTTAAAATTTTCACATAATGCTTTAATAGCTCCATATGAAGACAAGAAAGGGTTAATGATTAGGCTCGTTCCTTTTAAAAATACCAATTTTACTGATGCCAAAGCAAAAGTAACATTGGGTATGAGTGTAGAGGAAAACGGAAAAATGACTAACAAATTTTATAATTTAGAATTAGAATTAGATCGGGTTAATGCACTTTCATTAAGCTGGACATTAGTTCACCCCATTACCGAAAACAGCCCTTTATATAATTTTACCGAAGAAGATTTCAAGAAAATCCATGGTGAATTTTTAGTATTCATCACCACTTTTGATGACCTCTTCAGTAATACTGTTGCTGCAAGAACATCTTATACTTTTAATGAAATTATATACGGAGCCAAATTTAAAACGATGTACAATAGAAGCAAAGATGGTTCTAAAACAATTCTGCATTTAGATTTGTTAAACAAATTTGACCCATACACTTTTTAAAATTCATCATTTTAAACTAGTTTAAAAGGTAATTTCAGACTTTATTCTATTTTTACTTTTACACAATAACAAAAATGATAAACGACATAAAGACAGTTTTCAGTATAAAAGATCTTGAAAACTTATCCGGAATAAAAGCACATACCATCCGCATTTGGGAAAAGAGATATAAAGTTCTGGAGCCCATGCGAACTGACACTAACATTCGAATGTATAATTTATCCAGTTTACAAAAACTATTAAACATTACATTACTTCATGAATATGGTTATAAAATATCTAAAATCGCCACATTCTCAGAAGAGAAAATCCAGGAATCAGTCCGTGAAATTATTTCTAAGAAAAATTCGCAGAATTATGCCATTAATTCCTTTAAAATGGCCATGATGAATTTTGATCAGGAAATCTTTTTTAACACTTTTGACTTGCTGATTGCTGAAAAATCATTTAAAGAAGTTTTCAAAGAAAATTTCCTTCCTTTATTGAAAGAATTAGGATTATTATGGCAGTCTCAGACAATAAGTCCTGCAAATGAGCATTTTATGAGCCATTTGATCAGGCAAAAAATATTAATTTATACAGAAGGAATACAGATTTTAAAGCCAACTAAAACCCATAAAGTATTTGTACTTTCATTACCATTAAATGAAATTCATCAAATAGGATTACTATATCTTCAATATGAAATTTTATTACAAGGTTACAAAACTATCTATCTGGGTGAAAGTATGCCGATCGAAAACCTTGAAGATATCACCAGACATTTCAGTACAATAACATTTGTCACCTTTATGACTGTCCAGCCAGATCGCACCAATGTTAACCAATATGTAAAAACAATGGAGCAAAAATTGCTTTTAAAAAACAATGAAATTTGGCTCATGGGAAAAATGACAGAACATATCGACAGGAAAAATTTATCTCAAAGAACTTTTATTTTTGACTCAATCGAGGAAACAATTAATAAAATATAATTTTTTGTTTAAAGTTTTTATACATTTGTTAAACAAATGAAAAAAACTATCACAATAATAGGATCAGGCTTTTCAGCTTTAGCAGCATCATGCTACCTGGCACAGCATGGTCATAAAGTTACTGTTTACGAAAAAAATGATTCAATTGGCGGCAGGGCAAGACAATTCAGTAAAAACGGCTTCACCTTCGACATGGGGCCAAGCTGGTATTGGATGCCCGATGTTTTTGAGCTTTTCTTTCAGGATTTCAACAAAAAAACATCTGATTATTACGAACTCATAAAACTAAATCCCGCATATCGGGTTTATTTTGGAGTTGATGATTTCATTAGCATCTTCGATAATTTAGAGAAGATAAAAACCACTTTTGAAAACATTGAAGAAGGAAGCGGTAAAAGACTCGAAAACTTCATCAGTCATGCAAAAAGCAATTATGATATTGCCATAAAAGATTTGGTATATCGTCCGGGAATTTCGCCATTGGAATTAATTACTCCAAAAACAGTTCTAAAACTAAATCAGTTTTTTAGTACCGTTAGCCGAGATATAAGGAAGAATTTCAAAAACGAAAGATTAATTCAGATACTGGAATTCCCCGTTTTATTTCTCGGAGCAAAACCGACAAAAACACCATCATTTTATAATTTCATGAACTATGCCGATTTTGGTTTAGGAACCTGGCATCCCAAAACCGGGATGTTTGATGTGGTCTGCGGGATCGAAAAATTGGCAACTGAACTGGGGGTTACAATCCAAACCAATTCAGCAATAGAAAAAATAGTTGTCGAAAATAAAACTGCGACCGGAATTGTAATAAATGGGGAATTTATTGGAGCAGACATTGTTTTAAGTGGTGCCGATTATCATCATACCGAAACTTTACTGGAAGAAAAACATCGTGTCTATTCAGAAAAATATTGGGAAAACCGCGTTTTCGCACCTTCTTCTCTTTTGTTTTTTGTAGGTTTTGATAAAAAAATAGAAAACATTTCACATCATGCTCTTTTCTTTGATGTTGATTTTAACCAGCATGCCTCAGCTATTTATGATGATCCAAAATGGCCGGAAGCTCCTTTATTTTATGCTAACTTCCCATCAAAAACAGATAAAACTGCAGCACCGGAAGGAATGGAAAGTGGTTTTTTCCTCATTCCGTTAGCACCGGGAATAAATGATACTGAAGCACTTAGAGAAGCATATTTCGAAAAAATAATTACTCGTTTTGAACAGCTTACACAACAAAAAATTAAAAATAGCATTATATTTAAGAAATCATTCTGTAAAAACGATTTTGTAGCCGATTATAATGCTTACAAAGGAAATGCTTACGGAATGGCAAACACCTTATTGCAAACCGCTTTTTTAAGACCAAAACTAAAAAGCAAAAAAATTCGTAACTTATATTTTACAGGACAATTGACAGTTCCTGGCCCTGGTGTTCCTCCTGCTTTAATTTCAGGAAAATTGGTTGCTGAGTTAATTCAAAAATCTATTAGATCGTAAAAAATGAAATCACTATTTGATACTACTTCTTTTAAGTGCAGCAAGTTGGTTACCAAAAACTATAGTACATCCTTTTCTTTGGCTGTTTATATGTTATCACCAAATATCAGAGGTGCCATTTACAGCATTTACGGATTTGTGCGTTTTGCAGATGAAATTGTCGATTCATTTCATGACTATGACAAAGAAAAACTTATTAATGATTTCGAAAAAGAATATTACAAAGCTATGGAAATGGGAATCAGCCTCAATCCTATTCTCAACTCTTTTCAGCATACTGTAAAACAATATAATATTACCGACGATTTGGTACAGGCTTTTTTAAAAAGCATGAAACTCGATTTGGTAAAATCAACTTACAATACACAAACAGAATACGAAGACTATATTTATGGTTCCGCAGACGTGGTGGGTTTAATGTGCCTGAAAGTTTTTGTAAACGGAAAAACTGAAAAATACGAGCAGCTAAAGCACGAAGCAATGCGATTAGGTTCAGCTTTTCAAAAAGTAAATTTTTTAAGGGATTTAAAAGATGACAATCTGGTTCTAAACCGAAATTATTTTCCGGGTGTTGATCTGAATACTTTTGATGAAAATTCAAAAACAGCAATCATAAACGAAATTGAAGAAGATTTCAGGATTGCTTATCAGGGAATTGTAAAACTCCCGATCGAAGCTCAATTTGGTGTTTATACTGCTTTTGTCTATTATAAAAAACTTTTAAAGAAGCTAAAAAACACACCCAGCAATCAAATTGGGAATTCCAGAATTAGAGTTTCAAACTATACTAAAGCAGGACTTTTAGCACAATCTTTTGTTACTTACAAACTAAAATTAGTGTAAATGTTTTTTTTCTTAACACATAGAAACATAGATTATTTGCCTCAGTTAGATCGAAATGAAATGATATATCATTTTCCACATAGCTATGTGTATTTTAAAAAAGTGAAACGCCTTATTTTCAACTAAAAATTCTATGTTTCTATGTGTTAAGAAATGCTTATAGTGAAAAATATTCTTTTGAGTCAATCTTTTAATATTTAAAGCTAACCTCTCAAGATTTTAAGTAATAATTTAATAATTCAGCAAATACAAAATGATTTCATTTTTAATCTTTTTAGGTGTTTTTTTATTCATGGAATGTGTAACCTGGCTCACACACAAGTACATTATGCACGGACTTATGTGGTACTTTCATGCCGATCACCATCAACCGAAATACGAACATACTTTTGAACGCAACGACATTTTCTTTGTCATTTTCGCTATTCCGAGTATTGTTCTGTTTTATTTTGGTGTTCAGGGTGGATTCAATTATTTGTTTTTCATCGCATGTGGGCTAACATTTTATGGCATCTGTTATTTTTTAATTCATGATGTCTTAATTCATCAACGTTTTAAATGGTTTAAAAATACAAAAAACAAATACCTCATCGGATTGCGAAAAGCACATAAAATACACCATAAACATCTGGGTAAAGAAGATGGCGAATGCTTTGGAATGTTATTCGTTCCTTTTAAATATTATAAAATAAACTAATCGTAGAAAACAAAATCAAAAGCATGATTTTGCATACTTAACTTGTCATGAAATATTTTTTTATTACAGATTTCATTGATTAACACAGATTAAAAATCCTTTAAAAATCATAAAAATCTGTGGCAATAAAAAAAACACAATCAGAAACTAACATAATGACAAAACAAAAAATCACCTTTTTCTGGTTCAAACGCGATTTACGTTTAGACGATAATATTGGGTTATTTCATGCATTACAGTCTAATTTTCCTGTGATTCCATTATTCATTTTTGATGAAGATATTCTCGACCACCTTCCAAAGAACGATGCAAGGGTAAGTTTTATATACGATTCCCTCGAAAAAATAAACGAACAGCTTTCCGCTATTGATTCTTCCATTTTAATTAAAAAAGGAAAAACTGCCGAAGTCTGGAAATCACTTTTAACCGAATTTGATATTCAGAAAGTTTTCTTCAATAAAGATTACGAACCTTATGCCATAAAACGCGATCAGGAAATTGATGCATTATTACAGCAAAATAATATTGAATCTTTATCATACAAGGACCACGTTATTTTTGAAGAAAAGGAAATCACTAAATCCGACGGACTTCCTTACACGGTTTACACACCTTACAAAAACAAATGGCTGGAGAAATATCATCTTTCAGGAACAGTTCAGGAATATGATACAAAACCACACTTTTTGAATTTTGCCAAAAATCAATTTCAATTTCCAAAATTATCTGAAACAGGTTTTGAAAGAAGTACAATAAAAGTATTCCCGTATAACTTAACTCAAATTGCAAATTATAAAGAAACCAGAGATTTTCCGGCTCTGGACAGTACTTCTTATCTTTCTCCACATTTACGTTTTGGAACTGTGAGTATTCGCAAATTGATAAATTGGGCAAACGGGAAAAACCAGACTTTCCTGAGCGAATTGATTTGGCGTGAATTTTTTATTCAGATTCTGTTTAATTTTCCAAAAGTAGTCGATCATAATTTCAAATCGGCTTATGATGGCATTCAATGGCGAAATAACGAAGACGATTTTAAACGCTGGTGTTCCGGAACAACTGGTTACCCAATGGTCGATGCGGGAATGCGTCAGTTAAATGAGACGGGGTATATGCACAATCGCGTACGTATGGTGGTTGCGAGTTTTTTGTGCAAACATTTATTGATTAACTGGCAATGGGGCGAAGCTTATTTTGCTGAAAAATTACTTGATTTTGAATTGGCTTCGAATGTCGGAAACTGGCAATGGGCTGCAGGAACTGGCTGTGACGCCGCACCTTATTTCAGGGTTTTTAATCCTGAAATTCAACAGAAGAAATTTGACGAAAAAGGAATCTACATCCGCAAATGGATTCCCGAATTTGATTTGGGTTATAATGGACCTATGATTGATCATGCTTTTGCGAGAGATCGTGCTATTGCGGCTTATAAGGCGGGGATTGTGAGGTAAACAAAAATTACCTCTGCAAAGTCTTTGCGAGGAACGAAGCAACCACACTAACAAGAAGCAAATTTGCTAGTCAAAAAGATATGCTGCATGTGATTGCTT
>NZ_AKJZ01000030.1 GCF_000282055.1 Flavobacterium sp. CF136
AAAGAAATGTATTTCTTTTTTGTTTTTTTTTAATAAATCTATGCTTCTAGCCTGCACTGATCGGAGTCGAAGTGTGTTAAATCATATTTTTATGAATTATATAATGGGTTAAAGTAATTCTTTTATTTTTTAGATAATACAACCATCAAAACTCCATGTGCCGGAATGCTTTTTACAAGATTCTTTTCTGTAGTTCCGATACTTTTATGCTCCCATAAATCTCTGACAATATATGTTTCTTTTTTGATTTTTACATCTTCTACAAAATACATTGTATTTTTTTTCCAATCATAATCTAATTTCCAATCCGTTTCTGTTCTGTTTAAAAAACAAATTGCCACTTTACCATCGGCCAATGGTTTTGCCCAAATTTCATGTTCTCCCATATCCATAAATCTTCGGGCTTGCTGTCCTTTAGCATCCTGATTAACGGCAATTACTTCTTTATTTGTTAGAATTTGTGCCGTAGTTGGATCTAAATTCCGAAGATCGTTTCCTGCCATTAAAGGAGAAGCCAGCATGGACCACATTGAGAAATGAGTTTTATTTTCGTCGTAAGTCATACCACCATTTCCTACTTCAAGCATGTCCGGATCATTCCAATGCCCCGGTCCGGCATATTTCCATAAGTCTGCCTGTCTATCGATAATATCCAGAATTCCTAAGCCTCCCCAATCAAAAGTACATTGATAACAATCTCTGATATCAAAAGTGGTACGCCATAAATGACCAATTCCTTCGCCCCATTCCCATGGTTTGCTTCCTCCCCATTCGCAAATAGAAAAAACAATTGGTCTTTTGGTTTCTTTTAAAGCATCACTCATGGTTTTATAGGCCGCTTTTGCATTTTGCCCTTCATCAAAACACCAGTCGTATTTTAAATAATCAACGCCCCATTCGGCATATTTTTTAGCATCCTGAAACTGATATCCACGACTTCCCGGTCTGGATTGACAGGTCATAGAACCTGCACAGGAATAAATCCCGAATTTCAACCCTTTACTATGAATATAATCTCCCAAAGCTTTCATCCCCGATGGAAAACGTTCCGGATCTGCAATTATATCTCCTTTTGCATCTCGCCCAATTTGCCAGCAGTCATCAATAACCAAATAATTATATCCGGCATCACGCATACCGCTTTTCACCATTGCGTCAGCCATTTCTTTTATTAATTTTTCGCTTACGTCACAGCCAAATTTATTCCAGCTGTTCCAGCCCATTGGCGGTGTTTTGGCTAAATCGGAAAATTCCTGGGAATAGCTAAAAAAAGGATTGACTAACAACATCAATACTGCTAAAAATATATTTTTCATTCTAATAATTTTATAATTAATGTTAAACCAGAGAGCTGTTCCTAACCACAGAACAGCTCTCAGACACTTATAAACAACTAAAAAAACCTTGTTTTAAAAAAACACTTATTGATTGGGTATATAATATTTAATTATACCCTGGATTTTGTACCAAACTATGATTTGCATCCATCTGACTTTGAGGGATAGGGAATATTGCTCTGTAATCACCATTTGGTTTATGAGAAAACCAAGATTTTTTAGTATAAACACCAAAGCGAATCAAGTCTTGTTTTCTGTGATGTTCCCCAACAAATTCCCAAGCTAATTCATCGAGAAAACCACCGTATTGTATGTCAGCACCGCCTTCGTATTTAGTGATTGTTCCATTCGAATACTCGCCATATTTATAAACACTTCCTCCCAGTAATTTAGCTCCGGTAACGATTGCTTTTGCCGGATTTGCCTTGAAATCCCTGGCTCTTACTTCACTAACAATTGTTGCTGCCTGGTCTGCGCTTCCGGTTCTTAATAAACACTCCGCTTTTATCATTAAGGCATCACCATATCTAAAAAAGGGAACATCATTAGAACTGTTAACTGAAGTTCCTGAACCTATCTCATATTTCACTAATCGATATCCTTCATTATACTCACAACCATCTACAGTTGACATATAATTAATGTAATTTAATTGTGTTACTTTATCTTCCAATATCAATGGAGCACCTGATTTTGTGTATTGCAATCCTCCTAACCAGCAATCTTTCAATCTGCTGTCATCTGCATCATAAGTATCAATAAATTGAGGAATTGCTCCGCTTCCTCCCCAAGGAGAATCCTGCATTTCAAATGTGGCACGACTTGCCGGGTAAAGCGTTTTGAATGGATAGTAAGAGCCTCCCGTGTATTTCTCATCAAACGGAATTGATAAGATTTCTTCCGGAGAGCCTTCATTTTTGATTTTATAGGAATCTAAATAATTTGGTGCCAGACTAAATTTCCCACTGTTAATAACATCATTAACTTCACTTAAAGCTTCTGCCCACATTGGAGTACCTAAGTAAACTCCTGCATTAAGGTATAATTTTGCCAATGTCATTTTAGCAGCCCATTTGGTAACTTTACCATAGGATGCATCTGTATTATCTTCTCTTAAAGCAGGCATAGCTTCGGTAAGTTCTGTTTTTATAAAATCAAATACTTCCTGGCTTGTCTCTTGTTTAGGCAAATAACCCGGAGGGTTTATAAAATTTGTTTCAACAGGTATATTTCTAAAATTATCATACAAAATATAATAGTAGATTGCTCTCAAAGCCCTTAACTCTTTGATATAGACATCTGAGTTTTCCAGGCCTTTTAAATTTTCAATTTGATAAATTGCTTTATTTATTTTAAAAATAGCCTGATAACCATAAGCCCATCCTGCTTCGGCATGACTTAACGTTGGTCCCCAGGTGTGCTGGTGCATTGTAATATAATAATCACCCCAGCCAATTCCGTTTCTAAATGGTGTTACAATTAAGTCTGAAGATTCTTCATTGATATCAAACTGGCCATCCCATCCCCAGTATATATCTCTGAATGCAGCATAGGCCGGTGCCATAATATTTCCTATATCTGCCGCTGTTATAATGGTTCCTTCGGCAGTAACATTACTATAAACAGTTTCATCCAAGTCAGTACATCCTGCAAATGAGAACACTATACTTAATAGTGTTATCTTATAAATTTTATTTAACTTTTTCATCTTTGTTTATTTAAAAGTTTACACTAATTCCTAAAGTGAATGTTCTTGTTGTAGGATACTTATCACGACTGTCATCACCTGCTGTCAAACCGTTTCCACCGGCGATTTCCGGATCTAATCCTTTATATCTTGTGAAAGTGGCTAAATTGGAACCCGAAGCATATATCCTTGCTGAATTAACAATTTTTAATTTTTTAACATCCAAATTATAACCCAGGGTTATATTATTAATTTTTACATAATCTCCATCTTCTATGTAATAACTCACATAGGTCTGAGAATAATTCAGTTTTGTTTTTCCATAAACCAAATCCTGAGAAGAGTCTAACATGTTATAATTAATAGTTGGATTTTCATAAAACATACGTTGATAATTCAGTATTTGAAAACCAAAAGCTCCAACAAGTACTACACCTAAATCAAATCGTTTGTATTTAAAAGTATTGGACCATCCTGCATTAAATTTTGGAATTCCATTACCCAGATATTGTTTGTTGTCATCGTTGTATAAATCCGGAGTCAGCGTTTTTCTGGTCCCATCCTTAGTTTCAATAATCCATTTCCCGTCATCAGTAATATCTACTGATTTTAGTCCCCAAAAATTACCTATTGATTGTCCCACTTCCAATCGATGTGTTGAGAATGAAATAGGATCACCCGCATCTCCTACGTTTATGAAATTTCCCTGAATTTCATACAAATCATTAGAAAGACTTGTAAGTTTATTTTTATTGTGAGAAAATGTCATACTGGAATTCCATTCAAAATCTTTTGTTTGTACAGGAGTTGTATTTAATAAAATTTCGATCCCTTTATTCTCCATTTTACCTACATTGGCAGTTATGCTATTATACAAATAAGGCGGAACAGGGACTTCATAATCCCACAACATATCCTTAGTCTTCTTATGATACAAATCTACACTACCACTGATGCGGTTTTTAAAAAATGAAAAATCTAATCCTAAATTGATTTCTTGTGATTTTTCCCAACGCAAATCAGGATTAGGATTACTGGCTGGAACCAGACCCTGAACCCATGCCCCATTATTATAAACATAGCCCTCATAATTTAATAAAGTTTGTGAGAGGTAAGAACTGTTAGGAATAATCCCTGTCTCTCCAAAACCTGCACGCAGTTTTAGATTATCAATAAATGAAACATCTTTCAGGAAAGATTCATTACTAATGCTCCAGCCTGCTGAAACTGAAGGAAATGTTCCCCATTGATAATTATCTCCAAATCTGGAAGATCCTTCTCTTCTCACACTGGCCAGCAAATGATATTTATTGTCAAATGAATAAGTAGCTCTGCCAAAAAAACCAATCAGTTTATTATCTTCTTTATAACTTCCCATTCCTGCTTTTCCATCCAAAAGTGCCTGACCTTCTCCTAAATTATTATACGAAAAGGCATCAGTAGGAAAGTTATAATTATTAGCAAATCCGCTTTGTGACATAGTATATTGATAACTATATCCGCCTAAAACAGAAAAATTGTGTTTATTGATTGTTTTAGCATATTTTGAAGTAAATTCCATCTGATCTAAGTTTGACCTGTCATCTGATCTTGATGCATAACCATTTCTACCCTGAATTGTATTTGAATAATGCTTTTTAGTTTCGTAATATCCATGCAAATTTGAGTTTTTTACATTGGAAATACGAAAGTCTGTATCCCAACCCGGCAATAAAGTCAGTGTTACTCCTGCTGATAATCTTGTATTTTCACCCTCATTCATTCTATTGGTTTCATAGATTGAAGCCAGAGGGTTAGAATATTGAAATCTACTGGTTTGAGTCCAAACTCCATTATCGTCTTTTGGCCTTGCCGTTGGATTTCTAATCAGGGCCTGTCTGTAAACATTAGTGTCAAAACCTCCTGCTTGTTGTGTTGTTCTAACGATATTAAGATTGAATTTTAATTTATCGTTAAACATATAATGATTTGCATCAAAAGAAACTCTAAGCTCTTTTGTATAGGTCCCTAAAAAAACTCCTTCCTGATTCCCGTAATTAATATTAGCGATATAGTTCGATTTTGCACTACCGCCTTTCATATTAATATTATGGTTTTTATTTAATGCAGTTCTTGAAATTCCATCTAACCAATTCGTACTATATCCTTCATCTGCAAAAGGCATCTGTGCACCATCTGCAAGTAATTTTCTATACTGTGATGCATCTAAAAAATTTGCTTTTTTAGCAAAACTTGACATTGCAGTATAGCCTGTATAAGATAAGGTGTTCACAACATCACGATCCACTTTTTTTGTAGTTATCAAAATAACTCCATTAGCACCACGGGTACCATAAATTGCTGCTGCTGAGGCATCCTTAAGTACATCAATAGAAGCAATATCATTTACAGAAACACTATCAAATGATCCTGGAATTCCATTAATCAAAATCAATGGAGTGGTCCCTCCTTGCAAAGAAGCGATACCTCGTAAAGAAACCGAAGGACCTGCCAGCGGATCACCTGACCCATTTGAAATAACCAAACCGGCTACTTTACCCACAATCAATTCTGAGGCATCACGAACAGCACCTTGCGTAAAATCTTTTGCTTTTATAGTTGCAATAGAACTGGTAACTTCACCTCGTTTCTGCGTACCATATCCAATTAAAACAACTTCCGTCAATTCATTTACCTCTGATTCTAAGACTAAATTGATCGTATTTTTACCATCTGGTTTGATCTCTTTTGTTTTTAATCCTAAATAGGAAAAAATTAATATCGGATTATTTCCTTTAGTAACTATTTCAAAATTTCCATCGAAATCAGTTGCGGCTGCATTAGTTGTATTTTTTTCCAAAACTGATGCTCCGGGTATTGGAACATTATTTTCATCTGTAACTTTACCACTTATTTTTTGCTGTGAGAATGAGCTAAAAATAACAAACAGTAAAAAAATCGTACAGTACATCTTTCTTCTGAAAAGAGATGTAGCAGTACTTCTAAAGACATGCATGGTTGGTTTCATAATTTAACAATATTGGTTAGTGTGCTTTTGACACTTGTAAAATTATGTTAAATTGAAGTTAACGAAAATGCTAATATTACCACATGCTAATACTATATTATCCTGTTTTTAAGTATTTAGAATGAATTTCACACTTAAACACCATGAATACCCAACAAAACCCTTCATTTGTTGCATAAAGCGAGTTTTTATACCCAAAAAACAGAAAAAGCATAAACCTATAAAATAGTTTATGCTTTTGCCGAAAAATGATCTCAAAAAAATGTAGAGTAAAGTATTGTCCTTTTTATTTTTTAATACCAGGAGTGTCTAAATAATAGTCATGCAGAATGTACCATGCCTTCTTTTTGTCTCCTCTGTCAGAGAGCAGCCCTTTGCGATTCCAGCCTTTTTGATACACAGGATGCATTCTGCCCAACGAGCGATAATCTACTAATATCCAAGGGCAGACACCAGCTAAATTAGGCATAGCTTTAAACATCGAAATCTGGTCTTTATATATTTGTTCCTGATATTCTTCTGTCCAATAAGCAGCTTCATTGGTAGGACCATAATTGCTGCCGTACAAAGCTTCTCCTCCAAATTCAGATATAATAACAGGCTTGTCGGCAAGAAGTTTCCATTTGGTGTCTTCGGGTTTTCCCTGCCACGGTACGTACCAGCCAATATATTCGTTTACTGAAATTACATCAAAATAATTATATAGCGGATCATGTACATCCACAATATTGTTATTATAACTCTGGTTGTTTATTACAGAAGTAATCAATCGGGTATTATCAAGTTCCCTGCATTTTTTAGATAATTCAATCAATGCGGTATCACGGTTAGCGGTAGTCGAATAGGTTTCGTTTGAAATACTCCATATAAAAACAGCACAGCGATTACGATCCCGTTTTATCATTTCCTTCAGCATTAATTCCATCTTGTTGGTAACACTGGGAGTAGCAAATTCAATATGTTGGTAAACCGGAAGTTCATCCCATACCATCAGACCCATTTTCTCAGCCATTTTTAACATATATTCGTTATGGGGATAATGTGCCAATCGTACAAAATTACAACCCAGGTCTTTTGCCCAGGTGAGTACTATTAATGCATCTGATTCTGAGAAAGCTTTAGCCTGTGTAAACGGATTTTCTTCATGAATATTTACACCTTTTAAAAATAGAGGTTTGCCATTCAGCAGGATTTCTTTTCCATTGACTTCAATATTCCTGAAACCTATTTCATCTTTAACCGTGTCGGTTTCACATTGAATATTGACGTTATATAACTTAGGGTTTTCGGGTGCCCAAAGCTTAAACTTAGATAAAAACTGTATTTTAGCCCTTCCGTTAATATCCGTTTGAGCGGAATATTTAATACCGAGTTCAGGAATTGTAACAATTACTTTTTGTGAAAGTGATGCACCATTAAGCTGAACCCATCCTTCAACCTCTTTAGCAGATCCTTTCTTTAACTGAATGCAGTAATCATCTATATAAGTAGTGTTTGTTTCTACGAGATTAACATTACGGGTAATCCCTCCATAATTAAACCAGTCATAACCCAATCCCGGCAATCCGTCTTTTAAACGTTTGCTGTTTACTTTTACAATCAGGCTGTTATCTCCATCAACTGCCACGTTTGTAATTTCAAACTGAAAAGGGGTAAAACCACCTTCATGACTGCCTAACAATTTTCCGTTTAGATATACTGAACAGGTATAATTTACTGCACCAAAATGTATAAAGTATCTTTTCCCAGCCGTTTTTGTATTTTTAAATGTTTTTTTATACCATACTACGCCTTCCATATAAGTTAGTTCCGGTAATTGGGAATTAAAATCACCAGGTACATTAAGCTGCGGGCTGCCATCAAAAGAGTATTCTACAAAATCAGTTTTCTTTTCCGGCTTTTTTTCAAGCCAGATTTGCCTCCAATCGCCAATGTCAGTCGGATCTGAAATAGTTTGCCATTTTCCATTCAAAGAAATAAGGTTACGGGAATCGATATTTATCATTGCTGTTTGTGATTGTACCTTTTGAAAGATAAAAAGGCATAAAAAGCTAAATATTAAATAGGATTGATGTCTCATTTTTTGGAAAGTATTTTCAGAATGTATTAGAAAATCAAATATATTAAAAAATACCTGAACCTATTTGTATGAATGTATCATATGACTCCCTTATAAGTTGCTGATTAAAATTACTTGTCAAAAATGCTCATATCCCATTTTTCCTGCCATAAAACTGTTGCTCCATTTTTATCAATACGCAGCGGAAGCCAAACATAGCGGGAACTTTCAAGATCAGTTTTATTCCACTTGTCAAACATAGCTATAAAAGCTCCTTCTCTTCCCTGTACCGGAATTACATAAGTGCTTTGAGCATAAAATGTTTTATCAGCATCCGGGCCTTCACACAGTTCCTTCTTTTGTACAGTCCAAAGCCCCATAATAGTATCTGCCGTTGCTATTGTAGCTATATTAGGATCCCATCCTGAGCATCCTGAAGTAATAATATAATATTTTTTATTGTACTTAAATACAGCAGGAGCCTCACGGGAAAGATTTTCGAAATTCCTGGTAAACTTTCCTGAAGGTCTGAGATAATCATCAGTAAGTTCACTAATGTACATTGTCTTGTTATCCTCTGAAGAATAAAATTGGTATGCTTTAGCATCATCGTCAACAAAAACGGTTTGATCTCTGCTCATAGCATTATTAGGACGAAAACTTTCGATATATTTAAATTTGCCTACAGGACTGTCACTTACAGCAACTCCGGCAGCCGCTTTACTATAATCGGCACTGTCAACATGCATCCACATTACGAATTTTCCTGTCTTTTTATTAAAGATTACTTTAGGTCTTTCTAAAACTTTGGAAGTGTGCAGATCATGAGCCGCATCATCCTTAACTGCAGAAAGCACAAGACCTTCATTCTTCCAGTTTACCAGATCTTTTGAAGAATAACAGCTTATTCCAGCTACGTCTGTACGATAAGCCTCCCAGGTGGCTTCCGGAGGGAGAGATGTTTTCCCTTTTTTATATTCACCATACCAATAATAGATACCGTCATGAAACAGAATTCCTCCGCCATGAGCATTGATAGGATTTCCTTCGGTATCGTTCCAAACACTCCCCGGATTGAAAGAATCAGCAGAATGTTTTTGAGCGATGTCCTTCTTGGCGGTACAGCTGTATAGTGAAAGTAGTATTAGTAGTAATTGTAATTTTGGTTGTAAAAAAGATTTCATAATGATTGATTTAGCATGATTTAGAAATAATGTCAGCCAGTAAAAACCACATGGTTTAAACATTTAAATTTCTTTTATGGTTATACTATTTAGTTTTAACCCGAATAATAATGAACGAATAAGGCGGAATCTCTTTTGTAAAAGCTTCCTGTACTGTAAGGCTACTAATAGCTGGAAGTGCCAGTTTACTTTCCGGTTTACCGGTTAGAACTGTATATATTGCGCTATTTTTAGAGATAACCCCCGGAAATTCTATAGAGGGTGTTACAGCAACAGGCAGCATATTTACCAGTTTTATAATTATATCACCCGTAGCGCTGTCGGTCACAGCCGAAATACCAATACGTTTTGTCGCCTCAGTATTCTTTTCGGAAAGCTTTATCTGACTATAGAGGTAATTATCACCTGGGTTTTCGCCATACATTTTTTGTACATAGTAATTTACTGTAGGTTTTATTTCAGTTCCGTTAAAATAAATCAGGTCAGGATTCCATTGCGTATGTTTTTCACGTGCGAGTAAAGGGGCATAACTGGCCATACTGACCACATCACCATTACGCTCAACAGCAGTGAGATACAAACTTTCGGCCAGTGCATTGTAAAAAGTATTTCCCCAGGAGGCATACTCCCCAAGATATACTTTTGACTTACTTCGGTCATAACTATCATAAAAATCCTGATTATTTATAAACCAGCCCGGACTGTTGTAATAATGCTCGTCAACCATAGGAAGATTCAGTTTATCCGCCAAAGCCCAGCCTTCGACATAGTCGGTACCCTGATAAAAAGGCCCAACAGTACCAATAATTGTAATATTAGGATATTTTTGCTGCACTGCTTTTACTATCATAGTGTAGCGCTCTTCAAATACATCAGTAATAAGGTCTTCGTTGCCTATACCAATATATTTAAGGTTAAACGGCTTAGCGTGACCTGCCTGTGCGCGTACTTTGCCCCATTTTGTATCAGTACTTCCATTTGCATATTCAATAAGATCCAGCACATCCTGTACATACGCATCCATATCCTTCATAGGAATTCCACATTGCTGACCTGCTCCCCCAACTTTTGAGTTTTGACAAGGAACACCTGCCGCGAGTACCGGAACCGGTTCTGCACCAAGATCTTCACAAAACTGAAAATATTCAAAAAATCCTAATCCCATGGTTTGATGGTAATCCCATATATTACGCATAGGTTTACGGCTTTCCAATGTCCCAATAGTGTTTTTCCAACGGTAAATATTTTCAAGACCATCACCATGTGCAAGACATCCGCCGGGAAATCTCACGAATTTAGGGTGCATATCGGCAATAGCCTTTGTAAGATCCAAACGCAGTCCGTTTTTGCGGTCTTTAAATGTTTTTTGAGGAAACAAGGATACCATATCTAAAGCGGTTTCTCCCTGACTGCTTATTTCAAGTCGGGCATTGGCGGCTGTAGCAGAAGGTTTTAATACAGTAGTATATTTTTTCCATGATGTTCCCGGTGTTATAGTTGCATCTGCCAGCACTATACCTGTGGGTCCAATCAGTTTTACTGTACATTTAGTGCCTTTTGCGAAAACACTGAAATCGTATCGCTCTCCGGCAGTAACCGGAATACCATCAAACCCTTCATTACTTATGGTGCTGTTTTTTATAACTGCATAATTGGCATTATTAGGATGGATTCCATTAAGACTGTCAATACTAAATGTTCCGCTCCATGCCATTCGGTGTGTCCAGTTTTTATCCTTTCCTACCTTATCATTTACATTATATTCGAAATCACGATTTTGTATTAGTTCGGCATACAAGCCTCCATCTGCGGCATAATTGATGTCTTCGAAAAAGATTCCGGTCAGCATACTGCTGATCTTCTTACTTTTTGAAGCATCAATACTGACATTAACAGAAATAGGTTTCAATCCTGCAAATAGTATACTGTCTTTCTTTGGAGTAGCCGTATTTTTTTCTGCTCGGAACTTCTCGGCTTCCATGTTTTTAATTAAATTATCTACCAACGCCCATTCCACCTGATTGATACTTCCCTCCTGAGTTTCCCCAAAAAGGTTAACAGTAACCCGCATACTTTTCCTGTCTATTTTTTTTGAGGCAGTTGTTTCGGTATAATCTTTAAAATCCTTTCTAAAAATTTCATACACAGAACCATTTTTACCGGACGAATCTCCACTGAACCAGCTCACGGTATAATTTCCGCCTGAATCTGCTGCTCCTTCAACAAATAAAACATTTCCCGAAGAACCATCTGCCTTCTTTACTGGTATATAACTTTGTCGCTGCCAATTGAAGAGATCAGCTGTGGCAGCATGGGCAAAAACTTCATCTTTTTCGTTTACACTCCATAAACAGTGAAATAACCCATTATTGTCTCTAAACAAAAATGGAGCGATCATTCTTTTTTGAGAGCCCCAGTCCCCGTAGTCACATTTTAAAAATCCATATTCAGGACCAACAGCATGCCAGTTTAACTTATCGGAACTCCATGCAAAATGAAGCCCGTTTTTGCCATTATTTTTATTTGTTGCATAAGCAAATAAATAAACTTTCCTGCCATTATTTTTAGCTGAGACAGTAAAGGGAAAAATAAAAGCCAGCATTATAAAAAGTAGAAATGACCTGAATACACTTTTTAAAAAGTGATTGAATTTTAAAGATAGTATCATGATTGTTTTATCTTAATTTAATTTTTAGTTACAACAAAGTAAATTTTAATTACTCATGTCCTGTAATTTAATAAGAACGGAAAGTTCTGTATTTGTTTTTACTTATTACACCAAAATAATATTTTTTATGTGAAAATAAAAAAAGCAGCTGCGATAAACTGCAGCTGCCTTTCAAACTTAAACCAGATTTAATTTATCATTTTTAGGATTTTTATAACCAATTAGGATTTTGCGTAAGCACACCATTTGAATTGGTAACAAAAGTCGATGGAATAGGAAACTTACTGTTTTTAGCATAGTTAAAATTAGTCCTTCCCAGATTATTCATAATATTGGTTGTATATCCAGGCACCACTTTTTCATAACGAACGAGGTCAAACCATCGATTTCCTTCAATAGCCGTTTCTACACGACGTTCTTTCCATATTAACTGGCGCAGTTGTGCCTTATCTGTAACCGTAATCTGCGGCAATACACCTGCCTGAGCAAAAGTCTTATTGCCACGGGCTCTGAAACGTAATTGTTCTAAAGCATCTAATGCCACGGAGCTTTGGCCTAATTCATTTGCAGACTCTGCGTAAATCAGCAGGATATCGGCATAACGAAGGAAAGGAAGGTTTAACTGCTGTTTAAAGAAATCAGCATCCGGCCATTGTGTTGCAGGCCAGATAACTTTTTTGTTAGCATACTGGAATCCTGCTGTCCATTTGATAACATTGGTATAGCCGTCTATGGTTTCTCCCTGATTAAAAATCGAAGCTGCTTTACGTGGATCACCTGCTTCAAAAGAGTTAACAAGATCATCGGAAGGTGTAAAAATAGCACTGCCTAATCCTGATCCGGGAATCCCCTGAAATTCAACATAAGGATTACGAAGACGTCCGGTAATATTTTGATATATGTAATGCCCCGGCATCATACTTTCTACAGAATATTTACCTTCAATGGCAAACAGATTACGGAAATTAGGATCAAGACTATACTCGCCGCTTTCAACAACTTGTTTTGCATAAGCGTAAGCCTTTGCATAATCCTGTCTGTACAAATATACTTTTGCAAGCATTCCAAGTGCAGTTCCTTTAGTTACACGACCAAGATTTGCAGTACCCCAAGTCTGTCTGGTAGGAAGATGTTCGGCAGCATATTCCAAATCACTAATGATAAGATTATATACTTCTTCCTGACTGCTTTTCGGGATATTATATTCGGACGGTGCAGGTACATGGTCACGTAATACTACGTCTCCAAATACATTTACAAGGTCAAAATGCCAGTACGCCCTGAAAAAACGTGCCTGAGAATTATAAAGTACTGCCTGCTCATTATCATAACCGCTGGTAAGTTTAAGAACCTCATTACAATCATTCAGGTACTGATACCATCTTTCCCAAAGACGTTCCACATATATATTGCCCGGATTATTTGTAAAATCATAGGCAGAGGTAAAATTAACATCGCCTGTATTCATCTTTACATCATCTGAACAAAACTCATGTGTTGTAAAATACATGGTTCCGAGTCTAAAGAAGCGCCAATTCACTGAGGAATACACTCTGTTTAATGCTGCATTTATACTTTCTTCATTAGAAAAATAAACATCCGTTGTAAGCTGGCCCTGCGGAGTTACATCAAGAAAATCATCACAGGAAGCCAAAAGGCTTAACCCTCCCATTACTATTATATATTTTAGCTTTTTCATGCTTAATAAATTTATGTGATTAAAAAGTTAAGTTCATACCAAATTGAACACTGCCGGAAATAGGAAATGTGTTGTAATCCAATCCATCAGGTAGTTCTGGTGTAAACCCTTTATATTTGGTGAAGTATAACAAATTAGCTCCTGTAAGGTAAATACGCAATTTACTGATACTTGTATTTGCAAAAATATTCTCCGGCAAAGTAAAGCCCACTGTTGCATTTCTTAATTTTACATAGTCACCATTAAATACCATAAGATCTATGGTGCGGTTCATATTTACTGAGCCTGCTGCAAGTCTTGGCATATTGGCATTAGTATTAGTTGATGTCCATGAATCAAGCCAGTCTGTATGCATATTGTTTGTAGGCGAAGTAAAATCATTATATGAATTGTTCATCGCTTTTGCTCCATAGCTTCCTGCAAAATCAAAACTTATATCAAATCCTTTATACTCGGCATTAAAAGCAATCGCTCCTGTAAATTTTGGAAAAGGACTGCCAATATTCCCCTGATCTGCTGTTGTTATACGTCCGTCGCCATCTCTGTCTACATAAATTAAATCACCAAGTTTTGTATTGGTATGGTAAGCTGTCTGACCATGACTCTGTGCATATTGATTCCATGAATCTATATCAGCCTGAGTACGGTAAATTCCCTGGGTTTTATAACCGTAAAAATAATTAAAAGGCTGTCCTTCCTCAATACGTGTCTGCAGATTGGTAGAGAATGCTGTTGAGGTTGTTGTCAAACCTTTCCAGTCAAGCACTTTATTTTTAAAAGAACTTCCCGTTAAGCTTACTCCATATTTAAAGTTATTTTTGTTGTCCTGCCATCCCAGTGTAAAATCGAATCCTCTGTTTTGTACGGAACCTGCATTGCTGTATGTTGGCTGTATACCCACAGAGCCCCCCTGAACAGGTAAAATCATTAACAAATCTTCTGTTTTTCGATTAAAAAGATCAAATTCAAATGTAAGTCTGTTATCAAGCACAGCCATTTCAATCCCAAGGTCAGTTTGAATGTTATTTTCCCACTTCACATTAGGGTTAGAAGCATTGGTTATACCTACTCCTGGGCTTACCTGACCGTTGAAAACAGCGTGAAACTCATCACTTTGGGTAGCAAGTGCGTAGGCCACATTATCCATTATCTTGTCATTACCGGTTATTCCCCAGCTTCCTCTTAACTTCAGGTTATTTAACCAGGCAGCATTTTTAAGGAAATTTTCTTTATTAATTCTCCAGCCAACTGCTGCGGACGGGAAATAACCCCAACGATTATTAGGTCCAAACTTAGAAGAACCGTCTGCACGGATTGTGGCTGTAAACAAGTAACGGTCCATTAAGGTATAATTGGTTCTGAACCAAAAAGAAGCTCTTGAAGATTTTGAAGGCAAAAATGCATTTACAGTCCTGTTATTGATACTTGCTGCATAAATAGATATATAATCCAGATTATCCACAGCATAATTTTTTCCTGTCGCTCCCAAAGCATGGAAATCGGTCTGTTCTGAACTTTGCCCCACAAGCAGGTTTAAACGATGCTTATCACCAAATAATTTATCGTATGTAAGTGTATTAGTCCATAACCAGGTACTGCCATTACTGTAGTTTTCAGTATAGCTGTTAGGATTATTAAACTGGAATGACGGATTAATGCTGTATTTTGGCAAAAATTGATCAAAGCGGGTAAAATTCCAGTCTTCACCAAAAGATGTCTTAAATTGCAGGCCATCCAAAATATCGTAAGTTCCCCATATATCCCCTACAAAACGTTTCGTATTTGTATTGGCATCTTTATTCAGTTCTAATTCTGCCACAGGGTTGATAAGATCATTATTCTGCATTGGATTCCAGTCGCCATTTTGATTTTTAGGTGTAATAAGAGGCGATCCGGAAAGCACAGAACGAACTGTTCTGTAAGTAAGTCCCTGCCCGGAATTTGATCCGGAAATATTGAAATTATGACCTACTTTTATTTTATTACTGATCTTATATTCGTTATTGATACGTAAGGTCACGCGATTGTAATCTGTATAATTCCAGATCCCTTCCTGCTCAAAATATCCCAAACTTAAATTATAATTCATTTTTTCGGACCCTCCTGAGACTGAGATTTGATGATCCTTTGTCAAACCTGTCCTGCTTATTTCATCCATCCAGTCAGTTCCTTTTCCATATTGTGACGGATTGGGGTATGGCTGCGCTGCACCTGTATTGGAAGCTACCGTATTCATAAGTGCTGCATACTCAGCCCCATTTGCAGTTTTATAATTATTTATTGCATATTGAATGCCCTGGTTCCCTGAATAAGATATAATCGCTTTACCAGTTTTACCTTTTTTTGTCGTAATAAGGATTACACCGTTTGCTCCTCTCGAACCGTATATCGCTGTTGCTGATGCATCTTTAAGCACACTCATCGTTTCAATATCCTTAGGATTAAGGAACGTGATATCATTTAGCATCATACCGTCTACCACATATAATGGAGAAGAATCCCCGTTAGTACCTATACCACGTATACGCACCGTCGGGCTTGCACCCGGCTGTCCTGCCGAATTAACAGTAAGACCGCTCTTACCCTGCAATGCTTCTGCGGCATTACCGCCTCTAATACCATTTATATCTTTTGACTTCAGTGTCGTTATGGAACCGGTTAAATCACTTTTTTTCTGTTTTCCATAACCCACCACCGTAATCTCATCAAGCACGTTACTGCTTAACACCATCGTTACATTAATTTCAGACAGCTCTTTAATTTGTATTTCCTGATCAGTGAAACCGATAAATGAAAACACAAGTACATCCTGATCGGATGAAACTTCAATTGAATAGTTACCATCATAATCTGTAACAACACTTTTTGATGTACCTTTTATGACAACGTTAACTCCCGGCATACCTAAATTGTTGTCCGAAGAAATAACTTTTCCTTTTATTGTTTTTTGCTGCTGCTGATTTATATATTCAGCTATCTTTCTGTCAACAGATGTACTTTTTGCTGCAACAGCATTAGTAGACAATCCTATAATGAGTGCGATTGTCAGGCTACATCCTCTGGAAAGAAAATTATGAAGAAAGGGTTCTTTTTTCATATGGTTAATTTTTTATTTGTGGTTAAAATTTAGTTAGTAGTCGTTTATTAATTTTCTTTTTTCCTGGTTAATTTCATATCATTATTTTTTAAAAGTTTAAATCGTTTTTATTTATCAAAACAACACTACAAGTTTACTCATATTGATAAAATCACGTTATAATTTATGATGCAATCGCTATAAATTATAGTGCAAATAATGAAGCATTCAAAATCAGTTTTATAGTCAATATTTTTTCTTAATAAATTACAAATTTAAACAAGACATTTCCTTACTATTTAGCATAAAAAGATGGAATGGAAAAACTATTTAAATCAATCTTTTATTAAAAATCAGAATGCTGCTATTATTTTACAGGAAAAGATGATTAAACTATCCTTTTTTTATTCATTTGCCGGTTTGCCAATAGTAGCAAGGATACCGCCATCAACATAAATTACCTGTCCATTTACAAATTTACTGGCATCCGAAGCTAAAAAAACTGCCGTTCCTGCCAGATCTTCCGGATCTCCCCAACGCCCTGCCGGAGTTCTTCCTATTATAAAATCATTAAAGGGATGTCCATTTACCCGAATTGGTGCAGTCTGTGAAGTTGCAAAATATCCTGGTCCAATAGCGTTAACCTGTATATTGTACTTCGCCCATTCTGTGGCTAAATTTTTAGTCAGCATTTTCAATCCTCCTTTTGCGGAAGCATAGGCACTCACATTATCCCTGCCCAATTCGCTCATCATAGAGCAGATATTGATTATTTTTCCGGATTTACGTTCTATCATTCCTTTTGCAACCAATTGAGACATAATAAATGGACCAACCAAATCGACATCTATTACCTTGCGAAAATCAGATACTTGCATATTAATAGCTAATTCACGTATAATAATCCCTGCATTATTTACCAGGATATCAATTTTTCCATGTGCAATTTCCATAGCAGCAACCTGTCTGGCTGCTTCTTTTTCGTCAGTTACATCAAATACATATCCTGTGGCTTTAAATCCTGATTTTCTGTAATGTTCGATCGCAGTGTCCAACGTTTCTTTTGTATTATTGGTAATGATTAATTCTGCTCCGGCTTGCGCCAAACCTTCTGCCATCGCCATTCCTAATCCGTGAATACCGCCTGTTATTAATGCTGTTTTTCCTTCCAGATTAAATAAATTCATTATTATTATATTAAATTGTTTTGCTTTCTGTTTAATTTATTTTGTTGAAAGATCTTCGGATAATTCCTCTAAAGTCCTCCCTTTTGTTTCAGGCATTTTAAAGAATACCCATAATAATTGAAACACCATCATCAAACAGAAAATAGTGAATACTGTTGTTGCTCCAATTTCTTTGAATAAAAACGGAATAAAAGAAGGAATTAATGCGGCCAAAATCCAGTGAACCGATGTTCCGAAAGAAGTTCCCGAAGCTCTTAGTTTATTCGGAAATAATTCGGAAATAAATACCCAGATTACAGAACCTTGTCCAATGGCATGAGAAGCTATAAATAAGAAGAAGAATATGGGTACTGCCATACCTTGCCATTCATTATAAAAAGCCAGGGTCACCAAACCTAAAGAAATAATATACCCAAATGATCCTAAATACATTAATGTTTTTCTTCCGTATTTATCAATTAACGAAATACCTATCAAAGTAAAAATCAGGTTTACTATCCCAATTCCAATACTACTGAAAAATGAAGCTGATTTTTCCAGACCCGCCAATTCGAAAATACGTGGTGCATAATATAAAAAAGCATTAATCCCTGAAAACTGATTGAATAATGCTATAAAAAAGGCAAGCATTAATGGTTTTCTGTATTTTTTCATAAAAATAGATTCATCCAATATTTCATGCTTTTTTTCATTCTCCATTGCTGCAATTTCCAGTGCAGCTCCCTCGTCTGTATTAACTTGTTTTAAAATTGCAATGGCTTTTTCACGATCTTTTTTATATTCATAAATCCATCGCGGACTTTCCGGAATTCCAAAAACTAATAAAGTATACAGTAAAGCCGGGGCCGATTGTACTCCCAACATCCAGCGCCAAGAATTCTCACCTATATCCTGTAATAAATAATTAGAAAGAAAAGCAATCAAAATACCAAATACGATATTAAATTGGTAAAGCGCAACCAATTTCCCTCTGTCTTTTGCAGGAGCAATCTCAGAAACATAAGTTGGTGCTGCTATCGTTGAAGCACCAATTCCTAGTCCTCCCAAAAATCGAAAAATCGAAAAAACAACTGAATCATTTGCAAAAGCAGTTCCTACTGCCGAAAGAAAGAACAAAATTCCAATTAATATTAAGGTTTTTTTTCTTCCTAAAATATTGGTGGGAAGAGCTCCAAAAATAGCCCCAATAACAGTACCCCAAAGTGCAGATGACATTACAACTAAACCATGATACAAATCAGGTGAATTCCATAATTGCTGTAATTGTTTGTCTGCTCCCGAAATCACTACGGTATCAAAACCGAATAAAAATCCTGCCAATGCCACCACAATTGACCAGTAAAGTATTTTTTTGTTATTCATTATAATTTTATTTTTTGATTGGTTAATTATATCTAAATCTATTGGGTGTAATTATTTTCAACACATAGAAACATAGATTTGAAAGCTTAAAGAGGCATTTCATTTATTTAAAACACACATAGCCAGCTATCTGAAAGAAATATGTTTTTTTTACCCTTTCTAACACATGGAGCCTATGTTTTTAGCTTGCATTGAGCGAAGTTGAAGTATGTTAAATCATGTTTTTATGAATTACCCCTAATACGTTCTTTCTAATTGGATTTATAGGTCAATAATGACTGTTCATCTTCTTTAAGTTTTTTATACCTTAACAAAGCTTCCACATAATAATAATCTGCATAAATAATTGAATAATCAATCTCAGAACCGGCAGGTTTATGTCCTGTTGAATGTAATAAGCAAGCTGTATTTTTATCTCCGCTTTGATAATTTTTCGAAAGTTCTTTTAGCATCCCTTCCGCTTTATTAAAATATTCTTTGGCTAAAACTGCATCTTGTGCATATGTAGCTAATTCTAAAAGAGCTGAAGCTGTAACTGCTGCTGCAGAAGCGTCTCTTGGTGCATTTGGAATCGCCGGGTCATCAAAATCCCAATAAGGAATCAGGTCATTTGGCAGTTGATCTAAATAGACACGGGTTACTTTTTGGGCAAAATCTAAAAATTTAGGATCTTTTGTTTCCCTATAAACCATAGTATAACCATATATTGCCCAAGCCTGACCACGGGCCCACATACTGCTGTCGCTATAACCCTGATGCGTTATTCCTTTTATTTTCTTACCCGTATCTTTATCATACACCACTACATGATAGGAAGTATAATCGGGTCTGAAATGATTTTGCATCGTAACTGTGGCATGACTGACAGCCATATCGTATAATGATTTGTCTCCTCCATTTTTTGATGCCCAAAATAATAATTCCAAATTAATCATGTTGTCCATGATGGTATTATGCTGAGGCCATTCCATATTAGGAACTTTTCGGGGCCACGAAAGAATGGTCCCTACTTTTGGATTAAAAAGTGTCGCCAAAGTATCTGCGGCTTTAAGAATTATATCTTTATATGCCGGATTTTTTGTCAGGCGGTACCCATTACCAAAACTATTGAAAACCTGAAATCCTAAATCATGGTCTAAAGCCGGAGTGACTGCAAGTGGTGCCAGATAATTGGTATATTTATCGGCAGCTGTTTTCCATTTATTATCTCCTGTAAATTCATATAAATACCAAAGTTCCCCGGGCCAGAAACCGCTGGTCCAGTCTTTATAATCAACATAATTCCACTCTTTACTATTTGTCGCTATACTTCTGGGAATATTACCGTCATTAGGTATCAGTTTTAAAGCATTTGTAGATTGTTTTACACAATAAGTCAATTGTGCGTCTACATCAAAATCGTCATTTTGTTTGCCGTTATTTATTTTATTAGCACAGCCTGTCATAACCATTGTTATAAAAAGCGAACCTAAAATTTGTAATTTAATATTCATAATATAATTAATATAAATTTTTATTCATTTAAATTCCAATAGATTACATACCTTTCTCTGTGTATATTATAAATTGGTTTCAAAATATTCCCTGTCCCTTTTATTTTAAACTTAAGAGCTTTATCATCTTCCTTAATGATACTTTTTTCTAATTTTTTTCCATCCAAATTCAACTTATTTGAAAAACTTACAGGAATATGATAATCATAAGTATAGTAATCATTATTTAATTTCGGATTGCTGTAAGGTGCTGGTTCAGCCATACCTTCTGTTCCCATTTCACCTGCCAATACTATAGGACCATAGGTTACAGCCACCACATTTGGATTGTCCGGCGTAGGGGCAAGTTTAATCTGTATACCAAACGAAACTTCAATCCTGTCTCCATCAGACCATTTACGCTCCAATGTGATATAGCTTCCCGGTTTGACATTAATTATTTGTTTTTTTCCGTTTACTTTCACTTCAGCACCAGCTGCCCATGATGGATATCTGATACTAATTGGCATACTAACCGGATTCTTGGTACTGAGGGTAAGTGTGGTACTGCCAACATTTGGAAAACTGGTTTCCTGTTTTACGATAATTCCTTTTTCTTTCCAATTAAGTTCTGACGGAATAAAAAGATTGACATACAGTCCTTTATCATGATAATAAATAAATTCACCATATTTTGCCTGATTTTCAAAACCACTTCCCACACAACACCAAAATGAATTTTCAGGGGTGCTGTAGACTTTATGGGCACCGGGCATCATAGGCAAAAAATAAGCCACCATCCCTGTCTTTGGATCCTGCTGCCCCAAAATGTGATTATAAAGTGCTTTTTCATAATAATCCACATATTTTATTTGCGGATTAACCCCATACAAATGACGGGTAAGCTTTAACATATTGTACACATTACAAGACTCTCCTGTAAAGCCGCTTAAATGTTCTGAAAGATGGTCCGGTTCAAAAAATTTCTCTTTATCACTATTACTGCCCGTGACAAATGTGTGATGATTGACAACAGTATTCCAAAAAAATTCAGGGATTTCACGATTTTTACTTCCTCCCTCTAATTCATAATCACGAGAAATACCTATCAGCTTTGGGATGTAAGTATTTGCGTGTTTTTTATTAAGATTGTCTGTTTTATTCAAAAGTGGATCCAATGCATCTTCGTGATAAAAAAATTCGGCAAGGAATTTATATTTACTCTCTGCTGTAATTTCATATAAAGCATAAAAAGAGTCGTTCATTCCTCCAAATTCATTTCTAAGCATTCTTTTGCGCTCTTCATTGGTCAGGGATTTCAACTTCTCATAAGCCCAATCTGCCATCCCTTTAACAATTTCTAATGCTGGTTCACTATCACAATAAAGGTATTGATCCATTAAACCCGAGAAAAGTTTATGCTGTGTGTACCAGGGCGCCCAAACACTTTTTCCTGCAATTGCACGGTCTATTAAATTTTGCGGGAATGCACTTAAATACCCGTTTTGATTCAATACTTTTTGAACCTCATCCAACCCCGTAACCAAACTGTCTGCTTTAATTTTATACATTTTCTCTCCGGTAGCAGCATACAATAAGGCAAGGCCAGAAAGAATATGCCCCGTACTGTGACCTCTAAGATCACAATCAAGTGATTCCCAGCCGCCTAATTTATCAACTGTAAAATAGCCTCCTTCCTGACTACTAAAAACGCCCGCATTAGTTTTAAAACTATGCAATAATCGCTTGGTACTGATATCCATAATCCACTTACTTTCACGCATCATATTATCCTTAAACGGGCTGTCCAGTAATTTTACGTCCTGAAGATTAAATCCTAAAACTTTTACGTTTTTGGTATCGTCCATCTTCAGTTTACCTTCGTGTTGTCCCGGATAATGGGATTGCCCATACATATTTATTGACAATCCAATAACCAGGGTTAAACACTTAATCATACCGTATTTCATATATTTATTTAAAAATTATATTGTACTTCCCAGTTGTAAGCGATACTGTTTATTAATTTTTCAATTAAGAAATTTTCGCCTTCTAAGGTTCATTTGTCCATACGATTTACCCCCCTCATAACAATAAAAAATTATCCTTGTTTAAGGATATTCAATGTTACTGAGAATAATAATGATGGATGATAAATTATGATGCAATCACTATAAATTATAGTTATTATGAGGGGGAAATCATGTAAAAACAGGGATTAACGCTAAAATCAAAATAAAAGAGATCTGATTTGGGAATAATAAATTACCTGTATTTAAACAAATTTTAAAGGTTGCTGATATTGATTGACTGGAGAAAAAACATGTTTAATTGGAGAGATGGTAAACTAAATGGATCAAATCCGGCACTAATTTAACTTCAACAAAAAAGAGGCTGTCTCACAACTTGCGAAACAGCCCCTTATTCATTTTTGTATGGATTACTCGATCATATAAAAACAGGTTTTTTGCGGATTTTATTTATGTCCTAATGGCAAAATGATGCTCTGTTAGAAGTCAAAATTTGTATGATTTCTAGTTAGGTCATTATGATTCTGAACCCGAATGAATTTATTAACTAATTTTATAAATTTCTACAAACTCTAAAACCCTGGTCAGGGCCTTTTCCATTGGCTTGAAAATTAGCTCGAAAATTAGTTTCGCAACAAAATAAAGCTCCAATCCAACCTCCTCCCTTCCACGCTCGGCTAAAAGGTTCTCCGGTTTTGTTGTTTATATTTGAATCGTAACACCATTCTCTAACATTGCCTGACATATCATTTAGCCCAAGTTCATTTTTCAATTTGCTTCCTACAGTTTTTGTTTGGCAATGATTGGCCTCTATATTTTTCCAATTCCAATCACCATTTAATAATTTATCTCCGGTATTTTTCCAGGACCAAGTAGTTACGTCCGGGTCATCGCTGCCACTATATTTATAGCTTTTACTAAGTTGGCCGCCGCTGGCTGCATATTCCCATTCTGCTTCTGTAGGTAAGCGGTATCCATTTGATTCAGCCTGGATGCTGATGAACCATTTTACATCATCGTATTCATTATTGTTATTTGGGTCTTTCGTTGTTTTATCAATAATATAATATTTTTCTAAACCTTCTTTTTCACTTCGGGCATTACAATATTCTATGCAATCATACCAACTTATTGTTTCTACAGGCAAAGAATCACACAAAAAATGAGAGGGATTATTACCCATCGTTGCTTTCCATTCTTTTTGAGTGATTTCATTTATTCCAATATAAAAATCGTTAATTTTTTCATTTTTAGCATAAAATTTAGAATAGATATTTTTGAATACGCCTCCTTTTACCAAAACAAAATGTTCAGGTGTTTCTTTTGAACAGGAAGAAAAGAGAATAATTATCGATAAATTAATAAAATAAAATACAGTTTTTTTCATTTGGTTGTTTTTTAGGCTTGCAATTCTAGGTATATATTTAAAAATGCCGGACAAATTATCATCCAGCATTTTTTAAAAAGTAAAGTGTTATTTGATTACCAAACGGTTGCATTAATAGAACCTGTTTTTCCGCCAAAAGCTTCAATAGCAAGCACTTGGTAATTGAATGTACCAAAACCTTTTCCACCTTTGTTTTTCCAGTTATTAATATGGTTGGCCATTGTAATTGTTTTATTAGAACCTGTAGAAGAACCTCCCCAACGATCTATGTATTGCCAAAAAGTAGCAGTGCCAATAATAGAAGGGGCATTTACTCTTTGGTTTCTAACAAAATTGTAAGTATGTCCATCACTGCTTACAGTATTTACAGCAGAACCATTTATGTTATTCCCTTTTTCACAAATATAATATTCAATTAATGGACTTGTTGTCCAGCCATACACTCCAACAAAGTCATAACTGCCAGACAATGATCCGATGTTATAACCAATGTTTTTTGCAGAACCGGGATTCCATCCTTTTCCACCCACCACATCATTACAACCGCTGTAAGTAATTGCAAAATTACCATTGGCTCCTTGTGTTATATCAGCCTTACCTCCTTCTTGATACAATGTCCAAAAAAAGCTTCCGCTTGTTCCTTGTTTTGAACTTACATTTCCATTTTCAGGTGTAACATAGCCTTCTGTTCGTACACCCGAAACATTTGCAACCTCTTTGGTATTTGTTTCTTCTGTTGTGCAGCTAGCAAATACAAGTAATACTCCAGCCATTAGGCTTACATTTTTAAAAAATTGTTTTTTTTTCATTTTTATTGGTTTATTAGGTTAGTTTACAATGGGTTGCTTTCAACACAACCGATTGTTCTTACAAATATAGGTTTTTTTTTACACAACTGACATCCAAAAGTTTAACTAAAAAGATTGCCTGAGAAATCTTTAGATTTGGAAATACTTTCAAAATTTTTAAATATGCCAAAATTTCACATAAATAGGGAGATTACTCTCACCCCCAACGCGCTGGCTCTCGCACATGGTGGTCTCTTTAGACTTCTGAAACTCTCGTAATGTCATTACTAATACTTCCTATCAACTCGGCCTGTACAGGGACTTCCACTCTGCCAGAAAAAGACCATGCCCGACATACCAAAAAAGGCTGTCTCACAATTTGCGAAACAGCCTCTTATTCATTTTTGTATGATTACTCAGACCATATAAACCTAAAATATGAATTCTCACGGACTTGTTTTAGTTATGAAAATTCCTCAATAAAATCCCAATCAAAAATACAATCAGGATTTATATATAATTTAATTAATATTATTTTCTCTGGTACTCTTTCTTATAATGTAACATCCTAAAATTGAACCTAAAATAATAACAGGAATTATCCAGTCATCTACAGGAACTGCTGGTGGAACATTCCCGACATCATCGACATCATCTGTAAAAGGGGGAGGAGGCTGAGCATGTGCACCAACAACTACTACCAATAAGAATAATAATAAAAACAACTTGATATTTTTCAAGCTATTAATAGCTTTATTTTTCATAGCTTTAATTATTTTATGATTAGTTTTTTCACTACCGATTTTCCTCCTTGTTCAATTTTGACAAAATAAATTCCAGGAGTGAAAGATTGATTTAAATTCACAGTTTGACCTGCTTCCACCTTTTTACTGTAAAGTAATTGTCCCATCATATTTATAATGCTAACTTTTGATTCCTGAGTATTATCTGTGAATGTTAAGTTTATTATCCCTCCGTTTGATGGATTTGGATACAAAAAGACTTCACTATTTAATGCCGGTTTATTGACAAAAACAATTTTGAACCTATCAGATGCTACACTTGCGGAATTAGCCGCATTAACTGAAAAATTATAATTTACTGAAGCTGATTCCGGTATTTCAGTATAGGTCTGATTTAATTGGTCAAACAACTTAGCTGTAACTCCTTCGATATTTTTTCCTTCAATTACAAATGTATAATCTGTCGAACGATAGGTATTAATATCCAATTGAATTTCATCTGTTAAAGTAGGTAATGCTTTACTTTCGATAGTAAATAATTTCCCGCTCGTTTTTGTTGCCAGGTTTTCATCTAAATTAATCAATTTCCCTGCATCATTCGCATCAACTGCATTGGTTTTATCAGCACCAAACAGAACAACCAAACCATCTGCAGCAGTTCCTTGTGCTATTAAGGTGTTTTTATCATATAAAGTTACACGAAGGCTGGATAATTCTTCCTGAGTATTTGCGAAACGAAATACATTTGGATTTGTTGCTGTTGTATATTTATTGGCTTCAGTGAAGCTTAATGCTGTAGCAGCTGTAGCACTTGCCTGAACAAAACAGGCCTGACCAGGCTGCAGATAATTATCAACGGCAGATGTGATGCTGTTTATTTCAGCAGTTAAATCCCTGGCTACATATGCACCGCGAGTACTTAAAGTAGGATCCCAAACATAATAAAATTGCTTAAGGTTTGTAGCACTGCTTACTGTAGTTTTCATGTTCACAGGTGATTGATACGGATTTCCGATAAAAAGATAGTTGTCTGCAATGGCACTTTCTGAGACTCCGGTTGTCCCCGTAAATAAAGTTCCTGTAGCCCTAAGTGTTGTATTTGTAGGTGTTGGTGTATTAGTAGCCAAACTAATAGTTCTGTCTCCACGAACCATCAGACGAATTGGAATTGTAGGTGTCAGTATGCTATTATTGGTATTGGTTGCTGTTATCCACGATTGTGTTGCATTGTCAAAAGTAAACATTGAAGGATTATTGGTCCCCGTAGGATCAAAACCATTAGAGCTTCCGCCCGCTCCGGTTATATGTGTCCCTAAACCGGCAGTACTGCTTCCGCCTTCCTGCAGGTTTGCATAAATTGATGTACTTGTGGTTACGGGTGAAGAGTAAAATCGATAAGCCCGTCTTGCCGGAATATAACGTTCTACTGTAATATTATCAGCATTCCATAAGATGCCTGTAAACGTACCAAAACGAGCCGTTGCTGTAGCATCCGATTTAAAAGTAACATTTTTCCCTCCAAAATCAGCAATTCCGGACACCGTTAGTGTATTAGCCGAATTTATGGTCAATGTCCCCGTTCCTGAAACAATAAGATCGCCTGTAACTGTAAAATCCTGATTAAGAACAGGGGTTCCTGAGTTGATAGAAATTGTATTAGATGATGTAGGCACTACTCCGGTAGACCAGTTGGAACCTACATTCCATAAATTATTCGTGGTTCCGAGCCAATAAATATTGGAAGCAACCCCTTCAAATGCTCCCATAGTTGGAACACTACGGGTCTTGGCCAAATAATCAGTAGTAATTCCGGATACTGCTGTTCCTGTCAATGAAGCGGCTACTTTATAATCAAGTACGCTGGTTCCGCCTGCAAGAGTAAATTGCGGGTCGATATTTAAACTATTGGCGTCTTTGAGCGTTGCAGCTTTCCAGGCTGCTAAAGTTGTTTGATCAACGCCATTAAATCGACCAAGTACAGTTCCTGTTCCTGATACGTAATAATTATTATAGTCCATTGAAGTAGGTGCTGTTGCTCCTGCTAAGTTAATAGCATAATGTGCACCCGATGCAGTACCACTATTACTCCTTGTATTTACAAAAATATTACTCTTTATACTCCCAGTAGCTACTGAACTAAAAGAGAAAAGAGCATATGAATTATTAGCCCCTGCTGAAGCACCTCCGGTAATATTCACCGTATTGAAATATAAATCAAGATAGCCGGTTGTTGTTGTAAAACCTGAATCCGCCACAGTAATTCCATATATAGTAGAGCTGGTAGTACCTTTGATGCTCACAACATTATTATATAATTTCGTGTGTTTAGCCGTACCAGTTATCAGACGAACTTTAATCCCTAATATAATAGCTGCGGTAGAACTGGCATCTGCTACTGATAAATCACTTACAAAATTACCTGATATCTCATTCAAAGAGTAAGTTGAAGTATCACAAAAAATCCCAACTACCTGTACAGCGCTACTTCCTAACGATGGATTATTATTTTTTATATTCCAAACCCTGTTTCCTTTTATTATGAAATCCTGATTTGATCTTGCAAAAATTCCAACTACACTTGAATCCACAATATCAGTATTTACTGTATAAGTCGTTAAGTTCGATATTGAATTGTTTATAATATTTGCTTTTACCTGCGAAAGAATTCCGGTTACCCCAGAAACAGGTGTTCCGGAAATAGAATTATTTGTCATCCCCGAAATAGTATTGCCAACAATTCCATATCCAGTACCAAGCAATGTGCCAGATCCGGATTCAGCTTTAATTCCTGCCAATCTGACTGCGGTAACTCCTGTAGCGTTGATTGTTCTAATCGTATTGTTTTGTATGAGTACTAATGTACTACTCCCGGTTTTGTATATCCCCGAAAATGCAGAGTAGTCAATCAGCCTTATGTTAGCCACAAGATTACCTTGTACCGTTATAATTCCGACACTGGAAGGGGCATTAATCTGGATACCATTAACCATACCGTCTACACCTGTATATTTAATTGATTCAGCAGTTGCTGGAGATCCTATGGTATTTCCAAGAATTGTACCTACATTAAGAGCACCTCCTGACAACAGCAAACCATTAAAAGATCCTGTTGTATAATTCCCCGAATTTATCCAGTTAAATCCCTTAACTGTATTCCCCTGTATACTGCTTGCTGTACTTGTACCAACATTAATGGCAATTCCTGAAAATTGATTATTACTTCCCACTGCATTACCAGCAGCACCGGTATATGATTTTTCCCAGGTTCCTGTAGCTTGGGCACTATTTCCTCCTATATAGTTGTTTGATACTGTAAAATTTACACCTGCATTATTAACAGTAATTGCTGTAAAAGCATAGGCGCTACCTATACTTCCGTCAGTATTAAATTGTGTGGTCTCATAAAAACTGTTCCCCGAAATAGTCCAGACAGTTGAATTTGTAGAAAGATTGACGCCATTAGAAGCTGCTGTTTTATTCAGGAAATCATAAATATTATTATTACTTATTGTATTGGCACTGTTTTCCTTTGTACTGGTCCCAAGAGAATATATGGAATTTAAAGGTCTGTTCACATCGGCAGCGTTGGTAATATTGTTGTTATCAATGGTATTGCTGTCATTACCGGTAGTAGCTGTAGTGGTACTAAAATTAATGATTCCACCAGTGACATCTAAAGTAGAGCCTTTTATGTAGGCATACTTAATTGTGTTCGAACTCGCATCGTTAATAAACCGAATAGTTGAAGTCCCTGCTGTTGAAGAAACACTGGCATTTGAAATTGTAAGATTCTTAGTTCCGGTTTGATTAACTCTACCGTCAATCACTACATTATCTGCACCATTAAGGTCAATAATTGGTCCGTTTAAATTACCTGAAATCGTTTTATTGGTTACAGTAGGATAAATTTGGATCGAAGTATAACTGGCACTTCCTGTACCGCTGGCATTCAGGACCGCTGATGCCGTTTCAGTAGTGTTATCTATTACCTGTAAAGTAATTGTTCCTGTTAAAGTACCGGAGTTGACAGCATCAAATGCCAATTTTAATGTAGCATAATCCGCCCCTGCAGCACCTACAGTTTTTGTAATTTGTGAATACCCGGCAGACGATAGCAGCAAAAGCATTCCAAAAACAACTTTAAAGTTATTTCGAAAAAAATAGATGTAATTTTTCATCATAGCAAAATATTAGTTTATAAATAATTCATAGTTGCTTGTTGAACTAAAAAAGGCTTTAAAAAAACAACAAAAGCTATTATCTCTATATTAAAAAACCCAACACAAACACCTTAACATTATGACGTTGATCATATTATATACCAAATGTAGGATATTGTGCTCAAAAAAAAGAAAATTCAAGTAATAAAATATGACAATTAACATTGTTGCATTTTTTGTTCCTCTCAACAATTGCGAAGCATTGCGAATATTGAAGATCACAGTAAAACTAATAGAGTAAATCCATCAAAAGTTTTAATTACCAGTGTTTTACAATTACCTCTTTATCATTAAATGAACGATAAATTATAATATTTGGTCCTTAGGTTATAGGCTTACTATTTTTTAATCCTTAATATTGTGTAGGTATTTTTTTATAATAAAACACAAAAAACATAAATAATTACCTATACTTAAATTATTTTCTTAAAAAATTCATCAAATACGGCATTTAGAATTACGATGATCTATTATAAATATTAAGCAGATTCACAAACAAATATTTTAACCATTAAAATGAATTAATTATGAAAAAACTTACTTTACTAAATTTTCCTAAACCAACAGCAGCGAGCTATAAAAGGCCGTCTAAACCAATTTATCACAGGTTGTTTTACCTGATGATATTGTTTATCCCTTTTATTAAGACACAGGCACAAACGGGTCTGATTAATGATGATTTTTCCACTGGCTCTACATTTAATTGGATAGCAGCCACCTCAGGTTCAACAGGCCAGATTCAAAACGGAAAATTTCTTGTCACTTTTCCGCCACCATCAGCAGGAAAATATCGTGCTGATCTTAAAAAGAATGGAGGGATAACCTTTCATGCAGGTAATTATCCTATTATTGCCATAAAGATAAATAAACCTCCACGCTGTAATTATTTCTTTGATACCAACTTAGGATCTTATAACGGCACCAATAACAACGGTACCAAAATTGTAACCGACACAGGCAATGTGTATTATTGGGATCTTTCTACCGGTAAACTTGGTTCTACCACACTTTCTACTACTCAGGCGACTACATTGTCATTATTCCAGATTAAAATTGCTGAAATTGTACTGACCGATGCAGAGATTGCTGCCAATAAAACCAATTATTCAGTAGATTGGGTAAAGAGTTTTGCTTCTGTAGATGCATTGCGAACCTTCTTGAATCCTTCAGGAAATACAAATCCTCAATTTGAATTTAGCGGAACATTCGTTCATCCGGGCCTTCTTCATGGTACAGATGATCTTAACAGGATAAAAGATCTTGTTGACCGGCAGGTTACCCGTCCATATCAGAGTTACCAGCAGTTACTGGTTTCCGGAAAATCAACTGAGACTTATACAATGAGAGGACCTTATAGCTCCCTTACAAGAGATGCCTCCCTTACTATTGACGGTACAGCCGGAGGAACAGTCAAAAATAATGTTGAAAGTGATTTTCTTGCGGCTTATCAAAATGCATTAATGTATAAAATTACCGGTAATGAGGCACATGCTTTAAAAGCAATTGAAATATTAGATGCTTATTCCGCTACGACCCAATCTATAGTAGGATCAGATGCTGAGTTAAATGGTTTATACGGATTCATGTTGGTAAATGCAGCAGAAATTATGCGTTCGATCTATCCGGCATGGCCAGCAAATAAAATTTTACAATGTCAGAACATGCTGAAAAATGTCTTTTATCCTGTAATAGGCAATTTTAAACCTTGCGCCCATGGTAATTGGGATATAATTTGTATGAAAGCATTGATGGGAATTGCCATATTTACCGAAGATACGGCCATGTTTAATAAAACCGTAAACTACTATTATTACGGAGAGGGCAATGGAAGCATTAAAAACTATGTAATTACGGATGCCGGACAATTACAGGAAAGCAACCGCGATCAGCCACATACGATGCTGGCAATTGGCTCATTGGCAGAATTAGCAGAAATGGCTTTAAAACAAGGAGTGGATCTGTATGCTACGAATAATAATGCCATAATGAGAGGTTATGAGTACACTTCACAATACAATCTGGGCTTAGATGTTCCTTATCAGACAAGTTATGATTACTGCGAAAAAAATTATGCTGATTATACCCCTACAGCTATTTCTTCAACCGGAAGAGGTGCATTTAGGGCAGTATTTGAAATTGCTTATAACCATTACGTGTACCGCAAAGGCATTGCAATGCCCCAGACCAAAGCGGTATTAGGACAAATGGGACCTGAAGGAGCCCCTTTTGGAGCCGATAATCCAGGTTATGGTTCCTTGTTTTTTTATTTGAATACAGCCAACGATTATACTTTTTCAAATTTGGGATTAATTGACAATAATTTCACCAATACAACAGATGTCTGGAATGCTGTTACAGCAGGATCAGTGGCCACAAGTGAAAACGGACAGCTAAAAGTTACCACGGTTCTTCAATCCAATGGAAAAGGCAGGGGTGACATAAAGAAAGGTACTACTATAAGCGTTCATGCGGGGAATTTTCCAATCCTTGCCATTAAAATAAAAAAGCCTGTGACCTGTAGTTTTATTTTTGATACTAACTTAGGGTCGTATGGTAATGGTGCAAATAAATGGACAGGAAAAGTAGGTGAAGATATTTATTATTACGATCTGACTACAACAGGTTTTGGGGCAACTCCTACTATGTTGTCGACTACTGATGCTACGTCACTTACAACCTTTCAGTTTAAGGTTGCTGACATCACATCGGGTGAAACTAATTATCAGGTAGATTGGGTAAAAACTGTTCAGACTGTTGCCGAGTTACAGGCTTTTGTTGCTCCATCCTACCAAACTATATCCTTCCCCGCAATAACTACCCTAAAAGTGGGAGATCCAGATTTTGGCGAAGCTGTATCCAGTTCCGGATTAACGGCGACATATTCAAGCTCCGATCAAAGTGTGGCAACAATTGTAAACGGAAAAATTCATATCGTTGGTGCCGGAACTTCCGAAATTACAGCCACACAAGCCGGCGATGCAAATTATTATCCTGCCGATGCGGTTAAACAGAACCTGACTGTAGTTAAGAATGATCAAACCATTTCGTTCAATGCCTTGTCTTCAAAAATTATTGGCGATTCAGATTTTGATCCAGGCGCTATTGCTTCTTCAGGTCTTGCTGTTACTTATACCAGTTCGGACGAATCAATAGCAAGTATTGTAAATGGCAAAATTCATATTCTGGCTTCCGGAACTTCAACTATTACAGCTTCACAGGCAGGAAATAATGTTTACGGACCGGCAGCATTACAAACACAAGTTTTAACAGTGTATGCTATTGCAAATAATGTTAAGGCTGCAGCAGGTGACGCTAAAAATATCATTGAATGGGATCCTATTCTAAATTACAGTTACAACATCAAACGTTCAGCCACTTCAGGCGGTACTTATACAATTGTCGGAACTATTACCGGAACAAAATTTACCGATACTGCTGTTACTAATGGGAATACTTATTATTATGTAGTTTCTGTTATAAGTAGTCTTGGAGAAAACCCTAATAGTGCTGAAGTGATAGCTCAGCCAAATACAGGTCAAATTAGTTACCTGAAATTTGATGAGCAAACCGGAAGCCAGGCAATAGACAGCTGGGGTGCTAATCATGGTGCTTTACAAGCAACAGCAACACGTGCTGCCGGCCATTCAGGACTTGCTCTTAAATTAGACGGAACAGCCTCCTCTTATGCAACCTTACCTACCGGAATTGTCAGCACTTTGTCTAATTTCACCATTTCAGCATGGGTAAAAATGGATGCTTTGGCGAACTGGATGCGTGTTTTTGACTTTGGTACCGGTACCAACAAGTATATGTTTTTATCGGTTCAGGCAGGAAGTGCTAATGTTATGCGTTATGCTATTAAAAATGGTGGGGCAGAAAAGCAGGTTAGTTTTAATTATGTTTTACCGCTTAATACCTGGACATATTTTGCTGTTACCCAGTCTGGAAACACCTGTACTTTGTACATCAATGGGACTGCTGTTGCTTCTAACACTGCTGTTTCTATTAAGCCGTCAAATATTGGCAGTACTAATCAGAATTATTTGGGTAAATCTCAATTTAACGACCCTATGTTTAAAGGTGCTATTGATGGGTTTAAGATTTACAGCCGCGCATTGAGTGCTCAGGAAATAACTGAAGAAAGTCTGTCTACCCTGAAAACAGTTAACAATAAACCTGATGGTTTAATTGATAATGTGGTATTAAAAAATACTGTTATTTATCCTAATCCAATTGTGAATAACAGATTTACTGTTTCTACCAATACAGAGTTAATTGGAAAAGAAGTGCAAGTGAAATTAATTAATTTGGCAGGGCAGACTATTTATTTAAAATCAGTTAAAAATGATACCGGTAATATAGATATCGTATTAAATCAAATTTTGCCTGGTGATATTTATGTTTTATTTCTTAATAATCAATATTCAGGTAAAGTTATTGTAAAACAATAGTCTAATTCTTTGATGAAAAATAGCCTCAGGACTTTATGTTCCTGAGGCATTTTTTTTGTTTCTTTTTGTACCAAACTAATTTGGGCTAGCTAAATTTTTCAGGAAAGACTAAACCATTAACCCGTTGGGTGTAATTAGCAAAAAAGTTAATTTAACACATAAAAGCATAGATTTTAAATGTTTATAAAAGATAATTTTAAAAAATCTTGATTTTCACACATAGCT
>NZ_AKJZ01000031.1 GCF_000282055.1 Flavobacterium sp. CF136
AACATCCTTTGGCGTCAGTCACTACAATTGAATAAGATCCTGCAATTAAACCTGTATAAATTCCTGTAACATCTCCCGTTGTATTTGCAACCGGTCCTGTAAGCGCATAAGTATATGGCGTGATTCCGTTTGCTGGTGTCAACGTGATACTTCCATCAGTACCTCCATTACAACTTACATTCGTTTGAACTGGTGTTGCTGTTGGTGTGGTTGGAGTAGTTACAATTATTGTATTTGTTGTTACTGAACAATTTGGTGTATTACTATCTGATATTACAAAATAATAACTACCTGCCGCAGCTACTGAAGCTGTAAAGGTTGAACCTGTTACCGCTGTTGAAGCTCCTGTAGCTGATCCGTTCAAATACATTTGATAACTATATGGCGCTATTCCATCAGTTATAACAACATCAATAGTTGCGTTAACCGGTGCTGCACAATATAAATCTTTAGTTAATGTTGCTGTAGCTAATAGTTGTTTTTCAATTGTATAAATTACTGTAGCCTCACATCCATTATCATCCTGAATTCCTAATGTGTAAGTACCAGGCGCATTGAATGTAGCTATAGAAGAAGCAATAACTGATCCGTTTACTGTATAGGTTTTAACTCCATTATATGTGGTAGTCAATGTACTTAAGTCAACTGTCAATGCTGATCCAACATAACATTGTTGTGCCGGAACTGTAATGGTTGGTGCTGCATCATTTGTGATAACAACATTTTCCATATGAATACATCCATTGGCATCTTTTACATAAACATCCCAACTTAAGTCTGTCAGGTTAGTATCTACTGAAAGTACAGAACTGCTTGCGTAAGCTGAAGCTGCCGGAGCTGCTGCACCGCCGTTTACAACTGCATAGGTATAAGCTCCTGTTCCGCCTGTGACACCACTAACCGTGATTTGTGAGATATCCTGTGAACAGAATACTTTAGTTCCTGCTGCCGTAAAGGCAATTAGCGCTGGCTCTGTTGTTATTACTGAAGCCGCATCCTGACAAGAAGTCGTATTATCTGTTACAGTTACTGTATAGGTTCCTGTTGAAAGACCTGTTAAGGTAATAACATCACCGGAAATACTTTGAGTAAATGGTAATGCTGCCGGAGCGCTGGTTACAGCTATAGCATAGTTACCTGATGTACTGAATCCGGTAACGGTAAATTGTGCTGAACCGTTATTGGTTGTACCATCTGCAACATTACATGAAATATCGTTGATCAATGTACCCACAATAGCAATTGGAGTTACCGGAGCAACTGTATGAGATTCCTCGTAAGTACATCCATTTGCATCTGTTACCCTGAATACATAAGTACCAGCTGTTAATCCTGCAAAGGTAGTGCTTGTTTGTTGTGGTACGATTATAGGTGAAGGTGCTATAGTCTCATACTGCAATGTTCCTATTCCTCCTGTATGACCCGTAATCTCAACTGTACCGTTTACTAAACAAGTTATCGGAACTGTTGTACTGAATGTCAAGTCTGTTGGTGGAACCAAAGCCGGAATATTAACTCCATTTGTAAGTGTAAATAAACATCCTTTCGAATCTCTTACAAATACATCAAATGTAATTCCTGCATATGATTGGTATGTATTGGTTGATGAATAATTCAACCCGCCATCAAAACTGTATTCATAAGGAGCTGTTCCTGTTCCTGGTGTAGCAACAACAGTAACTGTCGCTGGCTGGGCCACGTTTCCGGATCCACATGTCAATGACGTTGTTATTGATGATGTCGCAGCCAAAAGAACCGGC
>NZ_AKJZ01000032.1 GCF_000282055.1 Flavobacterium sp. CF136
AGTCCATTCGGCTTCGCTCAGGATAAACTTAGTTGAAGGCTTGTCAATTGGAAAGGGCTTCAACTCCGCTCAACCTGACACTATCTTTAATTACACCAAACGTGTTAACATTATTTGTTTAATAATAAATAAAAAATGCCCTTTTCGAAAGGGCATTTTTTTGAACAATGATTTTTATTTTAAAATTTGAGCAGCATGTTCTTTCGTTTTAACCTGCGAAATAACCTCATCAATTATTCCTTTTTCGTCAATTACAAAAGTAGTTCTGTGGATTCCGTCGTATTCTCTTCCCATGAATTTCTTTGGTCCCCAAACGCCAAATGCATTGATTACTGATTTGTCTTCGTCAGCCAATAACGGAAAAGGGAATTCGTATTTATCCTTGAATTTTTCCTGTGCTTTTTGACTGTCGGCACTTACGCCCAAAAGTTCATAATTATTTGCTTTAAAACGTTCAAAATTATCTCTTAAATCACAAGCCTCAGCAGTACAACCAGGAGTACTCGCTTTTGGGTAAAAGAAAACTACTAATTTTTTTCCGGCATAATCTGCCAGTTTATGTGTTTTTCCGTCCTGATCAGTTCCTGAAAAATTTGGGGCTTTATCCCCTTTTTGTAATGTTGTCATATTTTTATTTTAGATTGTTGACTTTAGATTTTAGATTTCTACCACTATCGTTAATTTGAAAATGGCAGGTGTTTTGCCCCGGGTTGCAGTGAAAACCCCGGAGTTATGGGAGTTTACATTTTTTGCATTGGCAAAGCGACCAGCGGAAGCTCTTGCAAATGCTTAAAAATGTTACTGACAGAACGAGGAGTTGCAACGGAAAACCGGATTAGGCACATGATGAAAATTATACTATTTTTACGTCATTAAAAATACGGAAATGAATAAAGAAGCACGCGTACAATTTGTTATAAATACGTTAAAAGAACTCTACCCTACTATCCCTGTACCGCTTGACCACAAAGATCCTTATACATTATTGATAGCGGTTTTACTTTCGGCACAATGTACGGATGTGCGTGTGAATCAAATTACGCCATTGCTTTTTGCAAAGGCTGATAATCCGTATGATATGATTAAAATGTCAGTAGAAGAGATCAAGGAAATTATCCGTCCCTGCGGATTATCACCAATGAAATCGAAAGGTATTCATGGTTTGTCACACATTTTGATTGACAAACATGACGGAAAAGTTCCACAGAGTTTTGAGGCTCTTGAAGAATTGCCTGCCGTTGGTCATAAAACAGCCAGCGTTGTTATGTCACAAGCTTTCGGAGTTCCTGCTTTCCCTGTTGATACGCATATCCATAGATTGATGTACAGATGGAATCTTTCGAACGGAAAAAATGTAGTGCAGACAGAAAAAGATGCTAAAAGATTATTTCCAAGAGATTTATGGAATGATTTGCATCTTCAGATTATTTGGTATGGACGTGAGTACTCACCTGCACGTGGCTGGAGTCTGGAAAAAGATATCATTACGAGAACTATTGGGAAAAAATCTATTATCGATGAGATGACTAAAGTTTAGAATTCAGTTTTAGTCCATAAAGTTTTAAAAGTTGCTAAAATTCTCTTAGAACTCCAGCAACTTTTAAATCTAACAAATTTGAACTTTTGTACCTGACAGCTACATCCCCGCTTTTAAAGAATTATACTCATTTGTCATATCAAGAGCTCTGTAAACTCCTAAAAGTGTTTTCTTTACATCGATACTTTTAGGATCAATGACAAGTGCTTTTTTAAGATATGGAATTGCACTTCTGACGATATCATCTTTCTGGGCATTTAATTTATCATATTCCAGCATTTCTTTTTTGGAATTTCCTAAAGCATCCATCTTATCAACTAAGGTTTTTTTAGATTGTAACTTTATATAAGCAAGATTAATATAGGCATCTATAAAATTAGGATCTATTTCTAAAACATTATTATAAGCAATTTCAGATTTAGCTAAATCATCTTTTTCAAGATAAGCATACGCTAAATGCCTTGCAATATCAAACTTTTTAGAAGGAACAAACTCATTTCTAGGTTTTTCGTAAAGTCCTGCCTGAATAAACGATTCTCTTGCTTTTGGTGAAATAAAAGCATCTTCTTCTTTTGTTTTTATGTTAGTAGCGTAATAAATAGTACCTTTTCCTGAATACTTAATTTTTTTTAGTTCTTCCAAATATCGAATTGCCAAATCGTAATCTTTTGCATTCATATATGAAGCTGCAGCATTAAAGAGGTTCAGTGTATCTTTTTTATCAAACAAATAAACTTTATAGCTCTTTTCTCCGCTTTCCTTGAAATTACCTGCTTTAAAATCACTCATGGCACCATTAACAAGCTTAGATTTCATATCTTTTAATGCCAAAGTAGCTTTTACGGAAAATTTATATTTACCGGATTCGTTTTCATATAAAACTACATCCTGATAAGACTCGGAGGCGAGCGTAAAATTATTAGCTGCATCTATATTTTTGATAGCTAAATCCTTTAATACATTTCCTTTCAAAAAGTAAAATTCTGATTTCTCTTCATCCGGTGCATTAAGAATAAGATATTCTGTCTTTTTTAAAATCCCTATTGCCTCTTCAGGTTTTCCTTTTTCAAAAAGAGTCTGGGCGTCTTTTATTTGACTCTTTTGAGAATATACTCCAACATTTATCAATACTATTGATAACATTATAAATTTTATTTTCATGTTTAGATTAGTTTGATTGTTAAAATAGATTTTTGGTTTTTTATTTTATGTGCATTCTCTTAGCAGAAATACAAAGACTTAAAAGTAATTTTCAATATTTTTTTAATGAAAAATCTTTCTATGTCTTATAACTTTTTTAATAAAATTGCACCATACTTTCAAATCTTTTTAGATTTAAAAGCTCATCAAACTGAATAATTAATTAGTGTAGTTTTTTATCATATTAAATAATTTTTATGGGGTTAAACGCATCTCTCCTTCTTGACATTGTAAATAAAAAAAGCTTTTTAACAGTATTTAAATTATAAATGTTTTTTTACTTATTATTTTTTACAAACTATTTATTTTTTATCTAAAATAAAATTAAAAATTGAATACACAAATAAAAAAGAAGCAATTTTTTATCTAAATCGTTATATTAAAATAAAATAAATATTAACTTACAAATATTGCAATTTTACAACATTATCGACTACAGAATTATTATGCCAACATATAAATAAATCCTTAAACTTAAAATCCAATATTTTTTAAATCAGAATATTAAGGCATTATTTTTAAGTTTTTAAACAAAAAAAACTCACTATCAGTATTTTACATACGAATAGTGAGTTTTTACCAAAACGACCATTTGGTTTTCTTTGAAATAAACATCCGACAAAAGTAGTGGGCTGTTTAATTAGCTATAATCTCAAAACTTTTATTATCAATTTTCACAACTGTTAAAGCTTGTGAGTAACTTAATAAAAAAGAAACGACTTCTTTTTTAGGTTTTAGATTTTTAGAAGCTAATGCTTTTTTAGAGTAAATTTTCGCCATACTATGAAAATGTTTTATTATAGTATAACGAGCTAACATTCAAAATAGTATTAGTTGGTTAAAATAATTTGATGTTTGTCAATAATTTTTCTCAAATTCATCAAAGCATAGCGCATTCTGCCTAATGCAGTATTAATACTAACCCCTGTAAGTTCTGAAATTTCCTTGAAACTCATATCCTGATACATACGCATCACCAAAACTTCTTTTTGATCATTAGGAAGTTCTTCAATTAATTTTTTAAGATCAACTTCAACCTGATCTACAATCATTTTACCTTCGATAGTCAGGGAATCATCAGACATAATCGAAAAAATCGAAAATTCTTCTGTTTCTCTGTACATTGGCATTTTTTTGGTTTTACGAAAATGATCCACAATCAGATTGTGAGAAATACGCATAACCCAAGGTAAAAATTTGCCTTCTTCATTATAAGAATTATTTTTTAAAGTCTTGATTACTTTAATAAAGGTATCCTGAAAAATATCATTTGAAATGTCTCTGTCTGCAATTTTTGAATATATAAATCCGTATATTTTAGACTCATGTCTTTTTATTAATGTCGACAAAGCTTTTTCGTTGCCTTCGACATAATTTTTAACCAATAGAGAGTCTGGAATATGTAAATCAGCCATAATACTTACTTTTTTAGTTTTTGTTTAAATCTGGGTAATTTTTCTAAAAAGTAATTTTATTGTATAGGCTTTTCTTTTTTTTTTAGGTTATGTTAAAAACGTCTCCAAATTTAACAAATAATTATTTTAAAATGCAAATGAATAGGAAACAATTAATAATAAAATAGCAAATAATTTAAATTAAAATTAACCTTTGGTTAAAAAGTGCTTAAAAACATCAAATAATTAAAATGTTTTAACAATTAAAAAACAAACACAACTCATTATAAACCATTCATTACAAATAAGTTGTGTTTGTTTTTTTAATACTATTTGTAGTATTTATTGATAAGCACGAATATAGTCAATATAAAATTTTTGAGGTAAAATAGTATCATCAACATCCGGACCTCCAAAATTCCCTCCTATTGCTAAATTTACAATAATATAAAAAGGTTTATCGAACGGCCACGTATCTTCATTTTTAACGATAGGATCAAAAGTATAAACCAAAGCAGTATCTACGAAAAAGTCAATTTTTTCTTTACTCCACTCAATTGCATATACATGAAAACCTTCTTCTATAGCAGGAAATGCAGTTTTTTTTGTGTTGATGGAGTTTCCATGGCTATCCTGAGTATGCAGGGTTGTATAAACCATATGTGGATCTCTGCCTATATATTCCAGAATATCTATTTCTCCTGTTTTTGGCCATTTCACCTCATCTATATTGGCTCCCAACATCCAAAATGCAGGCCATAAGCCATGTCCAACAGGCAGTTTGGCCCTGGCTTCAATTCGTCCGTACAAAAATTCCTTTTTACCTTTTGTTGTAATTTTTGTTGAAGTATATTTTTCGCCTTCTTTTCTGCCTTCGATAATTAAATTACCGTCTTTAATCCTATGATTATTTTTAGTATAAAGCTGTCTTTCATTATTTCCCCAACCACAAAGATTTGGGCAGCCATCACCTAGTTCGAAATTCCAGACAGATTCGTTTAAGTTCTTTTTACTAAAATTTTCTTCCCAAATGAGTTTTCTTTTTGTTTGTTGTCCCAGACAAAAACTGCTTATCATAAATAGTAATACTACTTTTTTCATGCTAATTTTTTTTTTAAAATTTCTAAAATTAAGAAGGTCAGCCTGAAACTGACCTTCTCATTTCATTCTTATTAATTAATTTATATTTATTGATAAACTCTCACATAATCAATCTCCATAGAAGATTGTGTAAAAGCAGGATCAATGTTGCCACCGAAAGTACCTCCCATCGCTACATTCAAAATCAGGAAAAAGCTTTTATTGAAAGGCAAAGAAGCATCATTAGGAACAGAATGAATTAATTGATCATCTACATAAATTTTTACTGATGACGGACTCCAAATCGTTTTATACACATGGAATTCTGTTGAAACATTTGCAATTGTTTTAGAACCTGAATTACCATTCCCTCCTGAATGCCCGGGGTAATGAAGTGTACCCAGAATAACATTCTGATTATTGCCAACGTGCTCCATAATATCAATCTCTCCGCAGGCAGGCCATGCATTTGTTGCATAATTTTGTCCTAACATCCAAATTGCCGGCCAGGTTCCGCCACCTATTGGCAATTTTGCACGTACCTCAACTTTTCCGTAAGTAAATGCATATTTACCATCAGATTTTAATCTTGCCGAAGAATAATCAGAACCTCCTGAGGCTTCTTTTTTAGCAGTAATTTTTAAATTTCCTCCTTGTACAATTACATTTGCTGCGGCATTGGTATAGTTTTGTTTTTCATTATTGCCAAAACCTCCGTTTCCTAAATCATACCCCCATTTGGCAGCATCCGGCGCTCCATCTGTATTAAATTCATCCGACCATACTAAATTTGTGTAATCTGTTACCGGATTCTGAACAGGCGGCGTTGTGGTAAAAGTATGGTACCAGGCTAATGCCGGATTCCCTCCCATTACGGCCCTGACTGTCATTCTGTTTGCTGTAATCGATAAAATCTCATAAGAAGTCTGACCAATATAGTACCCCATAAATCCACCGTTGGAGAAATTCATAGTTGTCCCTCTTGTTTGCGTTGCATGATTTGGGTTTGACATGACTACAGATTCTGAAGGACTTAAAGAAACTGTTTTTACGCCACTTGCATCATAAGCCAAACATGCATCATCCGGAGAGCTGCCTCCTGCTACACTTGCAAAAGCAGCATTAAAGAACGTAGACCCGCCATTATCCAATTCAAATTTTAACTGCTCTCCATCAAGAGAGAAAGTCAGCACATTTTCATATAAGCAGCTGCTGGCTGGTGAACCTGCTTTCTCAAAAGCGGCAGCCTGATAATAATTTGCATAATAATTTTTAGTGGCATCACCATCATTTTGACCGACACCCAAATGTCCGGGTTCTGAAGCTGACCAATACCATTTTTTAGAAGTTCCTCCTGTTAAAAACTGAACAGCCTCCGGATCACTGAAATCACTTAAAACCTCTACTTCAATTGTAGCATTGGTCGCAATTCCTCCTTTTCCGTAAGCAATAGCTGTTACAGTATAAGTATTGACAGCTGTTTTGGTAAATCGTTTATCGAATTTTCCGTTTGGGGAATTTTCCGAAGTTCCATCACTAAATACAAATTTGTATGAAATCGCATTATCTGCTTTCACTACAAGTTTTACTGTTCCTGAACCATCGCCATAAGGAGTACTGGCAGTTTTTCCAACAATTTCAGCCGTAATCTGAATATTTGTCGGGGCAGTTATGTCTCCAAAAGTAAAATCATCTTTTTGGCAGCTTGCCATCAAAAGAATCGTAAATAAGGATACTATCTTTATAATTATTTTTTTGTTCATGATTTCTTTTTTTAATTGGATTGTTTAATATCATCAAAGTAATAGATTGCCCCTGCTCCCATTTGTCCAAAGTCCGGGAATAAAATTACTCTGTCATATTTATTAGCAGTACTAAAACCGGCTGCACTTGTAAGATCAAAAGTCAATACCTGCCAGGCATTAGCCACGGTTGTTGTCGCATGTACTTCTATAAAAACTGTTGGATTACCATTTCCATCTTTTGGAGATGTTGATACTTCCATTTTGTATAAGATGTCAGCCCCAACTTTTGGGGACCAGGCATTTACTTTTACAGTTGTTCCTTTCGTATAATCAATTGTTTTTTCTAAATTCAGACTTGCTCCGGCCCAAACCTGTGCCCCTGAAGTTTTTTCGATTTTAACAACTTTATTAGACATATTAGCTCCGGATTTATCCGGATTTGTTACAACTACAACCGGAATAGGTCCAAAACCTGCATCCCCAAAACCACTCCAGGTATAAGTTAAGGCAGCAGATTCAAAATCAAGAGGTAATTCAATTGACTGAGCCGGGGTTTTATAGAAATAGATATTATCGACAAAGACAGTCCCTCCGGCCCAAGGAGTTCCGACAAGCTTTAATTGAAAAATATCAGCAACCGTTAATCCCTGACTGGTAAATGCCGAAATCGGAATGTCTATACTTGTCCATTGATTGGCTACAAGATCTTTTACGACAGGTTTTTCTCCATTAGTTTTACTGATCAGAGAAGTTTCAATTTTCTGTAAATCAGCAGTCCAAACATCCATATGAAGATATTCCATGCCAGAAACGTCTATTGTTACATTATCTGCCAATGCAATTCCCTGATAGCTTAATTTAATATAATTCAGCATTTTATCGCCATTCAAATCAAACTCTGTCCAACTGCTTCCTTGTCCGGCCTGACCCCAATCCGGGAAATAATTAGTTCCTGCTACATTGGTATATTTAGATCCATAAATAGAAATTACATCTCCGGCCTGTCTGTTTGGTGGTGTCGGTGCTGATGCTGTTGGATTGAGAACAAGTTTTGCCGTAACTTCTGTTGTATATTCGGTTGTTTTAATCGCGGCGCTTTTTGAAACTACACGAATGGTATAAACTCCTGCTTCTTTATAGGTATATGAAACCGGTTCTCCATTGTTTGCCGAAACAGGATCGGGTTTTCCGGCCTCTCCAAAATACACATCATAAAACAATGCAAAATCAGCAGTTGCAATAACTGTTATTTTTTTGGATACTGATAAATCATTTGTAATAACTACTTCTAAATTTTCAGGGGCCCTAAAAGAAACTATAACTTCTTTGTCTGCCTCAGTTGTTTTTCCGTTGATACCCATCGCAATAATCTTCGTATGGTACACTCCTTCCGCATAAGTATGTGTAACAGTTGCACCCGGTGACAAATAATCGGATTCTGCACTGCCGTCACCAAAATTAATTTTATACTGTGTTGCGCCTTCGCCTTTAGGCAAAAAAGTAACCTTTCCTGTATTATCCTGTGTAACAGTTGTCAGTGCTGAAATGTTGGCCGGTGGAGCTACATTATCCAAATCAATATCGAGGCCATCGTTTGAACAAGCTATCAGCATTGCCAAAACGAACAGATTTATAATAAAATATATTTTTTTCATAATTGATGTTTTTAATATCCTGGATTTTGTTGCCAGTTTCCGTTAGCAAATTGAATTTCTTCGATTGGAAGTGGAAATAATTCGTTTTTATTGGCTTTAAAACCAGGTATTGTTCCTACTGCTTTTCCTGTTCTCACCAAATCAAAGAAACGATGTCCTTCACCAAAAAGCTCTAATCTTCTTTCGGCTAAAATAAAATCAGTAAGTGCCGCTCCGGAAGCTGAAATATCATGATTATTGTCTCCAAAAGCACGTCTTCTGACCTGATTGAGATATCCTCTCGCCTTACCATCATCAATCCCTCCTCTATTATAAGCTTCTGCTGCCATTAGAAGTACATCAGCATAACGTATCGCTCTGTAATTATTTGGGTTTGTTAAATTCAAATCGCCCTGAGCATTGCTGCTTCTTTTTCTTGGTAAATATTTTCGGTTAAAGAAGCCTGTGTCTTCATTTCCTTTTCCAAATTTAATTCCATTACCATTGTCATAATTTGCATTAGCCAAAGCCCATGCATTAATATCCAAAATGGCTACATCCTTACGTTTATCACCAACTTCAAAAGCATCGGCACTTTCCTGGGTTGGAATATTAAAACTGAAACCGGATGTAAACTGAGGCCCGTCATAATTACGTATTCCGCTGAAACCTACGGCAACGTTTCCTTCACTACATTGCAGGCATCCAAATCCAGCACCTTCAACATCTGTATATTGTACTTCAAAAACTGATTCTGTTCCGTTTTCTCCATCCAATTCAAATAATGCATTATAATCTGTTTGTAAAGAATATGGTGAGGTACTTATTAAACTCTCAAATGTTGCAGCAGCTTGTGTAAATTTATTTTGATACAAATATGCTTTTCCTAATAATGCCTGAGCGGCACCTTTTGTAACTCTTCCTTTTTGTGCGGCAGTGGGAGATAAATTTTCTGCCGCAAAAATTAAATCAGCTTCAATAGAAGTATAAACCTCTTCGACTGATGAGCGCGGAATTGTTTTTTCGTCTCCAATTTTAAATCTGGCATCGCCTTTCATCGGAATACCACCAAACCATTTTACTAATTCAAATTGGTAGTAAGCCCTAAGAAAACGTGTTTCGGCTATAAGTTGTGTTTTTCCTTCAAAATCGGTTTTATTTTGAAATTCAAGAATATAATTGGCTCTTTGAACTCCGGCAAACATCCAGTTCCAGATATCTCTCAGATTACTGTTTACCGGAGTATGAATCATATCGTCTATTTGCTGAAAACCAATAACGTCTGTAGGGCTTTCTCCTCCGCAAAGTGTATTATCTGAAGCTATTTCGCCCAACAAAACATTTACATAAGAAGATTGAAGCAAGTCGTAAGCTGCAATCAAAGCATTATCATAATCTGTTTTAGAATTAAAATAGTTCTCGGAGTCGATAGAGTATGCCGGAGCAGGGTCAACAAATTCATCCGAACAAGAAGTCGTTACGATCGAAAGGAATGTTATTGCTGCTAAAGTTGTAAAAATATATTTTTTCATTTTAATTGAAATTAAAAATTAATGTTTAAGCCCAATAAATAGGTTCTTGGCACTGGATAGAATCCATAATCAATTCCTCCTCCAATTGGGGCTCCATTTGAAGCTCCCGGATCAAAACCTTTGTATTTTGTAAAGGTGTACAGATTATTTACACCTGCATAAAGTCTTAATTTCGAGATTCCTGCTTTCTGAGATACATTGGAGTTTAATGTATAGCCTAATTGTACATTCTGAATTCTTATATACGAAGCATCTTCTATAAAGTACTCTGAGAAAACATTGTTTGCAGTTGCACCGGTTGTTACTCTTGGTGTAGAATTACTTGTTCCTTCTCCCGTCCATCTGTCTAAAACATAATTTAAGCGATTAGCATCTGAAAGTGTTCTTTCGTAGTTACGAACCATATCGTTCCCAACAGAGGCAAAGGTGAAAACAGCAAAATCCAGATTTTTATAATTCATTTGTAAATTGAATCCCATTGTCGCATCCGGAATTGGGTCTCCAATATTTGTTTTATCCTTAGTATCAATTACACCATCGCCATTTACATCTACGTAACGAATATCGCCCGGTGCAGCATTTGCCCCTAAAGCTAATTGAGAAGGATGTGCATCAATTTCGGTTTGGTTTTGAAAAATCCCCTCAGTTTTATATCCATAAAAATATCCGATTGGTTTTCCAACTTCCATACGTGAAGGCGCAGGCTGTCCTACTCCAAAAGCACCTCCTTCAATAAAACCTGTTCCGTTATTTACTTCCAGCACTTCATTTTTAAGAAAAGTCACATTGTAACCTGCACTCATTGAAAATGAATCAGAGAATTTTTCTTTATAATCGATTGAGAATTCAAATCCGGAATTTCTAACTGTCCCGGCATTCAAAGTAGGAGAACTTGCTCCCGGTGCTCCTGTACCGTTAATTCCTGAAACCGGAATATTTGGGATTAATAAATCTTTTCTGGTATCAATAAAATAATCTGCTACAAGAGCTATTTTATTGTTTAATAATTTTATATCCAAACCAACATCAAACTTCCTTGCTTCTTCCCATTTTAAGTCGGGATTTGGAACTTGTCCTGTTGCTGTTCCATTAGCCAGAGTGCCATCAAAAACATAAGTCGCTTCACCGGTAAGAAGTCCGATATAACCATAATTCGGAATCTGGTCATTTCCTAAAGTACCGTAACTGGCTCTCAATTTTAAGAAATTCAGAAATTTAGGTTCTCCAAAGAAACCTTCATCAGAAACAACCCAGCCTCCTGTAAAAGAAGGAAAATAACCTACCTTGTTTCCTGGTCCGAATTTAGTCGAAGCATCACGCCTGATCATTGCAGAAAACAAATATTTCCCTTTGTAATCGTATTGTAATCTTCCAAAATACGAAAGCCTTCTCTGGTCATAAACATACGAGCTGTTTGTGAGCGTTTCCGAAATGCCTTTAGTTAAGGAGATATCTGCAAAATCCCATGAGTTATTGGGAACATCAAAACCAGTTGCGAAAAGTCCGTTGCCCCATTCTTTAAAGATTGTTGTACCAACAGTTCCTGTAATGTTATGATTTTCAGCAATTTTTGTATTGTATGTTCCAAAAAGATCAAATGAATAGTTATTATCATTTACAGCTCCCTGAGTAACAGAGCTTCTTTGCACATCAAATACTTTTCCGCCGTAGCTAATTTGTTTTGCAAATGTTTTTGATTCACTGTTTGATGTATTAAAACCAATTGCACCTGACAATGTAAATCCTTTGAAAATTTTATAATCCAATCCAAAATTCCCGTTTAATTTTTTATAATTATAATCATTATACGTATTTGCGATTTGTGCTAACGGGTTTATAATTTCTGTGCCTAATCCTGTAGTACCTGGCACTAAAGTAAAATCGCCATTTGCATTGTAGGGACTAAGTGTTGCAGGAACATTCAAAGCATTAAACAAAACAGATCCAAGGCCATTTTCATTCAATGTGTTTCTTGTGAAATACGTATAAATAACATTCGTTTTTAATTTAAATTTATCGCTTAAATCAGCTCCAAATCCAATTCTGGCCGTATTTCTCAGGAAGCCTGATTTACCTCCGCCAACAATTCCTTCCTGATCTAAATGTGAACCGCTTATAGAATAGGTAATTTTTTCTGAACCTCCTGAAATAGTTAAATCATTATTAATAATGGGAACCCCTTTCATGAAAACTTCATCCTGCCAATCAGTACCTTTTCCTAATCCGCTAACATTTGGATAAGGAAGTGCTTTACCGCCGTTAGCATAACTTTCATTTAATAAAAGTGCATATTCTGTAGCGTTTAGAGTTGGCAGCTTTCTGGAGGTTTCCTGAAAACCTGTATAACTGTTAAAAGAAACTCTTGTTTTTGAATTCTTTTTCCCCATTTTGGTAGTAACCAAAATAATTCCGTTTGCTCCAATTGTACCATAAATAGCGGCTTGAGCATCTTTTAAAACAGTAATAGTCTCAATATCATTCGGACTTAATAAACCTAAATCTCCCACATAACCATCAATGATTACTGTTGGCCTATTTTCTCCGTTGGTAGCAATACCACGTATGCGAATATCCAGCGGAGCACCCGGAGCACCGGATTGAGTAGTTACATTTACACCGGAAATAGTACCCTGTAATGCCTGCTCAATTCTTGCCGGTTTTAAAACATCCAGTGTTTTGCTGTCAAGAACTGCTACGGCACCTGTAACTTCTCTCTTTTTTTGGCTTCCGTAACCAATCACAACAACTTCATCCAATGATTTGGTATCATCGCTCATTTTTACAGTAATCTTGTTGCCGGAAACTGCAACTTCCTGTGTTCTAAAGCCAATGTAACTTAAAACAATTGTAGTTCCTTTTGGAACTCCGGATAGTTTAAAAGATCCATCAAAATCTGTGGTTGTACTTTGCGATGAACTTTTAACCTTAACATTCACTCCGGGCAATGATAAGCCTGAAGCATCGAGTACTGTTCCTGTTACATCAATGTTCTGCGAAAATGCAAAAGATGTAAACAGTAACAATACCATTAGTAATAATTTAGATTTCATAATTAGTTAGTTTTTATTGATGCTAAATTTATCTTATCCTTTTAAGAATAAATCAAAATTAACCTCAACAAAAAACATACATCATAAAAAAACACAACTTAATTTTAATATATCACAAAATACTCTCTGTTTTATAACCAATAGAGAATGTTAATTTTGTTAACGTTTTAAGTGTTAAAAACACAATAAAACGTTAATGTTGTGGTAATGTATAGGTGTTTTGAGATGATTTATATTCTACTATACAGCCAGAATATATTCTACTAAACCAATTTCGTGCTGCAAATCCATTTTTTTGCGTAAACGATACCTTTTTATCTCAACACTTCGGACAGAAATATTGAATAGCGGAGCGATTTCTTTTGAGGAAAGATTTAATCGCAAATAGGCACAAAGCCTTAAATCGTTTGGAGTTAAGAGAGGATGAAGTTGCTTGATTCTTTTAAGAAAATCTTTATCGGCACTATCAAAAGCTTCTTTAAAGATTTTCCATGAATCTTCTTCTGTAATGTTATTGTTTATGGTTCTGATAACTGATTTAATATTTTTATTATCATCCTGGGTTGTTTTCTTTAAATCTTCTTTTATAAAAGCCAAAAGCTCGTTTTTACTGTTTAAACTCATTGTCGAAACTGCCAGCTCCCTGTTTTTATTATCTACATCCTGCGACAATTGCTCATTTCTTAGTTTCATAAGCTGCTGTTCATTTTCAAGCTCCTTAATTTCTAATAAAAGATTATTTTCTTCAATCAATTTCTCTTTTTGCTTCTGATAAAAATTACGATATGCCTTGTTTATAAAATATGCCAGCACAAGCATCATAAGGAAATAAATAAAACAGGCCAGGTTTGTCAGGTACCATGGTTTTAAAACAACAAATGTATAGACAGCTGTATTTTGCAAAATGGTATTAGCAAATTTTGCCCTTACTTTGAATGTATATTTCCCCGGTGATAAATTTTTAAAATTCACAGAAGATTTCGTACTCCACTCACTCCAGTCGTTCTGAAACCCTTCTAAAAGATATTGATATTCAGTGTTGATATATTTATTGTATTCCGGAACTGTATAATTTAAAGTGATATTATTTTCATTTGATTTAAAACGCCCTTCCTGATTTAATATAACATCTTTTAAGGTTTGGTTTTGCTTATTTATTGAAATTTCCGAAATAGAAACTGTATAGTTTTTAAAACTTAAATCATCAATATCAAGAATATAATATCCGTCTGTAGTTCCGATTAAATAGGTTGATTTTGAAATTTGAGTAATATTCTCAAAACCCAGCATCGAATTGGTCAATGAAGACGGAATCGGAATCACATTTTGTTTCAGTTGGTTGCTAAGTTTACTTGCAGAAAAATAATGGATATAATTTTTAGAAAAAAGCCATATTTTATTAGAATCATCTACAATTAACTTACCCGAAGTATATTCATCTTTCTCGAAAATAGAGCTTAGTAACTTATCTTTTTCAAATTGTTTTGTTTTCGGGTTTAGTTTAAAAATCCCTTCTTTGTAAGCGTAATAAATCGAATTATTAAATTTTGTCAGACTCGCATTCTTTCCTTTTTTTGGAGAAGAATAAGCATAGAAATCTTTTGCTTTTAAAAGACTTTTATCCAGTTGAAATCTAAAAATACCTTTGTATTCATGACTAACATACACATCTAAATTATTGGCAATTTCAAAATAACGTGCAGAATAATCAAAACCCTGTATTTTATTTTTAAACTTCCATTGATTATTTACTTTTTCTAAAACCGAAATTCCGTAATAATTCCCCTGAATCAATTGATTTTTTGTATTTGGAACAGGTTCAAACTTCCAGCTTCCTGAACCTGAAAAAATACTTCTTGCCGATGCATTATCTACAATAAAAGTTCCCGAATCATGACCGCAAAAAAGCGTATTATCATAAGCAAATAAAGACCAAACCTGTCCTTTTGTTCCGCTTATAAATTGAAATTCACCATTACTCTGATACTTTTTACAAAATAATCCCTGATTCGTTCCTACATACAACATTCCATTATACACAATAGAAGCATATACAGTTCCTAAAACTCCTGTATCGTCAGTAAAACTATGTACAGGCGTCTGCAGATTGATGCAATTGATCCCGTTATCAAGACCAACCCACACATTTTGATCTTTATCTTCAAACAAAGACAAAACTGTATTATTGCTCAAGCCTTTACTTTGTGAAATATGGTATCTAAGTTTTCCTGTACCTGACAAAATAAAAACACCATTAGAAACTGTTCCTAATGCATAACTCCCATCCTGAAGGTGCTGGCTGCTATAGACAAAACCCGATTTTAATTCTGAATCAACATCAGTTTTAAAAGGTGATAAAGATGTCCCTGTCAGCTTGTAAAATCCATCTATTTGAGTCTGAATCAATAAACCATCGTCGAGAGTGAAAACATTTACAATCGTATATTTTTTTAAAATAGGATTATCCGAAATCAGTTTGCCCTTTCCGCCTTCAATTTCAAAAAGTCCTTCATTTATAGTCTGATAATAAATAGAAGTTTTAGTACTAAACGATTTTACAACACCATTTTTAGGCAAAATAATTTTAAACGTTTTCGTTTTTGTATCATAAATATAAATCCTGTTTAACGACTGAAACAAGATCCATTGATCATACTTTAGAATATTCCAAAACTGTTCATCGTCAAGTATTTTATTTTTAATGGAGTCACTAAGAGACGTATATTTAAGTTTTCCGTTTGATTGTCTTGTCCAGTAACCAAAATTCATGTAGCAGCCTGTGTAAATCTTATCATCAATTACTTTCACAGATCGCATTATTGTTTCATTAGGAGTCGGATACAATTGCCAATTTGTACCATTATATTCCAAAAGCCCTTCATTATTAGCAAAATATAAATAATTCCGTCCATCCTGAGATATCATCCAGCTCTGGTTTCCTGCACCATAAACAGTTGATGGATATTTTACAATTGGCGGAAGTTCCTGAGAAAACAGGCTAAAATTCACCAAAATAAACAGTATATACAATTTTGATTTCAAATTGGTTGTGGTATTAATTTATTACAAAAACAGTTCTAAAATAGCTTATTTTATGTTGAAATAACAAGTTTTTATCAAAAAAAACAGCAATCCAAAAAACATGGCAATTTTGGAACAATTAGTTAAAATTTGGAACAATCTCCTTAACGAAACTAAATTCAAAATTGATTACTTTTGTAGAAATTGACTTTTTTATGCAAATTGATCTTTCTACACTCGACCCAAAACATAATATTATCATTAAAGGCGCGCAGGTACATAATTTAAAAAATGTAGATGTTGCTATTCCCAGAAATAAACTTGTCGTAATTACAGGGCTTTCAGGATCAGGAAAATCGAGCCTGGCATTTGATACTTTATATGCTGAAGGACAGCGTCGTTATGTTGAAAGTTTATCATCATATGCACGTCAGTTTTTAGGACGTCTGGACAAACCTAAAGTCGAATACATCAAAGGAATTGCGCCTGCAATTGCGATTGAGCAAAAAGTAAATACGACCAATGCCCGTTCGACAGTTGGAACTTCGACTGAGATTTATGATTACATGAAACTTTTATATGCCAGAATTGGTCGTACTTATTCGCCCATTTCCGGTCAGGAAGTCAAAAAAAATACCGTTACCGATGTTGTTTCAGATGTAAAAACTCTTGAGCTTGATAGCAAATGGCTTCTTTTATCCCCTATTCATCTCGAAGAGGGCCGTCAGCTCGAAGACAAACTAAAAGTACTTTTACAGCAAGGTTTTGCCCGTATTCTCGTTAATAACGAAATGATTCGTTTGGATGAATTTGCTGGTGCAAACCTTCATCAGTTAGACAATAAAGATATACTGCTTATCATTGACAGAATCGTAGTCAAAGAAGAGGAAGAATTCTATAACCGTTTGGCCGATGCTGTACAAACTGCTTTTTTTGAAGGAAAAGGGATTTGTTACTTGCAGGAATTAAATTCGGATAAAAGATTTTCATATTCCAATAATTTTGAATTGGACGGCATTACATTTTTAGAGCCAAACGTTCATTTATTCAGTTTTAATAATCCTTATGGAGCCTGCCCTGTTTGTGAAGGCTACGGAAACATTATTGGAATTGATGCAGATCTGGTTATTCCGAATACTTCTTTATCAATTTTTGAAAGTGCTATTTATCCCTGGAGAGGAGAAAGCATGAGCTGGTACAAAGATGAGTTGGTAAAACATGCTTACAAGTTTGATTTCCCTATTCATAAACCTTTTTTTGAACTTACTGAAGATCAAAAAGACTTAGTATGGAAAGGAAATCAATATTTTCAGGGTTTGAATGATTTCTTTAAAGAACTCGAAGAAAAAAATTATAAAATTCAGAATCGTGTGATGTTGTCCCGTTATCGTGGGAAAACAAAATGTTACGCCTGCCGCGGAAAACGCTTGCGTGAAGAAGCATCGTATGTAAAAATTAATGGTAAAACGGTTTCTGATTTGGTTGATTTACCGATTAAACATTTGGTTACTTTTTTCAAAAACATAGATTTAAACGTCTATGAACAGCAAATTGCAAAGCGTTTAATGATAGAAATCAACAATCGTTTGTCATTTTTGACTGAAGTTGGTTTAGATTATCTAACCTTAAACAGAAATTCAGCAACACTTTCAGGAGGAGAATCGCAGCGTATAAACCTTGCAACTTCTTTAGGAAGCAGTTTAGTAGGATCGATGTATATTCTGGATGAGCCAAGTATTGGTTTACATCCAAAAGATTCTGAACGATTGATAAAGGTTTTGCTTTCACTTCGTGATTTGGGCAATACTGTTATCGTTGTAGAACATGACGAGGATATTATGAAAGCCGCCGATATGATTATCGATATTGGACCGGAAGCCGGTACTTTTGGAGGACATCTTGTTGCGCAGGGAACTTATGATGAAATCTTAAAATCAGAGTCTTTAACAGCGAAATATCTAAATGGTGATTTAGAAATCTCTGTTCCGAAAAAGAGAAGAAAATTCAAAAATCATATTGAAATTATTGGTGCCCGGGAAAACAACTTAAAAAATATTAATGTTACTTTTCCTTTAGATGTCTTAACTGTGGTAACAGGAGTTTCAGGAAGTGGAAAAAGTACGCTGATTAAAAAGATTTTGTTTCCGGCAATGCAAAAAAAGCTGGAAAGTGCATCCGAAAAAGCAGGTCAGTTTAGCGAAATAAACGGTTCTTTTTCTCAAATAAAACATATCGAATATGTGGATCAAAACCCGATTGGAAGAAGTTCGAGATCAAATCCTGTAACTTATATTAAAGCTTACGATGATATTCGTGATTTGTATGCAAAAGAAAAATTATCTAAAGTAAGAGGTTATCAGGCCAAACATTTTTCTTTTAATGTTGACGGAGGACGTTGCGAAACCTGTAAAGGAGAAGGCTCTATAAATGTTGAGATGGTTTTTATGGCCGATGTTTCATTGCCATGCGAAACCTGTGGCGGAAAACGCTTTAAGAAAGAAGTTTTAGAAATCGCTTTTGATAACAAAAATATCAACGATATCCTGACTATGACTATTGATGATGCTATTGCTTTTTTCGAAAAAAACAAACAGGCAAAAATTACTCAAAAACTGCAGCCGCTTCAGGATGTAGGTTTAGGATATGTACAATTAGGGCAATCTTCTTCTACCCTTTCCGGAGGTGAAGCGCAACGTATTAAACTTGCTTCATTTTTAGTAAAAGGCGCTACAAAAGATAAAGCGTTATTTGTATTTGATGAACCTACTACGGGTTTACATTTTCATGACATCAAAAAATTATTGGCTTCGTTTGATGCTTTGATAGAAAAAGGACATTCAATAATAGTAATCGAACACAATCTTGATCTTATAAAATGTGCCGACTGGATTATTGATTTAGGCCCTGAAGGCGGAGAAAACGGAGGGCATTTATTAGCTGTGGGAACTCCTGAGGAAATTGTGAAAGTGAAAAAATCCGTTACAGGAATTTATTTAAAAGAAAAACTTAACTAAAATAAATTAGCCACGAACTACTTCTTTTTTACTTAATAATTGTAATAAGAAATAATTCGTGGCTATTTTTTTAATCCTTTAATTGCTAAGCAACTAAACATCTTTCTTCAAAAGGAATACCATCTTCATCTATAGCTACTAAAATCTTTTTTTGTTTTGTTGATTCAATGGTAAGATACAACCATGCAACCGACCATAAACCTAATGTTAAACAAAAAATTATGAAATTGAATCCATGATTTACAGTTTTCCCTCCTTTTGAAAGTACAGCAAAAAGCATTTTGTCGTTACGTTCCTCAAGTACAAATCCATTATGAACCTTCTTAGAAATCATATTAGAAAATACTTGTAAACTTTCTTCTGTATTGAACTGAGTGCTTTTCATAATCATTAATTTAAATTAATCAGGCTTTACTTTGAGTATTTGGTTTTACAAAAATACAAAAACTCATTGCCTCAAACAATACCAACTTTTAGTGATTTATAAGTGATTTTTCAGCATAAAAGAGGATTCTATAATAATTTGAAAACATAAAGTTCGTTTTTACCCCATAAATTGCAAAATAAACAACTCCCTATTTATAATATTAGTAATTACTTATCAACGGGTTATAATTCTCTTTATTATTAAAAAACTAATAAATTTTATTTTTATTTAAAATTCACTTTCTGTTTTTTCCAATGAAATCATACTAAATTTTAATTCCTATTTTCTTCAAAAGTGAATCAATAACATTATTAATATCCGGTGAAATTTTAAACTTATAATTCAGGTATACATATAGAATTGTTACTAAAATTGACTTTAAAGCAATACTAATAAGTTGGTAAAAAGGAAATTCCCAGAAGTAAAATAACAAAAACAAGGCAAAGGTTAGTAAAATAGAATGTATGGTTTGGTTTGTAAATGGATATAGATGAAGTTTCTTAACCACAAATTGCAATTTAGCCAAACTATATAAGGTAATCGACAATAAAGTAGCAAAGGCCGAACCGAAAATTCCCCAAATAGGAATAAAAATCATGTTTAAAACAAAGGTTAAAAACACTAAAAGCAATCCTAAATATAAGACCATTCGGTAGTATTTGGTATTAAAAATAATGGCATTATTATTCCCTAAAATCAAATCAAAATATTTAGACAAACCAATCATAAATACAACCGGGATTCCGCCGCTGTATTCTTTAGGAACCAGTTCATATAACTGGCTGATATTTACAAAAATACAAAGCATTACAAAACCACCTACAAACTGCAGATTTATTGAGGTTTTCTTGTATAATGTATTCAGTTCGTCATGTTTGTTATCGTGCATTAATTTAGCTGTAATAGGATATACAATCTGATGCATCGCACGACTCGGAACTGAGATTACCAAAGCAATATAAGTGGCAACAGAATAATAAGCAATATTCTCAATTTTCATATACTGGTTTAGCATCAATTTATCACCGTCTAAAAGTAAATTGGCAACACTTCCTGACAGAATAATAAAAAAAGTGTATTCCATTACGCTTTTTACATTCTCCGGAATTGTGATCTGAAAATTAGGCCGTTTGATATAAAAGGCATAAAACATGGTAATTAAAAAGGCAATGAAATAAATTACTGCAGTTATGTAAACAAACTGGACTAAACTTATCCAATGAAAATACAAACCCACCAATGCAAAAGAGGAGAACAACCTAAGTCCCACTTCCTTTATAAAATTCCCAAAAACCGAATGCATATGTACTCGCGCCCAGGCATAAAAAATTTCGAAATAGGCCATACAAATTCCTATAAACGGAATTAAAAGCATAAATTCTTTTACAACAGGATTTTCTTTAGACACAAAAGCTGTAATATCATCGAAGAAAAAGATTCCGATAATTCCCAACGGAATGCACATCAATATCGGAAATAACGCCGTGAACGATAAGAATTGCTCTCTTTCTTCTTCAGTTTTGTACTGCGAATAAAATTTGACCAGTGTATTCTGCATTCCAATAGCAAACAAAGGCATGATTACATTTGCTGCAGACAGAATATAATTGGTTAATGCATAATAAGTTGCTCCCAAAAAAACAGGATACAAATAAAGTGTGTTTATAGCTCCAATTCCGAAGCCGAAATATGTAATAATAGTGTTTTTGAAAGACTGATTTAAGACAATACCCATTTTTGGAATTCTGAATTTAGATTTTAATTTTTTGCAAGCTATGATTCATTAATCAATTGCACTAATTGTTTGGTGAGGTTTTTTCTGGAATATTGTTGTAAACCAATGCCATTAGCTTGTAATTTTCCTTCCAAAAATTGATTATAAAAGTCCAAAATTACACTTTTTAGCTTCGCTTTTTCAGAATAATCAAAAAATACTCCTGTATTTGTCTGCGTGATGATATCGGCAAAGTCAGAACCCTGCGGACCTATCGCAATAATTGGACGATTTGACACCATATATTCAAATAATTTCCCCGGGATAATACTTTTAGTATCTTCAGAATTAATCTCTATCAAAAGTAAAACCTGTGATTTTTTTTGATGCGCAATTGCTTCATGATGCGAAACATATCCTAAAAGATTCAGATAATCATTTAGATTAAATTTAGCAATAGAATCAAGCACTTCCTGACTTACTGCACCAATTAATTTAATTTCCAAATGCGATTTAAAATCTGGAAATTCATTCAATAATTCAACTAAACATTCCCATAAAAACTGAGGATTCCTGTCTGATAAAAACGATCCGATATGTGCTAAAGTAAATTTGGTATCTAAAGTCTGCTTCTCTACATTCTCAATATCATAACCGTTTGTGATTACCGAAATTGGTTTATTGGTTATGGCCTGAAACTCCGTTTTGGTAGTTTTGCTCGTCACAATAATCGTATCAGCTGTATTAAGTACTTTATGTTCTAATTTTTTATGTTTTTTTGCTGCATAACCCGATAATCGCAAAGCTTTGTGATAACCGATCGTAGTCCAGGGGTCACGGAAATCAGCAAACCACTTTACATTTAACTTTTGTTTTAATTCTAAACCAATTAAATGCAGACTGTGGGGTGGTCCAGACGTAACAATAATATCAATATTATTTTCTTTAATGTATTTTTCCAAATAAGAAACTGAAGGTTTTACCCAAAAGACACGTGCATCCGGAATAAATAAATTTCCTCTGACCCAAAGAAAAGTTTTATCTAAAAAAGTCTGTTTTTTTTGATGTGGAAAAATTCCGGAACTGATTTTCTTTGTTTTATTTTTTGAAAAAACCGAAGCCAATTGATAAGGCTCCCAAATTTTATTTTTAAGAACAATTACCTTATCAGATATTTCACTAACCAAACCTTCATCAATAATTGGATAAGTTGGATTTTCAGGAACATAAACAATTGGCTGAATATCAAATTCAGGCAAATATTTTACAAATTTAAGCCAACGCTGTACACCCGGACCTCCAGCTGGTGGAAAATAGTAAGTAATTATTAAAATTTTTTTTGATTTCAAGTTTAAGAATTTAAGCCAGGTATATTTTTTTTTATTCTTTTTTGTCGTTAAGTTTATTCAATTCTTCAATATCCAGTTGATCTTTTAGTCTGTTACAAGCCTTTTTCGTTTTAATCAAACTGGTATAATCTAAAAAATAAACAGGTACTTCCTGCAAAATTACAATCGTTGCATTTTGAAATAAATTCTCGAAGTTTTCATTCTCTAAACCTTTAACCGAAGTCATCACATCTAATCTTAAATCATAAGAAATCGTAAAATCTGTAAAACCTGCAACAAATTGCATTGTTTCAATTTGAGGAAAATCACCAATTCCAATTGAAGCAAAAGACAATCGCAGATTTTTTCTATTTTCTAAAGTATCTTCTATTAGAATATCAATGTCCCCGGTATTTCGAATGTAACCATAAATATTTACTGCTAAACCACCGATAGTTAAATAACGAACATTATTTTCGTTGAATACTTTCCAAATATTTAAAATTTCTTGAAGCATTATTTTTTCTGAATAATTCTAGGAGACGTTTTTAAGGCATAAGAAAGTTCAACCAATGCCATAAAACGCTCTATTCTTTCAGAATACAACTTTTGTAAATCAGAAGTTATAGATTTTGATTCTTTATTTTGAATCGTACTTTTATTTATGCCTTTTGGTTTCATATTCAAATATACGATTTAAAAAAACATAGTATCTTTTCCTTTATTTACTATTTTCTTGCTTCTTTCTTTCAAAATAAATTCCACCAATCAATAAAAGAAGCATTCCAATTGAACTTGCTAATGTAATTGTACTTCCGGTTTTTACAATCTGAGGTTCAAACTTAAACTCAACGGTATGTTTTCCGCCTGGAATTTCCATTGCTCTCAACACATAATCTACAGGGAAATGATCTGTTAATTTACCATCAATGTAAGCATTCCAACCATCTTTATAATATATTTCAGAGAATACTGCCAAACCATCTCTTCCATTATCAGATTGATATTTAATGTAATTTGGTTTATACTCGACAACTTTAATAGTTCCAGTTGTGTCCCAGTTTTTCTTTAAACGGGCATTTTTAAATTTACCTTCATACTCATGAACATTAAATACAGCAACATTTTTAGTATCAATATGGTCTAAAGCTTTCATGACATCGTCTGGTTTATTTACAAGTTTTACTGTACTCACAAACCATGCATTTCCGTTAGCTTCAGGATTAGCAACAGGAAATTCTTTTCCTTCTTTATCTGTTTGAATTACATACTTAACATTCAACATATTAAGAACTTCAATATTTCCTTTTTGAATTTGATAATCCATTAATTGCTGCATTCTGCGTGGTCGTACAGCACTGTAACCTCCAATTGTTTTATGAAAATAAGAAGATCTTCCCTGTAGTTGTCCCTGAACGTCAAATACACGATAAATTGATTTATCTTCCAGAATTTTCGCATCTATAGGCGTTTCCTGAAATGGAGCTGCAATTTGAACCGGGCTTACAAAATCTTTAGCCGAAACATATCTTTTATCCACAAAAAACAAATCAAAAATCATCAAAATGCCAACAATAATTAAAGTTGTATTCTGTGAAAACTTGTTTTTAATAAACAACCATAAAATTCCAAATGTAACCACAATAAAAAATCCCGAGCGCAATAAATCAGCAGAATACAAACTCATTCTATCATCTTTTAAAGCATCAACAAAAGCTGGTCCGTATGTTTGCATATAATTACTATCGCTCATTCCTGTAAAGTGGAACATTCCTTTAGCAAGCACTAAAATAGCTAATACCCCAACCCCAAAAACTCCAGTTTGTATTAAGGCTTTTTGTTGTAGTTTTGGTTCGTCTTTAGCTTTAAAAAACGATTGTAAGCCCATAACAGCTAAAACAGGAATACACAATTCAAGAATAACCTGTATCGAAGAAACTGCTCTAAATTTATCGTACATTGGAACATACTCAATAAAGAAATTCGTTAAAACGGAAAAATTTTTACCCCAAGATAGCATCAAAGTAAACAATGCTCCTGCAAGAAATACATATTTTATTTTTCTTTCATCAATAAACAAAGCTAAAACAGCCAAAAAGAAAACCACAACTCCTATATAAGCAGGAGCTGAAACTATTGGCTGATCTCCCCAATAAGTTGGCATTCCCGAAACAAAGTCTTGTGCTTGATCAGAAGGGACTCCCTGCTCAATCATAAACGAATACATACGACTATCTGTACCTACATTTTCATGACTTGAACCTCCAAAAATTCTGGGTGCGATTAAATTCAAGCTTTCTGCAATTCCGTAACTGTATTCGGTTATATAATCAGTTGTCATTGCGGCCGTTGTTTCATTTTTAGATCCATCAGGATTAAAAGTCAATTCGCTTTTATCACGAATACTATATTTAGCATATTCACTAGTCGCTAATAAATTTCCAGCGTTGGCTCCAATAGCAAAAATACCTGCTATCGTCAAAGTACCAATCGAAATGAAAAGCGGCTTATATTCTTTGTCTTTAATAAAATTGAAAGCAAAATAACCTGAAAGTATCAATAAGAAAATCAGTAAGTAATACGTCATCTGAAAGTGATTTGCATTAATTTCTAACGCAACCGCAAACATGGTGAGCAAACCTCCCCAAATATATTTTTTCTGAAAAACCAGTATAAATCCTGCAATAACAAGTGGCATATAAGCAATTGCATGTGCTTTTGCATTATGACCAACTCCGAGAATAATAATAAGATACGTTGAGAATCCAAACGCAATTGCTCCGATAAATGCTTTTAAAGGATCCGTCTTCAAAACCAATAACAGCCCGTAAAATCCTAAGAAGTATAAAAATAAGTAATCCGCAGGGCGAGGTAAAAAACGTAAAACATCATCTATTTTTCCCACATAATCATTTGGATAATTAGCCCCAAGCTGGTAAGTAGGCATACCGCCAAAAGCAGAATTCGTCCAATATGGTTCTGAATGTTCTGCTGCCCTAAAATCATTTTGCTCTTTTGCCATACCGGTATATTGGGCAATATCCGACTGAAAAATTTGTTTTCCTTGTAAAACAGGATAAAAATAAATTAAAGAAACGAGAATAAAACCCAGGATAACAAGGGCATGCGGGTAGAATTTATTTATTATTTTCAATTTTGGCAGGTTTGGTTAAGGGATAATTAATTATTTTGATTACAAACTTAATCTATTTCTTCGTAATCAACATAATCTCCAACTTTTTTGGTTTCGCGAGGATTTTTTACATTCGCTGTATCGATGATTATCTCATCATTATTATTACGATTGTTCTGCCATGTATTACCCTGGCTATATTGTTGTTGTCTCTGAAAATTTTCTCCCGCTTTTTCAACTGCTTTTTTTACCAAAACCGGCAAAAAGATTCTTGCTAAAAATTTAAAAATATAATAAAAAGCTATCATAAAAACAATGGCTCTCATTAAACCTGAAAAAGATGCTTCTTGCATAATCATATAATTTTTTTCAAAATTAATAAATCCATTGTTTAAAATTAAAATATCAATCTTAAATAAATAATAAAATATAGTACATTTGAAATGCGTTATTACTTTTTAATCAAAAAATACGTATATGTTAAAAATTAAAAACTTTTTTATACTAGGTTTATTTTTATTTCCAAAATTCTTTTTTGCTCAATACACAGATGTTATTAACTCTAATCGCCCAGGCGAAACTATGTCTGCATTCTCTGTTGGAAAATCCGTGATTCAGGCTGAAGTTGGTTTTTATGGAATCAATGAAAAGCATGATACACAAAATTATGACGCCTCAGGTTTTGGTAGTGATTTCACACTTCGATGGGGCCTTTTCCTTGAACAGCTGGAATTTATCGCAGATATTCAATATCAAAATGAAAAGTTTACTACCCCGGCAACCAGTTTTAAGAAAAATGACTTTAGACAAACAGTTTTAGGAGCAAAATATTTAATTTATGATCCGTTTAAGAACCATAAAGGAGATGTTAATATTTACAGTTATGATGCAAATAAAAAATTTAGCTGGCGTCAATTAATTCCTGCTGTTTCAATATTTGCCGGAGCTAATTTTGTTTTTAAGGACAATCCTTATGCATATGGTTCAAATACACTCAATTTTTATTCAACCAAATCAGGTATTTCTCCAAAAATAATGTTGATTACTCAAAACCATTTTGGCCCCAAATGGGTATTAGTATCTAACATCATTGCAGATTATATAGGTACTGATAATTCTGGATATGGATACATTTTAACTTTAACAAGAGGTTTCAATAGTAAATGGTCTGGTTTTGTAGAAAATCAGGGATACAAAAGCGATCTATATAGTGATGCAATTTTTAGAGGCGGCGCAGCTTATTTATTGTCAAGAAACGTGCAAATTGATGCTTCTATAAGCAAAAATTTAAAAAACACACCTTCATTACTTTACGGAGGAATTGGTTTTTCAATACGTTATGATGATAAACATAAAGAAGAGCTAACAAGACTTGGTAAAGTAAAAAAGCCTAAAAAGAAAAATAAAAAAGACAAAATCACCAAAGAAGAACCAGTAGATCAAGATAAAATAAAACAAGAAGAAGACTATCAGGAAAAAGAACGTAAAAGAAAAGCAAAATATGAATAGCTTTCTTTAGAATACTTTTAATCTCTTAATCTGAGAATTTTAAAATAAACAACAAGCTTAATGATTACAATTAAAGAAGCCAAAACGAAAAGAGAACTAACAGATTATATCAAATTTCCTTTCTCTTTATATAAAGACAATCCATATTGGGTACCTCCTATTATTGCTGATGAATTAGAATCATTTGATAAAACAAAAAACCCTGCTTTTGAAAATGCAGAAGCCTATTTTTATCTGGCGTACAAAAACAACGAAATTGTTGGACGTATTACTGCTATTATTAATTGGTCAGAAGTAAATGATCAACATAAAAAGAAAGTCCGTTTTGGCTGGTTCGATGTTATTGATGATATCGAAGTCACTAAAGCCCTTCTGGAAAAAGTCTATGAACTGGGAAAACAAAACAATCTGGAATATACGGAAGGCCCAATGGGATTTTCAAATTTAGATAAAGTTGGAGTTTTAACTGAGGGGTTTGACCAAATTGGCACCATGATTACATGGTATAACAATCCTTATTATGTAACTCATTTTGAACAATTAGGATTCCGAATAGAGAAAGAATATATTGAAAGTATTTTTCCGTTTTCGAATGTAAAACCAGATTTTTTTCTGAAAGCACAAGAATTAATCAAAAAAAGATATGGATTAAGAGCCTTGACATTTACAAAGACAAAAGACATTATGCCTCATGTTGACAAGATGTTTGATCTTTTTAATGAATCATACGAAAAGTTAGCTTCGTTTGTAGCCATTTCAGATATTCAGAAAGAATACTTTAAAAAGAAATATATAAGTTTTATTAATCCGGAATACATCAAATTTGTAGTTGACAAAGACGATAACTTAGTGGCTTTTAGCATTGTAATGCCAAGTTTTTCAGAAGCTTTGCAAAAGGCAAAAGGTAAATTATTTCCGTTTGGATTTATTCATCTTCTAAAAGCAAGAAAAAAAAGTAAAGATGTTGTTTTTTACCTTATCGGAGTGCATCCTGATTACCAAAACAAAGGCGTTACAGCAATTATTTTTGATGAATATTTTAAAACTTTTTCAGAGAAAGGAATCCAAAACTGTATTAGAACACCTGAATTAGCTGAAAATACCGCAATTCATTTATTATGGAAAAACTTTGATCCTAAAGTTCATTGCCAGCGAAAAACATTCCGAAAAGAGTTATCGGAAGCATAACCATAAACTAAAAAAGGGTCGAAATTAACACTAATTTCGACCCTTTTTAATCTTATCAAGAAAATTTATTTCTTTTTATTTTGTTTTTTAGCAGCTTCTTGCTGTTCCATTACTTCCTGAAGACGTTGCTGAAACTTACCTTGTTTTTTAGGCTCTTTCAATTTATTCTCCTGAATCTGAGCATGGATTTTATCTGTATCAACGATATAGTTTTTAATCACAAACATAATTCCGATAGTAATTAAGTTAGAGATAAAGTTATACAAACTCAAACCTGCACCATAACTATTGAAGAAAATCAACATCATTAATGGCGAAACATAAATCATGATTTTCATCATTTTTGCCATATCCGGCATGCCTTCCTGTTGAGGAGCTGCCATTTGCTGATCTCCGGATGTCATTTTCATGTAGAAGAAAATCGCAATTGCGGCCAAAATTGGAAACAAACTAATATGATCTCCATATAAAGGAATATGAAATGGTAGTTTTATCACTGAGTCAAAAGAAGATAGATCATTTGCCCAAAGGAAACTTTTCTGTCTTAATTCAAATGCAGATGGAAAGAACTGGAATGATGCATACATAAACGGAAGCTGAATCAATGCCGGAATACATCCTGCCATTGGGTTGACCCCTGCTTTGTTGTACAACTTCATTGTCTCCTGTTGTTTCTTCATTGGGTCTTTTTTGAATTTTTCTCCCAACTCTGTAATCTCCGGGCGCAAAACTTTCATTTTAGCCTGAGACAGGAATGACTTATAGGTAATTGGCGACATTGCCAATTTAATGATAATAGTAAAGATGATAATTGCAATTCCGTAAGCAATAAATGAGCTTAAGAACCCAAATAAAGGAATGAAAATCCATCTATTAATCCATCCAAAAATTCCCCAGCCTAATGGGATAATTTTCTCGAAATTTTTATCGTATGATTTTAAAACCTTATAATCTGATGGTCCAAAATACCAATTCATTTTATAATTAACTTCTCCATTAGAAAAGGCTAAAGGAATTGATGCTTTAAATTGTTTTGTAAAAACAGTATCGATTTTTTCGTCTTTGACTAAATTCTCAGAAACCAAATGTGCTTTTTCAAAGGAAGTATTAGTTTGTAAAATTGCTGCAAAAAAATGTTGTTTATACGCAATATAATCAACCTTTTCAGGAGTTTCTTCTTTTATTGAACCTTGCCCTACATAGCTTTCTTTTCCTTCTTCATAGCTATAATAAATTTCGGCATAACGGTTTTCATAAGAAATACTTTTTTCGTTTCTATAAGTTTTTAAATCCCACTGTAAATCTAATGGTTTAGAAGAATTTAAAACTTTATTCAATCCTTGAGAACGAACATCAAAACCAACTAAATAATCGTTAGGTTTTAATACATATTTATATTCTAAAAATTCATTAGCTCCAGCTTTCAAACGCATTGTCAAAACTTGATCTGCACCAGTTTTAGTCAGTGTTGGTTCAAAGAACAAATCTTTAGAATTTAAAGTTCTGTTATCAGTCGTTTGCAGTTGAATATTCAAATTAGAGTTATTGTCTTTAATCAGCTCAACTAATTGTTTTGAACCTTTTTCAAATCTCTCAAATTCTTTAAGAGTTGCTTCAACGATATAACCACCTTTATTAGCGATTTTTAGTTTAATCTTTTCGTTTTCGATAGTTGTAAAAGATTCTTTTGCAGAAGGAAGTGTTGCAGAGTAAGCAAACCCACCTAAAGTTTTTTGTAATTGTGCTAACTGAACAGTATCACCAGGAGTTACTGCAGTTACTGGCAAAACAACTGTTTTTGTCTTATCAGTTTTAGATTGCGCTTCCTGTTTAGCTACTAATTCTTTCTTGGCTTTTTCAGCGGCAATCTCTTTATCAGAAGGTTGATTTTGGTACATAATCCAAATCAAAATTCCAAATATCAATACAAAACCAATGATTGAATTCAGGTCAAATTTTTTTTCTTCCATTATAATTTTAAAAAGTCATTCGTTACAAGGTTATTAGTTATGAGTTTCACTCAAAAGTTACATCCTTTTAGAATATTAATATTATTTTTTATGCGAATTAACTGCAGCAGCCACAAAGTTTACGAAAATCGGATGTGGATTGGCAACGGTACTTTTATATTCAGGATGATATTGTACACCAATAAAAAATGGATGGTTTTCAAGTTCTACAATTTCTACCAATCCAGTATCAGGATTAACCCCTGAAGCAATCAAACCTGCTTTTTGCAACTCATCAACATATTTATTGTTGTACTCATAGCGGTGGCGGTGGCGCTCCGAAATGGTTGTTTGCCCGTAAATTTTATGTGCCAAAGAGTTTGGTTTAATCTCACATTTCCAGGCTCCAAGACGCATTGTTCCACCTTTATCGGTAACTGTTTTTTGCTCTTCCATTAAATTTACAACCGGATGTTTGGTTTTTTCATTCATCTCAGTCGAATTTGCATCAGTATATCCTAAAATAGTACGGGAATATTCAATAATTGACATCTGCATTCCTAAACAAATTCCAAAAAACGGAATTTTATTCTCACGTGCATAACGAACTGCTTCAATTTTTCCTTCAATACCTCTTTCACCAAATCCCGGTGCTACTAAAACTCCGTCAAGAACTCCTAATTTCTCTGCAACATTGTCAATATTAATATGTTCTGAATGTATAGAAATTACATTTACTTTAGTTTCATTTGAAGCTCCTGCATGAATAAACGCCTCTAAAATAGATTTGTAACAATCCTGCATTTCTACATATTTCCCAATCAAACCAATATTTACAGTATGCTTCGGGTTTTTTAACCTGCGCAAGAAAGTATTCCAGTTTTTTAAATCAGGAGCTGCTTTTTTAGGTAAGTCTAATTTTTTCAAAGCTACCACATCTAATCCTTCTTCAAGCATTAAATTCGGAACTTCATATATTGTTGAAGCATCAATAGACTGAATAACTGCTTCTCTTTTTACATTACAAAACAATGCTAATTTATTACGCAACTCATCAGAAAGCTCATGCTCAGTTCTGCAAACCAAAATATCAGCCTTGATACCACTTTCCATCAAAGTTTTTACAGAGTGTTGTGTAGGTTTTGTTTTTAACTCACCGGCAGCAGCCAAAAATGGAACTAATGTTAAATGAATAACAATTCCGTTATTTTCTCCTAACTCCCAAACCAACTGACGAACCGACTCTATATATGGAAGAGATTCAATATCACCAACAGTTCCGCCAATTTCAGTGATAACAATATCATAATCGCCGGATTTACCCAGCAATTGCATTCTGTCTTTGATTTCGTTTGTAATATGAGGAACAACCTGAACCGTTTTTCCTAAAAATTCTCCTCTTCTTTCTTTCTCAATAACCGAAAGATAAACTCTTCCTGTAGTAACATTATTAGCCTGAGAAGTAGGAACATTAAGAAAACGTTCGTAATGACCTAAATCTAAATCAGTTTCAGCACCATCATCCGTTACATAACATTCTCCGTGCTCATATGGATTTAAGGTGCCTGGATCCACATTTATATACGGATCGAATTTTTGAATAGTTGTCCGATACCCTCTTCCTTGTAACAATTTTGCTAAAGATGCCGCGATAATTCCTTTTCCTAAAGAAGAAGTCACACCGCCAGTAACAAAAATATATTTTGTTTGATTCATTCTGTTGTTGTTTGTATTGTAGTTGTGTAAAAAACTTGGCAAAAGTACAAATTTAATTAGATAATTTATCAATTAGAGAATGAGATAATTTGCAAATTTTTAAATAGAACGATTACATGTTTCCGTAATCGATAATTTTAACTTTTAATTAGAGATTTTTTTGAATATTCCCATTAATTAGGTTTTGGATATTGCTTTTTAATATTTCGGATTAATTCTTCTAACCCATTTAGTTTTAGCTCATAGATAAGTTGCAATTGTTGTCCTAATTCTCCTTTTGGAAAACCTTTGTTATGATACCAAACCACATAATATTCAGGCAAATCAATTAGAAAACGTCCTTCATATTTTCCGAAAGGCATTTTAGTGTGGGCTAATTTTATGAGAAGTTTTTTGTCTTGTTCCATTTTAAAAGAGAAGAAGCAAGAAAAAAAACCAATAAGATTTCTTTCTTGCTTCCTTAAATTCTATAAATCTGTTTTTTATTTCCAGTTAAAAGTAATTCGTTTTTCGATTTCTGAGTTTAAACTCAAAAACACCGGGCAAGTCATTGCTGCGCGCTCCAGTATCGTTTTACTTTTTTCGTCTGCTTCGCCTTTCATTTCAAAAGCAATTTCTATTGCTCCAATTCTTCTTGGCTCAGCATTCATTATTTTTGTTACCTCAGCAGTTGAATCATTTAAATTTATATCCATATCACGGGCTTTAATTCCCATAATAGTCATCATGCAGCTTGCCAAAGCATTAGCAACAGTATCCGTTGGGGAAAAAGCCTCTCCTTTTCCGTTGTTGTCTAGTGGTGCATCCGAAATAATTTCACTTCCGGATTGTACATGTATTGATTTTGTTCTTAAATCTCCTAAATAGGTTACTTTTGATGTCATTAATTTGCTACTTTTAAAGTTAAGTCTGAATCGTAATATAAAATGTAAACACCTTTGTTAGCGTGTCCTCCATCTTCTTTTTTATAATATTGAAATTTATTATCAACTTGTTCTGTTGTCATTAAATCTGCTGTTTCCTGATATGTTTTTCCCTGAACCAAACGCATCATCGTATCAAAAGTCACATCAAATCCTCTGGTAGCATATGTATTAGGATTCACTTTGTTTTTCAATCGATATTCTTTTTCAAAAATCAAAACCGGCTGTTCATCACTTTCTCTTGTCACAGAAGGATACATTAATTTTAATTTTACTAAATTTTCAAAATTAATTTCATCAGTATCCAATGTACTGTTAGGTTCCAAAATTACTAATTGAATCTGACATGTTTTTTGTGCGTCAATCAAAGCCTTAATAATTGTTTTAACCATTGCTGTATTACCGGTTTCCATTACGACATAATTCATTCGGTTTGGCAATAATAAACTTTTTAAATTCGCAACGTCCAAACCTCCTGTTTCCGTCAAAGCAGCAAAAACAACACCTTTTTGATTTTGTTTGATATAACTTATAACCGATTCTTTTTTCTTATCAACAACAGCAACGATATTTCCGTTTTTAGAACGCATGTAATCAAAAACCGAATTTCTGACAACGTCATTAGTTGGTATCGACTGATATAAATTATCTATTGGATTGGCAGAATCTTTTGATAATGGTGAAATTACCGGTACATTATATAAACGTAATGTATTTGCAGCTGCTTCGGCATTATTTTGATAAAATGGTCCGATAACGGCATCTGCATCCTGCAATTTATTTTGAGAAATCAAACTGGAGATATTCGATGTTGTTTTAGTTTCCTGAGAATCGTAAATCGAAATATCAATTGGTAATTTTAAGGTTTTCGCCGAATCGATTGCCATTAAAGCCCCTGAATAAAAATCAAGAGTCATGTTCAAAAATTTATCATTTTTTATTCGGTTAGCAGAACTCACTGTGTCGTTTTGCATTTTAGCTAAATTAAAAGGCAATAATAAAACTATTTTTTTACGCTCATTCTGTCCTTTCTTTTTAGTCAGCTCAACCACTTCAGGATCTACTTCTACCGTCTCTGATTTTACTGTTCCTACAATTTTTATCCCTCTCGGTTTGTCAGCAGGTTTATCTTCTGTTTTTTCTGAGGCTTTTTCTACAGGTTTCTCCGGAGATTTTTCAACTGGCTGTTGTTGTGCAATAATTGGAATTGGCGCCACAAATCCTGCCGGTACTTTTAAAACCATTCCTTCTTTTACTCCTTCAGAAAGTGTCGGATTTAATTCCGTTAATTCTTCCTGAGTGATATGAAATGTTTTTGATAAACTATAAAAAGTCTCTTTTGGTTTTACCTGATACTCCATATAAGTTGTCACTTTTCTTGGAGTTTCAACTGATTTTTTAGCTTCAGCCGGTTTAGCTGTACTTTCAGCAATTGGGGCAGTCACTTCTGTTTTTGGAGCTGTTCCTTTAATCGTTACCCGATATCCAACAGGTAAACTAGCCACAATATCCGGATTACGCTTTTCTAAATCCTCAATAGTAGTTTTGTATTGTTTTGCAATCGAATATTTAGTTTCTTTCGCCTGAACATCGTGATATAAATATTTTTCCTGGGCTTTTTCCTTAATTGTTTTAGCCGCTGTTATTGTTTTTGGCGCTGCACCTTTTGCCGGAATTACTAATTTCTGACCAATCTGAACTCCATCTTTTTCAAGAAAGGGATTTGCTGCTTTTAAAGCCTCATCAGAAACACCGTATTTTTTTTCAATACTGTAAAAAGTCTCTTTGGGCTGTACTTCATGTATCACTTCTTTTGTACGTGCAGTCGATTTTACTTTCGCAACTTCTGTTTTAGCTTTCACATCTTTAGTTGGAATCAATAAAACAGTATTGGGCTTCAAAGCGGTTCTCGCATCAGGATTTAATTTGTAAATATCATAAGGTGTAACCTTAAATTTCTGTGCGATCTGGTTAACAGTCTCTCCGTTTGAAACCGTATATTTAACTACCTTTTCCTGTGAAAAAGCAGTACAGGTAATAAAAAAAACAAGAGAAAAAATGGTGAAGAAATATTTCATAATAGATATTAAAAACAATTATTCTTTAATGCGAACAAGATACTAATTTATGTTTAAAACAAAAATCAGTCCAATAGTTAATTCTTTGGTAATTATTACCTGAGGTCAATTTCCGCTTTAGCGATAATGATATTTTTATATAACTCATCTTCTTCCTTTTTCTTGCATTGATATAAAACTTCTTCCATATTATTGTATTTATTCGAATAAACATAGTAAGAAAGACTATTAATATTAAAGAAGAAACTAGCATTAAAATCGCCCGAATCAATCAGTTTCATAATTAATTTATCTCTTGGTACTGCATCGGTAAATGTACCTAAAACCAAGTAATAGCCATTTGAAACTTCTTTAAGATTATCAAAAACTTCAATCTTTATATTCTTTTCATTTTTAAACGGATTTTCTTTCAATTCCTGCTTCATTTCTTCTACTGAAATGGATTTTGAAACTTCAGGCGAATCTGTTTTATTTTGATTTTTTATAGCTTCATCCTGATATTTCTTCAACTTCATCAAAGCCACTTTATCATCAAATTTCCTGGCTTCCATACTATAATAGGAAGCTTTGCTGATGTGTCGTTTTATTTCAATTGTTTTCTGAATATCCAGTGAATCAATTTTGGCAATTAAAAGTTGATTTTGTGCATCGCCCTGTTCCTGCTCTATTTTATAACGTTTAATCTCCTCTAATGAAAGTCTTTGCTGCAATGAAGTAACATTATTATTTTTTTCGCTTTCGCGGATTTTCTTTTTATATTCCTGGTTTTCCTCAAGGGCAATTCGTTCCACTTTGTTCATTAAACCTGCGTAAACTTTTCGGTTTTCAGCTAATTCTTTCTTTAATTGAGAAGACAAATCGCTTGTTTTACTAATACTTTCATATGATTGTTTCTCCAGACGTTTTGATTCATTTATATTCAAAACATCCATTCTTTTCAATTCTATTAAATCATTATTCATTGTATTAACCAACGAATCTAATTTAGCCATTAAAATATCCTGAACATTTTTATTAGTTTCTAAAACCAAACGTAATTTTTCAACTGAATTATCTTTCGAACCGTTCAAATCATTCAGGTTAACTTTTAAATCATTAATTTTTATAATCTTCTGATTCATTTCTTTCTGAACAACAAGCCGGTCTTTTAAATCTTCTAATTCAACAGTTTTAGCTTTTGTTTTTTCAACAACTACTTGCTTTTCGGCCAAAGCCAGCATCAATTCTTCACTTTCGTTTGTTGGTTTAATTTCCTTGGCATTGATGGCTAATTTATTTCCAACAACTAATCCGTTTACAATTTCGGGGTTTTGAGATTCTAACTGGTCAATTGAAATTCCGTATTTTTTAGCAATCGAAAATTTAGTTTCTTTGGCTTCGACCACATGAAAAACAGTTTCCTGGTTAATCACGCGAACTCTTCCGTCTAAAGTTTTTCTTTTGTTTGGAATTGCAATTGTCTGGCCAATTTGCAATCCGTTTTGAAGTAAATCTTTATTTAGATTTTCTAAATCCTGAACCGATACATTATATTGTCTGGCAATACTAAATAACGATTCCTTGGCAACTACCTGATGAGTCACTTTTGAAGAAGCATTAATTTCAGTTTTTGAAAGATTTGCAGAATTCTGCGGAATAATTAATTCCTGACCTATTTGAAGTCCGCCGGCAAGAATTTCGGAATTTGCATTTTGAAGAGCTTCAACCGAAACATTATATTGCTTAGACAAACCATAAAGTGTTTCTTTTGCACCAACTATATGAGTTATTTGCTGGTTTTGCTTTCCTGCAGAATGAACAGGAATCTTAATAATCTGATTGTCTTTGATTCCGCTTTGAGATTCGGGGTTGAATTTGTAAATTTCATCGACTGAAACCTTATATTTTTGGGCGATAAAATAGGCTGTTTCTCCTTTTTGAATTTTGTGCTCAATAAATGAATCTTGCGCAGTTATTTTGTTAAAAAACAAAATAAACACAAGTGAAATCGTTAAAAGTTCTCTCATAAATAGTAGGTATAAAAAATTAAGGCATTACAAATGTAACGCCTTAATTTGAAAAAAAATACTATTCCCACTCAATTGTTGCAGGTGGTTTTGAACTTATATCGTAAACCACACGATTTACGCCTTTTACTTTATTAATAATATCATTTGACACTTTCATTAAGAAGTCATAAGGTAAATGAACCCAATCAGCAGTCATACCGTCGGTAGATTCTACAGCTCTAAGTGCTACTACTTTTTCGTATGTACGCTCATCGCCCATTACACCAACAGAGTTTACAGGAAGCAAAATTGCTCCGGCCTGCCAAACTTTATCATACAATCCCCAGGATTTTAATCCTTCAATAAATACCGAATCAACATCTTGTAAAATCTGAACTTTCTCAGGAGTAATATCCCCTAAAATTCTGATGGATAATCCTGGTCCCGGAAAAGGGTGTCTTCCTAATAATTCAGGGTCTATTCCTAAAGTAGCTCCAACTCTTCTTACTTCGTCTTTGAAAAGCATTCTAAGCGGTTCTACAATTTTTAATTTCATATAATCCGGCAATCCACCCACATTATGATGAGATTTAATTGTTGCCGATGGCCCTTTTACAGAAACCGACTCGATTACGTCAGGGTAAATTGTTCCCTGAGCAAGCCATTTTACATCTTCGATCAAGTGTGATTCATCATCAAAAACTTCAATAAATACACGTCCAATCGTTTTACGTTTGGTTTCAGGATCACTGATTCCGGCTAATTCACCCAGAAAACGATCTCCGGCGTCTACTCCTTTTACGTTCAATCCCATTCCTTTGTATTGATCTAACACATTTTGGAATTCATTTTTACGAAGCAAACCGTTATTTACGAAAATGCAGTATAAGTTTTTACCAATTGCCTGGTGCAATAAAACTGCTGCTACAGTAGAATCTACTCCGCCGGAAAGTCCTAAAACTACTTTATCATTACCTAATTTCTCTTTTAATTCTCCCACCATTTCTTCTACGAAAGCATTTGGTGTAAAGTTTTGAGGAACTTCTGCAATATTTACTAAAAAGTTTTCCAGCATTTTTGATCCATCAGTAGAATGGAAAACTTCCGGGTGATATTGAATAGCATAAGTGGTTTCGCCTTCAATTTTGTAAGCTGCATATTCTACGTCATGTGTGCTGGCTAATTTCACCGCATTTGTTGGCAAAGCTTTAATACTATCACTGTGGCTCATCCAAACCTGGCTGTTTTCTGAAACTCCTTTAAAGAAAACTTCATTCTCTTTAATATAAGATAAATTAGCCCTGCCATATTCTCTGGTGTTCGAAGCGGCTACTTCACCTCCACTAAAATGAGCTAAATATTGTGCTCCGTAACAAACTGCCAACATTGGAAGCTTGCCCCGAATTTGAGATAAATCAGGATGTGGAGCGTCTTCTGCACGAACAGAAAATGGGCTTCCTCCTAAAATTACGGCTTTATAAGGTGATAAATCACTAGGAAAGTGATTGTAAGGGAAAATTTCGCAGAATATATTTAATTCGCGAACTCTACGCGCAATAAGCTGTGTATATTGCGATCCGAAATCTAAAATAAGTACGTTGTGTTGCATGCGCAAAAATACTTTTTATATTCGAATTTGAAAAATTGATTTTTGATTTTTTTTTCTTTAAAGATTCTATGATTCTAAGTCGCTAAGGTTCTGAGTTTTTTGATCCATAAAAATAAAAAGACTTAGTGACTTTGAACCTGCATTAAAAATCAGGAATATTTTAATACATTTAGAAAATACTATAAAAAGAAATATTATTACTGATTAATCAATATGCCATGAAAAAAATAATCCAAAAAATATTGTTACACCTTACAATTATTCTTATTGTGACAATCTTTCCTGTTATTGTATATGAATTTATGGCAGATCATCAATATAATGATTTTGAATTTATTGGCGGAATATCTTATTTTATTTATGCTTTTTATCTCATCCTTAAAATTAAAAACCGCCGGGCAAAAATTATTCTTTTAGGGATTTTTTGTGCATTGTTAGCTTTCTTTACTGGAATAATTTTCATTGACATCAATGTATACATACTTCTTACATTACTAATAATAAACTTACTGTTTCAGACTTTTTTATTAATTAAGAATCCAAAATCTAAAAATCGGGCAGTATGGATAGCCTATTTAATTAATTTTGCAATTACTGTAATGCTGTCGGTCTTTTTTTCTTTTATTTTGTTTCTTGCAATAGCTGCAAGCGCAATGCCTTCTAATCATTATTAAATTAGAAAATAAACAGAACCAAAATATTTCTTGAGATTTTTTATTCTTTCGTAACGACAATCGAAGCTTTAAAACCAGCAGCAAGATTATTCCAATAATCGTTGGTAATTAATACCCCTTTGTCATCAAAAACCTGAATTTCGGCGGTATTACCTCCTAAAGATCCTATATTCAATGCTTCAAAATCTAACTTATTAAAACCGTCAGAGAGTATAATTTTTACCTGTTTAAAATTTACATCCAGGAATAACTGATCCTGAATTATTTTGTCATTTGAGGAAACCCTGACTAAATCACCATCGATTGCCCCAAAATCCCTAAACTTTACAATAAAATAGGCTGATTTAGTTTTAAAATCACCTAATGAAATATTTTTCTTGACTAATTCCCCCCTTCCTTCTTTTAATCCCTCAGCTTTTAAGGCTTTGTCCAGATCTTTTTCCATTTTTGCCACATAACGATCTCCTGGATTGGCGAAATCATTCTCTGTAGACATAGTAAACGTACTTTTTTGTTCCCCTATTTGAAATTTGGATTTTGGAGTAATGCTGGTATTATCAAATACATTCGGCGTTTTAATATTTGGCATATCTGTTTTATCCGCCTGAGGGTCTTTGATTTCCGGAAGTGGTGTTTTTTTAGGTTTTGCACTAAACTTTGGGGCAGGAATAGACTTAAAACCAGAATTAAATTCGGTTTGGGCAGAAACTGTTAAAACAGTAAAAAACAATATGAAAAATAAAATATGCTTCATTGAAAAAGTATTATCGAATCGGCTTTTAAATTTTATAAATAACATAACATCGCAAAAATAGCATAATTTAATTAGGCTCTACAACTTTAAGAGTTTTATAACAATATATTAGGCTATTTTTTGGAATCAAAAAACCTGCCAAAAAAATGAGCCTAAATTAAAACCATTTACCCGACTAAAGAATCTTTAAACTTCCTTTTAAAATATTATCTTAAAAGAAACCACATCATTTTGATAATTAGCAACTTATTCATAACTTCAATATTTTAACCCACTTTTACAAAATTTCAAAAAAATGGATTATATCGACTACTATAAAACATTGGAAATTACAAAATCTGCGACTGAAGCCGAAATAAAAAAAGCATATCGAAAATTAGCCCGGAAATATCATCCGGATTTAAATCCGAATGATAAAGAAGCGGAGAAAAAATTCAAAGAAATAAACGAAGCTAATGAAGTTTTGGGTAATCCGGAAAATCGTAAAAAATACGATAAATACGGAAAAGACTGGAAGCATGCTGATGAATTTGAAAAAGCGGGCTATAATCCGAATCAACAGCAACGGTCGGGACAACAAAGCGGTCGGGGTTTTTCAGATTTTTCCAGTGGTGATTTCTCAGAAAGTGATTTTTCTGATTTTTTCAATTCGATGTACGGTTCGGCAAGAAGCAGCAGAAGCCAATCAAAATACAGAGGACAGGATTTTAATGCTGAACTTGAACTGGATTTGGTATCTGCTTATACTACACACAAGCAGAACCTAACCGTAAATGGTAAAAATATCCGAATTACGATTCCTGCGGGTGTAGAAAACGGGCAGATTATAAAAATTCCCGGACATGGCGGTCCTGGTGTAAACGGTGGTCCGAATGGCGATTTATACATTACTTTCTTAATTGCAAATAATCCGGATTTTAAAAGAGAGGGCAATAATTTGTACGCTGAAATTAATCTTGATTTGTATACCGCAATTTTAGGCGGAGAAATTTATATAAACACTTTTGACGGAAAAGTAAAAATTAAGGTACCACCGGAAACACAGACCGGAACTAAAGTAAAATTAAAAGGAAAAGGTTTTCCTGTATACAAAAAAGAGAATCAATTTGGAGATTTATACGTTACTTATACTTTAAAAATTCCAACAAAATTATCAGTAAAAGAAAAAGAATTATTCGAAGAATTAGCTAAAATCAGAAATCATGAGTAATAAAAATTTAATTCAGATAAGAGAATTTTGTTTGTATCACGAAATTGAAAATACCTTTATAACTGAACTGCATAATTATGGTTTGATTAAAATTATTATTCAGGAAGAAGATGAGTATTTAGAACCTGAGCAATTGCCTGCTGTAGAAAAAATGATTCGCCTGCATTATGATCTTAAAATCAATCTGGAAGGAATTGACGCTATTGCTCATTTATTAAACAGAATTGAACTTTTACAGCAGAATCTTATCGCTTCTCAAAACAAATTGCGTCTTTATGAAGAAAAAACAGAGGAACTGAATTGAAATATGTACTTTCAAAATATCACAAAAAAGAATGATTTACAACATGATTTCAAACAAATTTACCTCTTTATGATTTGTATATTTTATAAATTGCAGCAAATTAATTAACCCGAATTTTTTTTAGATTTATAAAAATAAATTCACAAAATATAAAAAATGAAAAGAGAAAACATCTTAACAGGATCACCATGGGAAGACAAAATGGGATATTGCCGTGCTGTACGAATTGGCAATATTATTGAGGTTTCTGGTACTGTGGCTATTGTTGATGGCGAAAAGGTAAAGGCCGATGATGCTTATGCACAAACTTATAACATTTTAGAACGTATAGAAAAAGTACTGGAGGATTTAAACGTTGGAATGAAAGACGTAATCAGAACACGCATTTTTACTACTGACATCACTACTTTTGAAGAGGTTGCCAGAGCACATGCAGCCTTTTTTAAAGATGTAAAACCAACAACCGGTTTTTATGAAATCAGCAAATTAGTTGCTCCTGAATATTTAGTTGAAATTGAATTCACTGCCGTAGTACAGGAATAGTTTCTTTGCCACGAATTTCACAAATTATCTCTAATTATTTATTTTCAACAGATTAAAAATTAAGAGAATTCCCTCGAATTAAAAATTTTATAGTCAAGCCTTTTAAAATTCGTTTTTATTAGTGAAATTCGTGGCAAACTTATTTAAATGAATTTTCAAAAACCTAAGGAAATACTGCTGACAATATTCAAATGGATTCTCATTTGTATTTTGACAGGGACTTTATCCGGATCTGCATCAGCATTTTTTTTAGTTTCTTTAGAATGGGTTACACAATTCAGGATTAACCATGACTGGATTATCTGGCTTTTGCCAATTGGTGGATTTCTTGTTGGTTTGAGTTATTATTATTGGGGAGAATCTGTTGTAAAAGGCAATAACTTATTACTTGAAGAATACGAAAATCCGAAGAAAGTAATTCCGTTTAAAATGGCTCCTTTAGTTCTTTCAGGAACCTTACTCACACATTTATTTGGAGGTTCTGCCGGACGTGAAGGTACAGCCGTACAAATGGGGGGCGTAATTGCCGATCAATTCACAAAAATTTTCAATCTAGATAATTCCGAACGAAAAATTTTAATTATCCTCGGAATCAGTGCCGGTTTTGCATCCGTTTTTGGTACCCCTTTAGCTGGAGCTATTTTTGCTTTGGAAGTTTTGTATTTTAGTAAAATCAATTTCAAAAGTATTGTTTTATCTTTTCTAACCGCTTATGCAGCTTATTTTACAGTAGAATTCTGGCAGGTTAAACATACGCATTACAACATTCCTGACGTTCCTGAAATCAATCTGACAAACTTATTTTATACCATAATAATCAGTATTTTATTTGGTCTTGCTGCTTTATTATTTTCCAGAAGCACACATTTTTGGAGTTCTCTTTTTTCAAACATTAAATATCCGCCATTACGTCCTTTTATTGGAGGGATTATTTTAGCCATTGCCATTGCAGGTTTTGGACTTACAAAATTTTCGGGATTAGGTGTTCCGGTAATTGTAGATTCGTTTTCAAATACCAATCCCTGGTATGACTTTCTGCTTAAAATTTTATTTACCGGATTTACTTTAGGAGCTGGTTTTAAAGGTGGTGAAGTAACACCTCTATTTTTTGTCGGAGCAACTTTAGGAAGCGCTTTATCAGTGATAGTTCCAATGCCAATTGCACTTTTGGCCGGAATGGGTTTTGTTGCCGTATTTTCCGGCGCAACACACACTCCTGTCGCCTGCACTATTATGGGAATGGAATTATTTGGAATAACACCAGGGCTTTTTATCGCAATTGCTTGTAGTATTGCTTATTTTTCTTCAGGTTCTGTAGGTATTTATAAGTCTCAGATTGTAAAGGGTGCGAAATATAAATTGTATCAGAAATGGCTTTAAGTTAGTCACAGTCACAGTTTTTGGTCACAATCTGAACTGAAAACTGCAACCGAAAACTGACAACTAATAAAAGTGTGTTAATCTCTAAAATGATTTCAACTTTACATTAAAAAAATGTAAATTCGCACACTATGAAAATACAAGATATTCAGGCGATACAATTATTACTCGCAGCCCCAAAGAAAATCGCTATAATTCCACATAGAGGTCCTGATGGTGATGCTATGGGTTCTACGTTGGGTTTATACCACTTTTTATTAAAAAATAATCATCAGCCAACAGTAATTGCCCCTAATGATTTTCCTGATTTTTTAGCATGGATGCCAGGTTCTGAATCTGTAAAAATATTTGAAAAAGATACTGAGAACTGCACTAAAATATTAGAGGAAGCTGAAATAATATTCACACTTGATTTTAATGCTTTACATCGTACAGGAGAAATGGAGCATACTTTAGCCAAACTAAAAGCGCCATTTATTATGATTGATCATCATCAAAAACCTGATGATTATGCAGCCTATACGTACTCAGACACTTCGTTTGGATCGACTTGCGAAATGGTGTATAACTTTATATCGTTTTTAGATAAAAAAGGAGATTTAGACAAAACAATTGCAACCTGCCTTTATACCGGAATATTGACAGATTCAGGATCCTTTCGTTTTCCAAAAACAACAGGAAATACGCATCGTATCGTTGCGAAATTGATTGATTTAGGTGCGGAAAACACAGAAATTCCGGTTTTATTATTTGATAATAGTTCCTACAGTCGTTTGCAATTATTAGGTCGTGCGTTGCAGAATATGAAAGTTTTTGAAGAGCATAAAACATCGTATACTTCGCTTACACAAGACGAGTTGGATTCATTTAATTACGTAAAAGGTGATACTGAAGGAATTGTAAATTATGGATTAAGCATAAAAGGTATTGTTTTTACTGCTATTTTTATTGAAAATAAAGACGAGAAAATCATCAAAATATCATTCCGTTCACAAGGCGGGTTTGATGTCAATCAATTTGCCAGAGATCATTTTAACGGTGGAGGCCATAGCAATGCTGCAGGTGGAAAATCGGAAACTTCAATGGAAGAAACTCTGAAAAAATTTGAAGATTTAGTAACTAAACTAAAAATATAACCAAACAATGAATTACTTAAAAATAAGCATTTACACGTTACTCTTTGCTGTTTTATTGGTAAGCTGTAAACATCATGAAGAAGCCAGAAGACCTATTTCAAGGGCGTCAGGCACTTTTATGAAAAAATCAGCTGACAGAAATAAAAAATTAGTAGCCAGCGAAGAAGATGTTATTAAAAAAATAATCAAAAGCAATCCGAAAATAAAATATTTCGCAACAAGAAAAGGATACTGGCTTTATTATGAAGAAAAAAACACAACCGATCTTTCAACACCTAAAAAAGGAGACATTGCTTATTACAGTTTAGAAGTTAAAGACATAGATGGTAAGATTATTTATTCAGAAGCAGAACTTGGTCCACAAACCTATCATGTTGACAAACAAGATATCATGATGGGATTGCGTGATGGTATCAAATTAATGCATAAAAATGAAATTGTAACCTTCTTATTCCCTTCGCATATCGCTTATGGATATCACGGAGACAATAAAAAAATTGGCACTAATGAATCCTTAATCTGTACTGTTACACTTCGAAATTTTGTACCCGAAGAAGCTCCTAAAACACCGGAAACAGCCACACAAACCCTAAAACCAACAGTGCCAAAAGCAGCAGTTGAAACTAAAAAAGACACTTTAACCCCGTAAAAACAACATTAAAAAAATGAAAAAAAGTATTTTATTATTACTATTAGCCATCTCATTTTATTCTTGCAAAGACGAGCACAGCAATTTGCCTGATGGTTTATATGCCGAAATTGAAACCAATAAAGGAAATATCATCGTTGAATTAGATTATAAAAAAGCTCCGGTCACCGTAGCCAATTTTGTAACCTTAGCCGAAGGTAAAAATGAATTTGTAACCGATGAAAACCTTAAAAGCAAGCCTTTTTTTGATGGATTAAAATTTCACAGAGTTATTGAAGACTTCATGATTCAGACAGGCGATCCGTTAGGAACGGGTTCAGGAGATACCGGATATAAATTTAAAGATGAAATTACCGATTTAAAATTTGACAAAGGCGGCGTTTTAGCAATGGCAAATAATGGTCCAGGTACAAACAGCAGCCAATTTTTTATTACCCATGTTGAAACTCCGTGGTTAGACGGAAAACATACTATTTTTGGTCATGTGGTAGAAAAAGGAATGGAAGTTGTAAATAAAGTTAAACAAGATGATCAGCTAATTTCTATAAAAATTATCAGAAATGGTGAAGCAGCTAAAAAGTTTGATGCTGTTAAAGTATTTCATGATTATTTTTCAGAAATAGCTAAAGAAAAAAGCAAATACGCAGGAGTTCAAAAAGAAAAAGTGGCTTATTATGCGTCTTTAAAATCAAAAGTTACAAAAACTGCTACCGGACTAGAATATATAATTACTGAAAAAGGAACTGGTAAAAAACCTGCAACAGGAACTCAAATATACATTCACTACGCAGGATTTTTAGAAGACGGAACTTTATTTGACACTAGTATTGCTGATGTTGCACAAGCTTTTGGAAAATTTGATCCAGCAAGGGCCGAAGCAAAAGGATATCAGCCTATTCCGTTTCAGGCAGGTCGTAAAGACGGTATGATCCCGGGATTTATTGAAGGAATCGAACAACTTTCTTTTGGAGATAAAGCAGTTCTTTTTATTCCGTCACATTTAGCATACGGACAAACGGGTGCAGGAAATGTTATTCCGCCAAATGCCAATATTATTTTCGAAATTCAATTATTAGAAAAGCCGTAATAACACCATTTTTAAACAATTATCATAGACATAAATCGAAATACAATGAAGTTTAAATTTCTATTTTTATTTTGCCTGGCAACAATGTTTACCATTCAGGCACAAACAACTAAGAAACCTGTTGTAAAATCAAATAAAACAACAAAAGCAACTCCAAAATCAAATCCTGGCGAAGGAATTTTTGCTACAATTTCTACCACTAAAGGCGATATTGTTTTGTCTTTAGAATATGTAAAAGCGCCTGTAACCGTAGCTAACTTTATTTCTTTGGCAGAAGGTAAAAATCCTAATGTAAAAGTGGAGAAACTGAAAGGAAAACCATTTTATGACGGATTAAAGTTTCACAGGGTTATCAATGACTTTATGATTCAGGGTGGTGATCCCGAAGGAAATGGTTCTGGAGGTCCGGGGTTTTCATTCAAAGATGAATTTACAGAAGATTTAAAATTTGAAAAAGGCGGAGTTTTGGCAATGGCCAATTCAGGCCCTGCCACTAATGGGAGCCAGTTTTTTATCACACATAAAGAAACACCATGGTTAAATGGAAAACATACTATTTTTGGCCATGTAGTTTCCGGAATGGACAATGTAAACAAAATTGTTCAGGATGATATCATGACAAAAATTACTATTACACGCAAAGGTTCTGCTGCCAAAAAATTTGATGCTGTAAAAGTTATAAACGAAGATGCTAAAAAAGAACTGTCTAAAAAAGCAGAAAGTCAAAAAGTAATTGCCGCAAAAGCTGCTTATTTCGCTGATGCTAAAGCCAGTGCTACAACAACTGAGTCAGGTTTAAAATATAAAATAACACAAAAAGGTTCAGATGTAAAACCGGCAGAAGGAACTACTTTCTATTTTCATTACGCAGGTTACTTTGAAGATGGAACTCTTTTTGACAGCAGTATTGCTGAAGTTGCAAAAGCATACGGTAAATACGATGCAAACAGAGATGCTCAAAAAGGATATCAGCCTTTTCCATTTGTTGCAGGTAAAAAAGACGGCATGATTCCTGGTTTCTTAGAAGCTTTAGGCATGATGTCTGACGGAGAAAAAGCGGTATTTTTTCTTCCTGCAAATTTAGCATATGGCGAAAAAGGTGCCGGAGGAGTAATTCCGCCAAATGCAACTTTAGTTTTTGAAATTGAAACATACAGCAAAAAACAATAAGAAAATTTTTAGATAAGCATTAGCTTAAACATAAAAGCTTAACAAAAAAACTCCATTAGATAATGGAGTTTTTTTGTTTTTTAATCTTTTTCGCCTTTTAAAAATTTGCCGTCTTTCGTAAATTCCAAATCAATTTTATTTGTTAAATCAACATCGAGATCTTTGTGTCCGTAATCAATATGTGTGATTTTTTCATTCGGATAATTTTTTGCCACATAATCTTTAATTGATTTAGGAATATACTCCGTCGGAATCGGTTTGTTGTTTCCGTCAACCTCCCTATATGATCCGTCTTTCCAAAATTCTACTTCTGTGCCATCTTTAAGTTTGACTTCATAACCTTTTTCACCATGTTCAGCATCTTTTTTAACGATGTCTACGGATGTATGGCTAAAATATTTTTTTATAAAGTCTTGTGATGTTTTTGGTAATTCTTTAAATTCTATTTTCTTTTGAGCATTCGCCGATATTACAAAACCGAGTAATAAAACGACAATTGTGATTATCTTTTTCATGATTCGTGAATTTTGCGTTATTAATATTACTAATTTACAATAACTTAAAACACCTTCAAATCAATTTAAGAAACCTTTAGTTTTTTCACAAGTACTATCACCTTTATTTTCAATAACTTATATCTACCAGGGACTTTCTTCGCTTTCGTCTTCAATATCATTGCTGAAAAATTTTCCTGTTGGCCCATTTTCATCAGTTAAAGTATGTTTAATTATAAAACCAGCTGCACTTTCTACAGTTCCGGGACCGCTAAAATGATTGAAATCTGTTGCAGTATAGCCCGGATCGATTGCATTTACTTTAAATGGCAGATCTCTCAGTTCATAAGCTAATGTAATGGTAAATGCATTTAAAGCCGCTTTCGACGGAACATAACAAACTCCTTTTATAGCATGGTATTTCCAATTTGGGTCGCTGTGTAAAGTAAGCGAACCAAGTCCCGAAGTAATATTGCTAATTCTTGGACTATCCGATTTTTTAAGCAGTTCCAGAAATACCTGAGTAACTCTTATGACTCCAAAAAAATTAGTGTCAAATGTTTTCTGAATATCTTCTATTGAAGTTATTGAAGGTTCTTGTGGCAAAACGCCAAGTACACCCGCATTGTTAATCAGAATATCCAACTTGCCCTGTTCGTTTTCTATAATGTTTTTGGCAGCTAAAATGCTATCAGGATTATTAACATCAATTTGAATCGCTTTAATGTTATTAAGCCCTTTTTTGTTTAATTCTTTTACAGCTTCCTCCCCTTTTTCGAGGTCACGGCTTCCTAAATAAACAAACAATCCTTTTTCTGAAAGCTGTTTAGCTGTTTCTAAACCGATGCTTCTGTTTGCTCCTGTAATTAGTACTGATTTGTTCATCCCTTTTTTATTGCTTTCTTTCTGTTCGTGATTCTTAGAATTCATTTTTTTTTCTTTTAAAATTATTGAGTACAAAGTTGCATCGATAAAAAACGAAATCATTTGCCATATGACAAAAAGCGATTTTAGCGTATATTTTTTCTAATTCGACTTAAAGAAGACTGTGTAATTCCTAAATAAGAAGCTAAATATGAAAGCGGAATTCTATTGATAACCTTAGGATATTTTTCCATAAAAGACAAATAACGTGTCGTAGCATCTTCTGAAACCAAAGGACTCCTTCTGGCTACTTTCTGAATCAATGCTCTGGAGATAATTTTATGTACAATAGTATCCCAGCCCACAATGGTCTGCAGAAGTTCTTCCCAATCGGGTTTAGAAAACACAATAAGTTTACAATTTGTGACAGCCTGCACATATGCCGAAGAACAAATGCTATTCTCAAAACTTTCTAAATCTACTACAAGATTATTTTCTTCGATGAAATATTTAGTGATTTCTTCTCCTTTGTTATCATAGTAACAAACCCGCATGATTCCATCTAAAATGAAACCTACCTGTACAGCAATTTTTCCTGCTTCAGAAAAATATTCGTCTTTACGAAGCTCTAATTCCGTTGCTTTCTTTGAGATTAACTCGATCTGCTGCTGATTTAAATTGCCAAACTGCAAAATATATTCTACCAATTCTTTCATGATGGCAAGTTAGGAATATCTTTTTATTGAAGATTTGTCATTTGGCAAAAAATGTTATTAGGCGACAATAAAATATATACATTTCACTATACAATCATAAACATTTATAGTTCAACATCTTAATAAAAAAATATAACAATCTCGTCAAAAATATCACACTATTTTAATTTATTTTTATTTATTCTAAATAAATATATATTTGCAGAAATTTTAGAAATCAAAAATGAAATCACTTTACATCCTGGTATTTGTACTCTTTGTTAATTTTATTCGGGCCCAAAATACCGAAATCAAAGGAAAAATAACATCCGAAAATAACATCGAAAGCTTTAGTGCCTCGGTAACAATAAAGAACACTGGTGAAAAAACTACCACAGACGACAAGGGAAATTTTGAATTTTATAATATAAAACCCGGCAAATACACCCTTTTAATCACTTCTTTAGGACATACTTCACAAACAAGAGAAATAGAATTGCAGGAAGATTCAAAAATAAATCTTTCCATTGTAATGGAGGAAAACATTAATCAACTGCAAACTGTAGAAATTACCGGAAGAAAAGAGAAGTCATATAAAAATACTAAATCCTTTATTGGAGCAAAAACAGAAATCGCATTAAAAGATTTACCACAAGCAGTTTCTTATGCAACTAAAGAATTAATAGCCGACCAAGGTGCCATTCGTGTTGGAGAAGTTGTAAAAAACTTTAGCGGGGTGAGTCAGTTTACTTTTTATGACGATATTTCTATTAGAGGTTTCCGAATAAATGGTCAAAGCAATACGCAGTTACTTAACGGATTGCGAACTTCTACCGGTTTCTGGAAACAGCCTCTGGCTAATTATCTGGAAAGGGTTGAAGTTTTAAAAGGTCCATCATCTGCTCTGTTTGGTAATGCTTCTCCGGGCGGAGTTGTAAACAGGGTAACTAAAAAGCCACTTGATAAAGCAGCAAACAGCGTTAGTTTTTCTACCGGCAGCTTTAATACACTTAGGGCATTAGCGGATTTTACCGGACCATTAAACAAAGAAAAAACACTTTTATACCGTCTTAATCTTGGTTATGAAAATGCCAATTCTTTTAGAGATTTACAATTTGATAAAAACACTGTGATTGCTCCTTCCCTGTCATTTTTACCAAATGACAAAACACGTGTTAATCTGGATTTGATTTATACCAGCTCTAAAAGTGTTTTGGATCGTGGCCAGTCTACTTATGAAAATGATTTATATTCTACTAAAACAAGCCAGTCACTCAATTCGACAAATGATTATCTAAATGAAGAAACATACATTTTAACAACATCATTAAATCACCAGTTTACTGATAAATTAAGCTTTTCCAGTTCCTATATCAGAACAGGTTACAGTGAAGATTTATTAGAACATCGCGGCGCTAATAAATATGCAGTAGATGGCAATGGAGCAACTATTCCAACACAGATTGAGATGCAGGTTTTTATGCGAAAAAGAAAACGCTATATTGATAACATAGCCAGTTTTATGAATTATAAAGCAGAAACCGGAGCGCTTACTCATAATTTAATTTTAGGTTATGATTACGCACAAGAACAAGTTCCTGCCGGAGGATCTCAATTACAGGCAAGAGGATACAGAAATGCCAGTAATACCGGAGCGATTGCTACGTACAATCCAAATAATAAAAGTGCTTATTTATTAGATTCAAAAGGAAATCCGGTTCCCAATGTGGCACATTTTGATTTGGCTAACCCTTCTTCATCGCAGCAATTAAAAGATATAAGCAAATATTTTTACACAACTGTACCATTCGACCAGTCTTATTATTCAACTTACGGCGTTTATTTGCAAGATCATATCAAATGGGGACCATTGCAGGCATTAATTGGTTTTCGTTATGACGAATATATAGACAGAACAAATTATGAAAAACCAAACGAAGAAAAAGTAAAACAACACTCTTTTCTTCCTCGTGTAGGTCTTACGTATACCTTAAATCCTAATATCAATCTTTATAGTACCTATGTAAAAGGATACAATCCACAAACAGCATCGGTTATTGCAAATCCAAATGCGGGAGGTCCTTTTAATCCTTTAGAAAATAATATGATCGAAGTGGGTGGAAAATCATCCTGGTTTAATGATAACTTATTTGTTACCCTGGCACTTTATAAAATTGAACAAAAAAATACATTATATACTGCCAATGATGCAACTAATCCGGATTTAATGAGAGCTGTAGGTAAAGAAAACTCGAAAGGTATCGAAGTAGATATTACTGGTAATATTTTACCTCAATGGAGTATTTCGGCTGCATATTCTTATAATGAATCTCATATTACCGACAGTCCTATAGTCGAAGAGGTAGGAAGGCAAAAACCAAATACTCCCAATAATCAAGGTAATCTTTGGACCAGATATAATTTTACAAATGGAACTTTGAAAGATTTTGGAATTGCCTTTGGAGCTAACTATGTTACCACAAGGACTATGAGTCAGACCAACACACAAACTTTACCGGGTTATGCTGTTACAAATGCAACTTTGTATTATACTATTAACAAATTCAAACTTCAGTTAAATGCCAACAATCTTGCCAATAAAACCTACTGGGTTGGTGGTTATGACTATATACGATTATTCCCCGGAGCGCCAAGAAACTGGATGCTGACTCTTGGGTATTCATTTTGATTTAGATTCTTTATTATATCATGTACAACTATTTTATGAATAGAAAAAACTAAAGTATAAAAAAACTCCATTATAATGGAGTTTTTTTTGTGGTCCTTATGACCTTGTTTACGAACATTTTATATTTGATTTGAAGAAAATTTCAACGAGCTACATCTTATAGCTACACAAGACTTGGCCGTATTGACGATACAACCGGACTTTCTGCAGCACTCGGCAACGGAAGTGTTAGTATAACTTTTGAATTGAAGTAAATAAAGCAGGCCCCAAGAAAACAGCCGTCTTGAGAAAATTCAACCTGATTTATTGTAAAAGCTCACGAAACAACTTCTTGTTTTATTATCGAATTATTTTTAGATATGCCCTATAGACATTGTCCATAATAGAAGTTCGCATATAAAATACGTTTTCGTCTTTTTCTTTTAAATCAAATTGAATTAAACCTGCATCACAATAATAATATAATAAATTATCATCATCAGGAAATTCAAGATTTGAAATAGGCAATGTTGTTAAATTTGCTTCGAATGCTATTTCGCCATTATTTATGTCTAATTGAAAAAGTCTTCCCTTACGGGTATATCCCCAAACGTTATCACTTTCCTCTTGGATGTATTCGACATTGTCATCTTTAAAGTCAGTTTTCCATAGCTGAGTTCCTGTTTTTGAATCAACAGCATATACAGAAGAAACTGTTGCACCTTGAGCTGCAAAATATATTTTTTTGTCTTTGCAAAAAATACGCTCCTTGATATTATATTGATTTTCATCAAATTTAAATTGCCATAAAACATCTGGTTTATCAGGGCTTAAGGCAAAAAGCACATTTTTTCCATTTGCTATAAATACATTTTCACCATCCGTTACAGGCTTTCCGTATATAGGTTCTTCAAAGCTTTTTTGGTAAAAAACTTTTCCTGTATTTGCTTCAAAACTGTAGAAATTGGAGCCACTTTGGGTAAAAACTTTGTTGTCAAAAAAGAGAACAGGAATATCATTATTTACTGAATCCAGCTTGTATTTCCATATTAAACTGCCATCTTTTATATCAAGAGCATAAATGTTACTATTTTGAGTTGTTATATACAGTTTTCCATCATTTATGGTTGGAATTTGATTTTTTAATATAATTTGATCTTTAACATTACCTAACCTTGATTTCCAAAAAACAGCACCGGTTTGGTTATCAATTGCGAAAATTTCACCGTTAATAAACGGAACGTATATAACTCCATCGTGTAGTGTCACTGCATTTGCGCACATTTCAGTATGGGAATCCGTAGCTTTTACGGTCCAGCCAGTTGTTTCAGTTTCTAAATCAAATGAGAAAAGGGAGCCATCATAATCATAAATTAGGATTGAAGCTTCATCTAATGGAACTTTTGTAAGTGGATTTATGACTTTATTAGAGACCATATCATTAAGCGGTAAAACTTCATTATTAGGAGAATTAGTTTTGCCAGGTTCTGACACGGTTGGCGTTTGCCCAAATATATTGATAACCGTAAATACAAATAAAAGAGTTATTAGTTTTTGTTTCATTTTTAAAATTTGGGTTTTATACTTTGATTCCTTTTTTAGCAATAAAATTGCCAAAACAATATCTATGTCAAATGTAATAAAAAATTATTACAGCATTTTAGAAGCTATAAAGTCTTTGAATTCTGAATTTGTATTCAAAACTGGGATAGACTGAAAATAAAAAAAGATCTGATTTATTGGCTGTAGCATTACATTCTTAAGATTCGAAAAGTATAAACATAAAAAAACTCCATTATTTCTAATGGAGTTTTCTGTGGGCGATGAGGGGTTCGAACCCCCGACCCCCTCGGTGTAAACGAGGTGCTCTGAACCAGCTGAGCTAATCGCCCTTTGTTTAAAGGTGTGCAAATATACAGCTAGAATTTGTATTTGCAAACATAATTTAGAAAAAAGTGAAATATTTTTTACTGTTTTCGTTTATCAATCTATATTTCAGCTTCTTAAAAAACAAATAAAACTTGATATTTTCTTAGCATTTAGTTAAAAAACGAAATCCGGAAAGCTAATTTAGAATAATCTTTTGTATTCATTTGCTATAGTCATACATTTGCATACCTTAAATGTATACTCACATGGCAAGATTTCAAGAAAATGATTTACCGAAAGCTAAATTAGACTCTAACTCACTTCAAAAAGCACTTCGAATTTTTAAATACGCTAAAAACCATAAATGGAAATTTTTCCTGGGTTTGGTTTTCTTATTATTAACCAGCGCCACTGCCCTCGCCTTTCCTAAATTGATGGGAATGCTAGTAGATTGTGTTACAAATAAAGATCTTGATAAGGCTAACGAAATTGCTGTTGCTCTTATGGGAATTCTGGTTTTACAGGCAATATTCTCGTTTTTCAGAATTTCTCTTTTTGTAAATTTCACTGAAAATTCATTATCAAATATTCGTTTTGCATTATATGAGAACCTTGTTAAACTTCCAATGTCATTTTACTCTCAAAAACGTGTTGGTGAACTAAATAGCCGAATCAGCGCTGATATTTCGCAATTGCAAGATACTTTTACCACTACAATTGCCGAATTTTTACGCCAGTTTATATTGATTATTGGAGGTTTCGTAATTCTAGGAAGCATTAGTCCAAAATTAACTTTGATGATGCTGGCTATAGTTCCGGTTGTTGCTGTTGCAGCAGTAATTTTTGGAAGATTTATTCGTAAATACGGAAAAAAAACACAAGACAAAGTAGCCGAAAGCCAGGTAATTGTCGAAGAAACTTTGCAGGGTATCAGCAATGTAAAAGCCTTTGCCAACGAATGGTACGAAATTCAGCGTTATAAAAACAAAATTAAGGAAATTGTAAAAATTGCTATCAAAGGCGGTCAATACAGAGGTTATTTTGCTTCGTTTATTATTTTATGCCTTTTCGGATGCGTAGTTGCCGTTGTTTGGTACGGAATTACCTTAACTATAAAAGGCGAAGTTCAAGGCGTTGGAGATTTGATTTCGTTTGTACTTTATACAACCTTTATTGGCGCTTCTTTTGGAGGAATAGCCGAAATGTATGCCCAGATTCAAAAAGCGGTTGGAGCGACTGAACGCGTTTTTGAATTATTAGAGGAAACTCCCGAAGAAATTAATGCAAATCCAAAGACGACTTCTTTAGAAAAAATCAAAGGAAACGTTGCTTTTCAGAATGTTGCATTTAGTTATCCTTCCCGTAAGGAAGTTGAAGTTCTGAAAAATGTAAACTTTACAGCCGAATTCGGCCAAAAAATAGCTATTGTTGGTCCCAGTGGTGCCGGAAAATCGACTATTTCTTCGTTATTACTGCGTTTCTATGATATTACATCAGGTGAAATTCTGGTTGATGGAAAAAGTATTTATGATTACGATTTAGAAAACCTTCGAGGAAACATGAGCATTGTTCCTCAGGATGTTATTTTATTTGGAGGAACAATCAGAGAAAATATCGCCTACGGAAAACCGGACGCTTCTGATGAAGAAATAATGCTGGCTGCAAAACAAGCGAATGCATTAAATTTTGTTGAAGGATTCCCTGAAAAATTCGAAACTCTGGTTGGAGAACGCGGTGTAAAATTATCAGGCGGTCAACGTCAAAGAATTGCAATTGCAAGAGCATTGTTAAAAAACCCAAGCATATTGATTTTAGATGAAGCCACATCTTCTTTAGATAGTGAAAGTGAAAAACTGGTTCAGGAAGCTTTGGAGGTTTTAATGGAAGGAAGAACAAGCATTATTATTGCGCACCGTCTTTCGACAATTAGAAACGCTGATAAAATTTTAGTCTTAGATAACGGAAAAATTACCGAAGAAGGAACCCATCAGGAATTAATAAATCTTGAAAATGGAATTTATAAGAACCTAAGCAATCTTCAGTTCAGCAATTCATAGCAAAACTGAAAATCAAAAACTTTAAATGCAATAAAAGGAAAACGCTTTTATTGCATTTTTTTTTGAATTTTATTACCATGTGTCTAAAAATATAGTGTCAGGCAGAGTTCATTCGACTTCGCTCAGGATAAACTTAGTCGAAGCCCTTTTCTTTATGAAATAAGAGTAGTTATCATTACACTCATTGATTAATTATTTTTATCTTAAAGTCTCAAATTGCCTGTATCCTTTTTTTAATAAAAAAAACATTCTGATTAAACCTTTTTTTAAAATGAAAGTCCAAGCTTTTTTATATCGAAAGACGGGCTAAAAATAGTTGTACATACAAATGTTAAATAACTGCCAATATCTCAAGTTTTGGTTTCAAAAAACTAAATTTGTATACTTACTAAACTCGAAATTATAAAACACATTTACCTTAATTTATGAAAGTAAAAAACCTAATTTACGCCTTACTGATTATCGTACTAGGAGGATTTATTACCTACAGAGTGATATCTAACAAAAGTAAAAATGACGAATCTAAAAAATCCGGCGATAAAGACACACCAACAACTGTAACCGGAATTATTGTTAAAACAACCACTTTTGATAATAATTTATCGCTATCAGGTTCTATTGAAGCAAATGAACAAATAGAAATCCACAGTGAAGTTTCAGGAATTGTAGAAGGGATTTACTTTACAGAAGGCAGTTATGTAAACAAAGGGCAGGTTCTTTTTAAGGTAAATGATATTGAACTGAAAGCTCAATTAAGACAAGCTTCCACCCAGGAAAACCTGGCTGCTGAAAATCAAAGAAGAGCCAAATTATTACTTCAGAAAGAAGCTATCAGTCAGGAAGAATTTGATGTTGCAAATGCAGGTTTTGCTTCAGCGCAGGCCCAAAGCCAATTGATTAGGGCTCAAATTTCCAAAACATCTGTAAAAGCTCCTTTTTCAGGAAAAATCGGTCTGCGTTCTATCTCTCCGGGAACTTACATCACTCCTACAATTGTAGTTGCAAAATTGGTAAATACAGGCAAATTAAAAATCACATTTTCTATTCCTGAAAAATACGCAACACAAGTAAAATCAGGGTCAACGATAGATTTTACTGTTTCAGGATCAGATAAAGTGTATAACGCAAAAATATATGCGATAGAACCGGAAATTGCTGTTGCAACCCGAACTTTACAAATTCGTGCTATTGCAGACAATACTGATGGAAAACTTTTCCCGGGTACTTTCGCTGATGTAAAATTACCTTTAAACATTATCAAAGATGCAATAGTAGTACCTTCAGAAGCTATTGTTCCTGTTCAAAACGGTAAAAAAGTTTATATAGCAAATATTGGCAAAGCCAAAGAAGTTATGGTGGATGCTACTACAAGAACCGATGCTTCTATTTTGATTTTATCAGGATTAAAAGCTGGCGATACCTTAATTACCAGTGGCGTTATGTCATTAAAAAATGATGCTCCAATAAAAGTTAAAGTAAAAAAATAGCAATTTTAAGTTATGAGTTTTGAATTTGGACAATGTATTCCACATTTTTATAATCTAAAATCTGAACTTTAAAATCACACATCATAATGAGTTTATCAACTACAAGTATAAGAAGACCCGTTTTAACCATTGTACTGAATCTTTTGATTATTTTATTCGGTTTTATTGGTTATACCTTTTTGGGCGTTCGGGAATTCCCTTCAATTGATCCGGCACAGGTTTCTATCAGGACGAACTATACCGGAGCCAATTCTGACATCATTGAATCACAAATTACAGAACCTCTGGAGAAAGCCGTAAATGCTATCGACGGAATCAGAAACATAACTTCTTCCAGTAATCAGGGAAGCAGTAATATTACAATTGAGTTTAATTTAGATAAAAATTTAGAAGAAGCTGCGAATGATGTTCGTGATAAAGTTTCGCAGGCCATCAGAAGTTTACCTCAGGATATTGATGCACCACCGGTAGTTTCTAAAGCAGATGCCGATAGTGATGCTATTATTTCGATGACTGTTCAGAGTGATTCGCGAAATTCCTTAGAATTAAGTGATTATGCCGAAAATGTAATTTCACAGCGATTAGAAACTATTCCGGGTGTGAGCAGCGTTCAGATTTGGGGTCAAAAACGTTACGCTATGCGCCTATGGATTGATCCTGCAAAATTAGCTGCTTACGGTTGTACGGTTGCCGAGATCCGCGATGCTTTGAATGCACAAAATGTAGAATTACCTTCCGGAAAACTAACCGGAAACAATACCGAATTAACAGTAAAAACGGTTGGAAATCTTTCTAAACCGGAAGAGTTCAACAATATTATCATTCGTACAGACGGAGATAAAATCGTTCGTTTAAGTGATGTTGGAGGTGCTGAATTAGGTCCTGAAAATATTGAAACAAAATTAAGCCAATCGGGACTTCCGTTAATTGGTCTGGCGATTGTACCTATGCCGGGTGCAAATTACTTAGATATCTCAAAAGAATTTTACAAAAAATATGAAACTTTACAAAAAGACCTTCCAAAAGACATCAAATTAAATGTTGCTCTTGACAACACTATTTTCGTAAAAAAATCGGTACTTGAAGTTGCCGAAACTTTAGGGATTTCAATTATTCTTGTAATCATTATTATTTACTTATTCTTCAGGGACTGGGCAATTGCTTTTAGACCTTTAATTGATATTCCGGTTTCTCTAATTGCTACCTTTTTTATCATGTGGCTTTTCGGGTTTTCAATCAATGTATTAACCTTATTAGCCATTGTTTTGGCTACTGGTTTAGTGGTGGATGACGGAATTGTAGTAACCGAAAACATCTTTAAAAAAGTCGAAGAGGGCATGTCGCCAATTGAAGCGGCAATTAAAGGTTCCAACGAAATTTTTTATGCCGTAATTTCTATTTCAATAACTCTTGCAGCTGTATTCCTGCCTGTTATTTTCCTGGAAGGCTTCGTGGGACGCCTCTTTAGGGAGTTTGGAGTAGTAATAGGGGCCGCTGTATTAGTTTCAGCCTTTGTTTCATTGACTTTAACTCCAATGCTGAATGCTTATTTAATGAAAGGCGGAGAGCAAAAAAAGTCGAAATTCTATACTAAAACAGAACCTTTTTTCGAAAAATTAAATGGTGGTTATGCCGATGCTTTAAATCGTTTCATGGCAAAAAAATGGATCAGTTTCCCTATTTTGATTGTTTGTTTTGGGTTAATTTATTTGTTTTTTACTATACTCCCTAAAGAAACTGCCCCATATGACGATCGTAGTGCCGTAACTATGCGTATGGCAACTCCGGAGGGGTCTTCGTATGAGTATACAGATCGTTTCATGCAGGAAATTTCTAAACTAATTGACGATTCTATACCTGAGAAAAAGGTAAGTTTGGTTATTACTTCACCCAGCTTTAATTCAGCTTCTGTAAATAGTGGTTTAGTCAGACTTGCATTAAAAGATGTTGATCAAAGAAAAGCATCTCAAAAAGATATTGCAGATAAATTAACTAAATGGACCAAAAAATATCCAAATGCCAAAACTTCTGTAACCCAACAACCTACCATTGCTGTAAACAGACGTGGAGGCTTACCGATACAGTATATTATTCAGGCACCTACTTTTGAAAAATTAAGAGAAAAAATTCCTGTTTTTATGGATGAAGTTGGTAAAAGTGATGTTTTTTCTATTACTGATGTAAATTTAAAATTTAACAAACCTGAAATCAATGTAAGTATCGATCGTGCAAAAGCCGAAAGTTTGGGTATCTCTATTATGGATATTGCACAAACACTGCAACTTTCATTAAGTGGACAGCGTTTTGGATATTTTATCAAAAATGGAAAACAATATCAGGTTATTGGACAATTTGATCAAAAAGACCGCTCAAAACCATTGGACCTGACATCGATGTTTGTAAAAAACAGTAAAGGAGAACTAATTCAGATGGACAATGTTGTTCATGTTGAAGAACAAAGTAATCCTCCGCAATTGTATCACAATAACCGTTATATGTCAGCTACGGTTTCGGCTGGTCTGGCGCCGGGAAAAAGTATCAACGATGGTATTCAGGCGATGGATCAGATAAAAGCTAAAGTTTTGGATGAAAGTTTCACTACCGATTTAAGTGGAGAATCCCGGGATTTTGTCGAAAGCAGTTCTAATACTTCTTTCGCATTCGGGCTTGCACTTTTATTAATATTTTTAATTTTAGCTGCTCAATTTGAAAGTTTTATAGATCCTTTTATTATTATTCTGACTGTACCAATGGCGGTGGCAGGAGCTTTATTTTCATTATGGTTATTCAATCAGACCTGGAATATTTTCAGTCAGATCGGAACTGTAATGCTTATTGGTCTGGTAACAAAAAACGGTATTTTGATTGTAGAATTCGCCAATCAGCTGCGAGAACAGGGGAAACCTAAATTAGAAGCTATTTTAGAAGCTTCGGAAGCCCGTTTACGGCCTATTTTAATGACGAGTTTAGCAATTGCATTAGGAGCTTTGCCAATTGCATTGTCACTGGGGGCAGCTTCTACCAGTCGAATCGGAATGGGAGTTGTGATTGTTGGAGGAACTATTTTTTCATTGGCATTAACACTTTTTGTAATTCCTGCAATTTATTTAATGTGGTCTAAAGCCCGAAAACATTATCCGGAATTTGACCATATCGAAGAATATGAAAAAGAAAGTAAATCGTAGATTCTAAATTTGAAATAATATTAAAAGCTGCGGGTTTCGTTTTAAAATGGTAATTCGCAGTCAATAATTCATAGTTATGAAAACTAAAACAATATTAAAAAGCCTGATTTTATTTTTGTTTTGTATAGCAAAAAGTAATGCGCAAGAAATCCTCACTATTGAAGATGCCATGAAAATTGCATTAGAAAATAATTTTGAAATTAAAATTGCCAAAAACAATTCAAAAATAAACGAAACCAATGTAACTGTCGGAAATTCCGGTATGTTACCAGTCGCTTCGGCTTCGATAGTCGATAACAACAGTATTCAAAATTCATCTCAGACACGTCAGGACGGAACAACGACATCATTGAATAATGCAAAAAACAATAGTTTAAATTATGGTGTAAGTCTTGACTGGACGATTTTTGACGGAATGAAGATGTTTGCGAAATTAGACCAATTAAAAGAACTTCAAAAATTAGGTGACACTGAGTTAAAAAGAACCATTTTAGAAAAAATCGGACAAGTTAATTCCGCTTATTATGATTTGGTACAGCAACAACAGCAATTGGCTGCTTTAGATACAACAATTGTCATTTCAAATCAGAGATTAGATTTGGCAAAAAACCGTTTTACGATCGGAAAAGCTTCTAAATTAGAGGTTTTAAATGCTCAGGTCGATTTAAATTCAGATCAGGTAACTTTATTGCGCCAAAAAGAATCTTATGCCAATGCCAAAATTCTATTGAACCAATATCTTGCCCGTGATCCTAAAATTGACTTCAGAGTAACGGATGCAGTAACGGTTGATGATAAATTAATTCTTGCCGATTTATTGAATTTGGCACAAAAACAAAATCCTGACTTAGAAGAACAAATCATTAATAAACGAATTGCCGAGTTACAATTAAAGCAAGTAAAAGCCGGTCGTTATCCTACTGTACAATTAAATTCAGGTTACAATTTTGCTAAAAGTGAGTCAAGCCTGGGCTTTACCAGTCAGGCTTCTTCACATGGTTTAAGTTATGGTTTTAGCGCATCAATGAATATATTCGATGGATTCAATCAGCATCGAAATGAAAAAGTAGCCAAATTAGAGATTGAAAATTCTCAAATTGCAATCGATCAGCAAAATATGATTTTGAATACACAATTAAGTACTGCTTTTCAAACGTATTTAACCAATATTGAATTAATAGGCCTGGTAGATGATAATGTAGAAATAGCTAAACAGAATTTGTCTATCACATTGGATAAATTTAGAATTGGAACAATCACCACCTTAGAATTCAGAACGGCTCAACTGAATTATGTCAATGCAAAAGTTAGTTACAGCAATGCTCAATATCAGGCAAAATTATCTGAAATTGCATTGAAAGAATTAGCCGGAAATATTAGTTTTTAGTTTAATTTTGTTTGAAAATACATTTAAATGATTTCATATAATACTAAAGACTGGTTCTCTTTTATTTTTCATTTTCACAAATCTGATACAGTAAGAAAATTATTTCCTGTCATGATTGGAATTGGTATCTACTCTGCATTTGTTGGATACTTTGAAGTAGTTTACCTGGGAATTGACGAAAATCATTACATTAAAAATATTCCAGTCATGCACGGAATATTAGGTTTCGTAATTTCCTTATTATTAGTTTTCAGGACCAATACTGCTTATGATCGTTGGTGGGAAGCACGTAAACTCTGGGGAGGATTGGTAAATAATAGCCGGAATTTTGCCATAAAACTTTCAGGTATTCTAAAAGATGAAAATGACCGAAAGTTTTTTAGAAAATTTATCCCCGCATATGCCTCAACTCTATACAAACATTTAAACAATTCTGAAACTGCAAAACAGCTTTTTGATGATGTTGATTTAGAATTAGATCATCATAAACACAAGCCTAATCAGGTAAAAAGAATGATGTCCCATAAAATAAATGACTTATATGAAGCAAAAAAAATAACCGGCGACCAGCTTATTATTTTAAATGCTGAATTAGTTGCTTTTACAGATATTTGCGGTGCTTGTGAACGCATAAAAAACACACCCATTCCCTACTCTTACAGTGCTTTTCTTAAAAAATTCATCTTTTTCTACACGATGACTTTACCATTTGGTTATTCTTTAAGCATAGGATATTATGTTGCTCCTGTTGTGGTTTTTATTTTCTATGTTTTGGCAAGTCTGGAATTAATTGCGGAAGAAATTGAAGACCCGTTTGGTGATGATGAAAATGATCTGCCAATCAGAAAGATTTCAGAAAACATTAAAAAACATGTGGAAGAATTGATTTAAAAATTTCAACCTAATTTTTTTAAATGGATTATTAAGTCGATTGCGATAACTTTTTTACTCATTTTTGTTCTTTACAATTCCGTTAAACGGTACTTTTTAAAGACAAAAAATAAAAAAATAGTTTCCAACTCCCGCAATCAATCCTTATATTTACACCTTTATTCAAGAACAATAAAGTTAACATGAAAATATCTTACAACTGGTTAAAACAATTCATTAAAACAGACTGGACATCTGAACAAACTTCCGAATTACTAACGGATTTAGGCCTGGAAGTTGAAGTTGTCGAAAAATACCAATCGATAAAAGGTGGTTTAGAAGGAGTTGTTGTAGGACACGTACTGACTTGCGAGAAACACCCTGATGCAGACAGATTAAAAATTACAACCTTAAACATTGGTTTAGAAGCTCCTATTCAGGTAGTTTGTGGCGCTGCAAATGTTGCAGCAGGACAAAAAGTTCCTGTAGCCACTATTGGAACAATTTTATATGATAAAGAAGGAGGAGAATTTACTATTAAAAAAGGTAAAATTCGTGGACAGGAAAGTCACGGAATGATTTGCGCAGAAGATGAATTAGGTCTTGGCTCAGGACATGACGGAATCATGGTTTTGGAGGATACTTTAATCCCCGGAACACCTGCTTCAGAAGTTTTTAAGCTTGCAAATGATGAAGTTTTCGAAATTGGACTAACTCCAAATCGTGCAGACGCAATGAGCCATTTTGGAACTGCCCGTGATTTAAGAGCAGGAATGCTGCAACGTGGCGTAAATGTAGAATTGATTACTCCGTCAGTTAGTAATTTCAGAGTTGATATGCGTACTCTAAAAATTGATGTGAGTGTAGAAGAACCTGCATTGGCACCAAGATACTGTGGCGTAACGATTTCCGGAATTTCTGTTCAGGAATCACCAGCCTGGTTGCAAGACCGCTTAAAAGCAATCGGATTAACTCCAAAAAATAATATTGTCGATGTCACTAATTATGTTTTACATGAATTAGGACAGCCATTACACGCTTTTGATGCTGCAAAAATCCATGGAAAAATAATTGTAAAAACATTGCCGGAAGGTACAAAATTCACGACTTTAGACGATGTCGAAAGAACATTGCATGCAGAAGATTTAATGATTTGTGACGAAAAAGGACCGCTTTGTATTGCTGGTGTTTTTGGCGGAAAAAAATCAGGAGTCTCTGAAGGAACAACTTCAATATTCTTAGAAAGTGCTTATTTTGATGCCGTTAGCATTCGTAAAACAGCTAAAAGACATCAATTAAACACTGATGCATCTTTCAGGTTTGAAAGGGGAATTGACCCAACTATTACTGAATATGCCCTGAAACGTGCTGCACTTTTGATTCAGGAAGTAGCAGGCGGAAAAATTACATCTGACGTAGTTGAAGTATATCCTAAAAAAATAGAAGATTTTTCTGTTTTACTGAACTTCAGCCATGTATCAAAAATTATTGGACAGGAAATTCCAAAAGATACCATCAAAAAAATATTAGTTTCATTAGATATCAAAGTCAATAGTGTTTCTGATTCCGGTTTAGGATTAACTATTCCGGCTTATCGTGTAGATGTACAACGTGAAATAGATGTAATCGAAGAAATTTTGAGAGTTTATGGTTATAACAATATTGAATTTTCTAAAAAGTTCAATGCAACCGTTTCGAATTCTCCAAGAACAGAAGATTATAAAGTACAGAATATCATCGCTTCACAGTTAAACTCACAAGGTTTTCATGAGATGATGGCCAATTCTTTAACTACAGCTGCTTACGCAAAATTGTCAACTGTTCTTAAGGAAGAACATAATGTTACGATGCTTAATCCTTTAAGTGGTGATTTGGCAACCATGCGTCAGTCTTTATTGTTCTCTGCTTTAGAAGCGATTTCATATAATATCAATAGAAGAAATTCTGATTTAAAACTGTTTGAATTCGGAAAGACATATCATAAATACCTTAACGGTTACGAAGAACACAAACATTTAACTTTATCAATTTCAGGAGACAGAAATAGAGAAAGCTGGACAAGTCCACAAAAATCTACTGATTTCTTTTTATTGAAAGGATATGCTAAAGCAATTTTGGCCCGTTTAGGAATCGATAAAATTTCTAATGCTCCGGTACAATCAGATGTTTTTTCTGAAGGGACATCAATTTGCTACAACAACGATACATTAGTTGAAATGGGGGTTGTTAAAAAATCGATTTTGAAACATTTCGGAATAAAACAGGATGTTTATTATGCTGATTTTAACTGGGATTTGATTTTAAAAATCATTACCGGAAAAATTAAATATACCGAAATCCCAAAATATCCTGAAGTACGCAGAGATTTGGCTTTATTAATTGACCAAAACACAACATACGAAAGTATTTATAATCTGGCCAAACAAACAGAGAAAGCATTTTTGAAAGATGTAAATTTATTTGACGTTTACGAAGGTAAAAATCTTCCGGAAGGTAAAAAATCATATGCGTTGAGTTTTACAATTCAGGACAGTACCAAAACACTTACGGATTCTCAAATTGACAAGATCATGTCGAAATTGCAACAGACATTTGAAACTGAGCTTGGAGCAAGTTTAAGATAAGATGATAAAAAAACACCAGCAAATGCTGGTGTTTTTTTTTATATAATGTAAAAGATATTCTTTAGTTAGCCTTTTCTAAACAGTTTTTTAAACAAATTCACAATCCCTAAAACTATAAGCCCTAATACTAAACCTAGTACAAATTCTTTTATAATTGATGGGATATTTATTTTAGTCGCCAAATGATGGAAAAATGGAATATAATGTACGAAGATACCTCCTGCAACTAATAGTAATGCAATTGTACCAATTACAGTTAGACTTTTTATAACCAACGGAAGGGCTTTTACCAAAATATTACCAATAAATTTTGATATACTTTTTTCTCTTTTACTAAATTTAATAAGCTTATAACCTGCTTCATCCATACGTACAATTAATGCTACAATCCCGTAAACGCCAATTGTTGCGATTACTGCTATAATTGATACGACAATTATTTGCTGTGAAATAGACTTTCCGATTACCGTTCCTAAAGCGATGATTACGATTTCTACCGATAGAATAAAATCGGTTATGATTGCTGATTTTATTTTTCCTTTTTCCATTGCCAGAATTTCTTCTTCGGTAAAAGTTTCTTCTGTTATTCCTTCTGATTCTTCATGTGAATGAGGAAATATAAATTCATATATTTTTTCAGCTCCTTCATAAGCTAAGAAAAGACCTCCAAGCACTAAGACTACAATGATAGCAAACGGAAAAAAAGCACTCAATAAAAATGCGATTGGTAAAATAATGATTTTATTAAGCAGTGAACCTTTGCTGATAGCCCATAAAACAGGAAGCTCTCTTGAAGAAGCAAATCCTGAGGCTTTTTCGGCATTAACGGCTAAATCATCTCCTAAAATACCCGCAGTTTTTTTTGCTGCAACTTTACTCATTACTGCAACATCATCCATGATTGCTGCGATATCATCTAATAGTACGAAAAAACCTGATGCCATTATAAATTTTTTATTTTAAGAATTGCATAAACCGCTAGCTAATAGCGCCAGATTTATCTATGCATATCATTTTTTATAGGTGCGAATCTACTACTTTTTTGCCAAATGTTTTTCTAAAATTAACTGCATTGCCCTAAAAGTAACCAGATAATTACAAAAACTAAAATAGTTCCAAAACATCCTCCGCCAAGTTTTTTCGCACCGTAACCCGCTATTAATCCTCTAAATATGTTGTTCATAATAATATGTTTTTAGTTACTGTAAATTTGAGGATTTTACGAATCGTTTTATTTATATCACTTTTAAAAAAAGTTTCATTATTCACGGATTTAAAAAAAATATGATTTGCACTTCTGCTCTGAATTAAAAAAGGCTACATTTTTTTAGGTTACCGAGAAATCAGTTATATCAGGAAGATTCTTATTACTACAAAATTAATACTGGATAACTTTTACTAATTATTAGGTAATTACGTACCTATTAATAAATTAAAAATACTCCTAACTTGCTTTATCAATGAAAGTTAAAAATTAGTAAGTTATTTAAAAACATTTCTCATAATAAACAGAAAGAGATTTAAAATACTTATTCATACAGTACCAAAGATTTTATTTCAAAAAATTAACAACCAAAATTTTTCACAATGAAAGAAAAAAAACTACTCCACTTTCTGCCATTTCTATTTTTTAGCACCTTTATGCTATTCATAGGAGAATTAAATGCTCAAACCAATTTAGCTATGCTAAATTCAACAAAGATTACTACCTCCCATGTTTCTCCCTGGGAAAGTCTTAATGCTGTGAATGATGGTTTTGTACCGATTAGTTCGGAAGACAGAACCAACCCTGTTTATGGAAACTGGGACGGAGAGGGTGCTTACAATACTTATAATTGGATTGAATATGAATGGGATTTTGCTCATGCAATAAATTCTGTGGGAGTGTATTGGTTTACCGATTATGGCGGTATTGGACAACCTACAGATGCATACATTCAATATTGGGACGGAATTAATTGGGTCAATGGCGGTACTATTGGATTGGCTTTAAATCAATTCAATACTGTCGGAAATTTAAATTTTAAATCCAGGAAATTAAGAATTTACATGAAAAGCACAACAGCTACGGGTGTAACTGAATTTCAAGCTTTTGGAACTGAGACTACTGAATGTAATCCTACTTCATTAACCTCTAGTGTCATAGTAAACAATGGACAAGAAAAAAACCTAAATTATGCCGTCATTTCTTCAGGGGAAAGTGTGCAGTTCAAAGCTACTGTGCCAGGTAATGAAACCGGTGCCAAAATGAAATGGATTGGTCCCAATAATTTTGAATCTTTGGATCAAAATATCACTTTATCAAATTTACAGGAAGTAAACTCAGGAACCTATACCTTTTTATATGTTAATAGCTGTGGCACCGAGAGTTCCATTGATTTTTACTTAACATTCAAAGGTGAAAATAGCGATTTTACTTCCTGGCCTGCCTACGACACTACACTTCATTACGATTTTAAAAGCGATTATCCGGATTTTCCAAAACCATTAAAAAATTTAGAGGATGACTACCCTGGATATGACGGCTGTAATGGTGCTTCGTCACGAAATTATGGTTCATGGACCTTTGTTAAAGGACCTAATGCAAACTCACTGGTGACAGATGCTGCTGTAGACGCACTGCTAAAACGCCTAGATGGGGATTTCACTTTCCTGAGAGATAATATGGGCTGGCCTCCAGACAAATTATACAGAGAAGGATATCGCAGTTCGGTATATTTGTATGGTTCAGGGTTATGTACCGATACTGCATCAAATACAGATTTAGGAGGCTGGCAAAGTGGTGTTGGCACTCCAGATGGACAAAGCTGGCCGATGGTTCTTTTGTCCTATTATCCTGTTGCCAGTTTTGATCCTAATACCACTTTTCCGGATGCCAAATATCAAACCGGCGCTTGTACACATGAAGGTATTCATGCCATATATGCCTCTTTGCCCGGGTGCAGAAATTCTGCCTGGTTTCACGAAGGCTCTAACGTTTGGTTGCAAACAGTATTAGATATCAAAAAATCCGGGAGCGAAGACTATAGCAATGTTGATTTAGGATGGCTAAGTGCAGGTTCTGTTATTGCCCCTTTTATTCCAATAGAATGTTATAGCGGATGGCTTCAGGACGGAACTTTCGGAGGACCGTCTGCCGAAGGTGTCGATTCCGGAGTTCAGGATGCAAATGGAGTTACTTTAAGACTGACCCGGGATATTATTGGAGGTGTTCAATATAGTTCTGTATTTCCAACATTCTTAGGAGAAATTGTAGGTGAAAAAAGTTTACCATGGGTATGGAATTATTGTGAAGGCCGCGTACTGGAAGGCATAGCTAATGGCAATGGAACTGTTAATGGTATTGGAGATACTAAAATGCGTAAAATGGTTCAGGAATATAGAGCCAGATTGGCATTGGCTGATTTTGGAAAATTCGAACAGCCAATTTTAAATTTGTATCGCAATAATATGGGGCGTGAACTAGGTCCTGAACAACCAGCTCTTATAAATGTAGAGAAATGGACAGCCACGCCTTATGCCACAACTACAACAGATGAGAACGACTATCTAATTCCGGAAGAAAAAACTCTGCCTGGCTGGTCCGGAGCTAACTTTATTCCAATTCATGTTGAAGGAAATCAAGCTACTGTATTTTTTCAGCCTTTGGGAAAAAACATGTCTTTACAATTATGCTATCGTACCAAAGAAGGAAAAACCATTTATTCTCAGCCAGTGTATGCAGGAGACTGCACAATCTCTTTCGGGCAAGGTCAGCCGGCAAATGGTGTTATATTTGCAGTAATCTGTAATTCAGATTATATTTTTCAGGGAGAATCTACTCGTACTGCTAAGTTTAATTATAAAATTAAACTTGGAGAAGGAGCTATAAGTACGGCCAGCGTAAATAAAAATTGGTGGGATTGGAAAGCTACTATTTCCGAAAATCTTTCAGTTGCTGACAATTCAGGTTCAGCTTCAAACTTTATTATTTATCCAAACCCAACAAATATTTCTTCTTTAATTAATATTAAAGTGCCAAATATAGACTCTGGTACATTCGGTTTAAAAATAACCAATATTCAGGGGCAAATAATATTCGAAAAAGAAAATTATAATCCCGAAGAACAATATTACACAGGAGGCTTATCACAAGGTATTTATTTTGTAACTATAGAATCCCAAAATTTCAAACAAACAAAAAAGATTATTGTAAAATAAAAAAGTATAATCGAAATAATGCGTGTGTAAGTTTAAAATAAGGGGATTGGCTTTTTAATTAAAGTTGCCCCCTTCTTCTTCCTGGTTGTTACACTCCACTATCATAGATATCAAAAAAGAACATCAGCCTTTCGACTGATGTTCTTTCATTTTAATAATTAACTAAACAAAAATCATTAAACTTTATGAGTTTGATTTCTAAAAACCAATTTTCCATCGAATGCATCTATCAGAATGATACTATCGGTTGTAATATTGTTAGCCAGAATTTCTTTTGACAACTGATTCAATACCTCTCTTTGAATAACACGTTTTACAGGTCTTGCACCAAATTGAGTATCATAACCTTTGTCTGACAGATATTGAATTGCCTCTGGAGTTGCATCCATTGTGATACCTTGCAAAGCCAGCATTTTGGTCACACTCTTAAGTTGTAAGCCTACAATTCTCGAAATATTTTCGACTGTTAGAGGCGTAAACAATACGATTTCGTCAATACGATTTATAAATTCCGGACGAACCGTTTGTTTCAATAAACCTAAAACTTCCACTTTTGCAGCTTCGGTAGCAGCTTCAATTCCTCCTTTTAAATTATCGAATTTCTCCTGAATAATATGACTTCCCATATTAGATGTCATGATGATAATCGTGTTTTTAAAATCAGCCAAACGGCCTTTATTATCAGTCAATCGGCCTTCATCTAAAACCTGCAATAAAATATTGAAAGTATCCGGATGTGCTTTTTCTATTTCGTCTAACAAAATCACAGAATATGGTTTTCTACGAACAGCTTCCGTCAATTGTCCACCTTCATCATAACCTACATATCCCGGAGGCGCACCAACTAAACGGCTTACACTATGACGTTCCTGATATTCACTCATATCGATACGGGTCATGGAATTTTCGTCATCAAAAAGATATTCTGCCAAAGCTTTTGCCAGCTCTGTTTTACCAACTCCGGTTGTTCCTAAAAACAGGAACGTTCCAACAGGTTTTTTTATATCCTGCAAACCGGCACGGCTTCTGCGGACAGCATCACTTACAGCTTCGATCGCTTCTTCCTGCCCCACTACACGTTTGTGTAATTCGTCTTCCAGATGCAAGAGTTTTTCTCTTTCGGTCTGAAGCATTTTCATTACCGGAATTCCGGTCCATTTTGCAACTACTTCTGCAATATCTTCGCGGGTTACTTCTTCTTTGATCAAAGAATGTCCTGATTGGTACTCTTGCAATTGTTTCAATAAAACATCTAAACGTTCCTGCGCTTCTTTGATTTTTCCGTAACGAATTTCAGCTACTTTTCCGTAATCACCTTCTCGCTCTGCACGCTCAGCTTCGTGTTTAAAATCTTCAATTTCTAATTTTACTGCCTGAACTCCATCTACAACATCTTTTTCTGATTTCCATTTAGTGTAGATTTCGTTGCGTTCTTCTTTCAGATTTGCCAAATCCATGTGCAGGATTTTAAGTTTGCTCTCTTCTTTTTCACGTTTAATGGCCTCAATTTCAATTTCCAGCTGCATGATTTTGCGATCCAAAACATCTAATTCTTCTGGTTTCGAATTGATTTCCATACGCAATTTAGAAGCCGCTTCGTCCATCAAATCTATAGCTTTGTCTGGTAAAAAACGATTCGTAATATAACGTTGCGAAAGTTCAACTGCCGCAATAATGGCCTCATCTTTAATTTGAACTTTATGATGGGTTTCATATTTTTCTTTGATACCACGCAAAATTGAAATCGCACTTTCAGTATCCGGTTCGTCAATTAAAACCTTTTGAAAACGACGTTCCAACGCTTTATCTTTTTCAAAATATTTTTGATATTCATCTAAAGTTGTCGCTCCAATGGCTCTTAATTCTCCACGGGCCAAAGCCGGTTTCAGGATATTAGCAGCATCCATAGCGCCTTCGCCTCCACCCGCTCCTACAAGTGTGTGAATCTCATCAATAAATAAAACGATATCACCTTCGGCAGCAGTAACTTCTTTCACTACCGATTTTAATCTTTCTTCGAATTCTCCTTTATATTTGGCTCCGGCAATCAATGCTCCCATATCCAGAGAAAAAACAATTTTGTCTTTTAGGTTTTCAGGCACATCACCATCAACAATTCTGTGTGCCAAACCTTCGGCAATAGCTGTTTTACCAACTCCGGGTTCACCAACCAGCATCGGGTTATTTTTTGTTCTACGGGTCAAAATCTGTAACACACGTCGAATTTCTTCATCACGCCCGATAACGGGATCCAGTTTTCCTGTACGTGCTAATTCATTTAAGTTTTTAGCATATTTATTTAATGAATTATAATTTTCTTCAGCTGAAGCCGAAGTTACTCTTTCCCCTTTTCTTAGTTCTTCAATAGTCGCTTTTAAAGCCTTCCCGGTTACCCCCTGATCTTTTAAAATTTGGGCTACCTTACTTTTTGAATCAAAAATGGCTAAAATTAAATGTTCGATCGAAACATATTCATCGTTCATTTTTTGCGCAATGATTTCAGCTTCATTCAAAGCTTTATTTGCATCTCTGGAAAGCATGATATCGCCTCCGGAAACTTTTGGAAAACTCTGAATTGTACTGTCTAAAATTTGTAAAAACAAAGGCACATTTACGTTGAGTTTTTTCAAAATAAAAGGCGCTACATTTTCGTCAACCTCAAAAATAGCTTTAAAAATGTGTTCGTTTTCTATTTGTTGTTGTTCATATCGCTGAGCCAGCTGCTGTGATAGCTGAATGGCTTCCTGAGATTTAGTCGTAAATTTATTTATGTTCATCTTTGTATGATTTAGGTTTGATTTTAATTATTAAATATTTCGATATCATCAAAATTTGAATTTATAGCGTTAAAATTTAACTTTAAATGATATAACTTTGCAGCAATGTTCAAATTATATTCCATAGTAAAAATAAAGACAAAATGACATCAAAACTATGATATATATCACTTTTAAATGTCAAAAAGTCATAAAACAAGACAAAATATGAGTTTTTTAAATTCAATCTTCGGAAATTCGGATAGCTCGGATTCTCAAAAAAGTAATATAAACTGGATTCCTCTTACAAATTTAGCACAGTTAAATGATATAGAGAGTATGTCTAATGTTAAGCCTATTGTAATTTTTAAACATAGTACAAGATGCAGCATTAGCCGAATGGCGTTGAAACAATTTGAAAGAGAATATGATTTAGAAGAAACAGTCGATGCTTTTTTTCTGGATTTAATTGTGCATCGTGATGTATCCAACGAAATTGCAGACAGATTTAACGTCTATCATGAATCCCCTCAATTGATATTAATCAAAGACGGAAAAGCGATTTATGATGTTTCACACAGCGATATTGACGCTGAAGCATTAAAAAATAAAATTTAATACTTTTCAGAAGAAAAAAAACTGCACTTATCAATTTTTAATTTTTAAACCGATACTAATTTTTAGCAGTATAAATAAATCTTAATATCGGTGAAGGTTCTAACCTTTTTCATAAATTTGACAAAAATTAAATCAATTGAAGAAATCACTCTTTTTCATATCTTATTGTTTGCTTTTATTAAGCGTACAAGGCATATTTGCACAGACGCCTAAAAAAATAATCGTTGAAAACGCAGACTTTTCAGATGTCAACGAAGTAGAAATTCCCGGTGCGCTTTTGCTGACCGGGAATGTAAAAATAAATCATGATGGTGTAGTTATGACTTGTAACAGAGCCTATTTCTTTCAGAAAGAAAATTACATCAAAGCTTTCGGAAATGTACAGCTTGTACAAGGAGACACTTTATTCTTAAACAGTAAATATGCCGAATATAGCGGAAATGTAAAAAAAGCATTTGCCACAGGAAATGCCGTTATGACCTCTCCGGATGCAACTTTACAAACCGATACTATTAATTTTGACAGAAATGTCCAGGAAGTTTTTTACAATACTAAAGGTACAATTGTCAACAAAGACAATGTTTTAGTCAGTAAATCAGGCAGGTATTATGTAGCACAAAAGAAATTTCAATTTTTGACGGAAGTAACAATTACCAACCCTAAATATGTCATAAAATCGAATCATCTAGATTATTACAGCAACTCAGGCCACAGTTATTTATTTGGCCCATCCACCATTACAAGTAAGACCAATTATATCTATACCGAAAAAGGCTTTTATGACACCAAGAAAAACGTCGCGCATTTCCTCAGAAAATCCTATATAAAATATGATGACCGGCTAATTGAAGGCGATAGCTTATTTTATAATCGTAATACAGAATTTGCCTCAGCAACCCGAAATGTAAAAATTACCGATTCAATTAATCGCGGAATCGTGAAAGGTCATTATGCTGAAATATACAAACTAAAAGATTCTATGTTTGTAACCAAGAGAGCAGTTGCGGTAAACTTTGTTGAAAATGACTCTGTTTATATCCACGGAAAAAAATTGATGGTAACAGGAAAGGAAGGTGACAGGATCATCAGGGCTTTTAACAATGTTCGCTTTTACAAAACCGACATGAGCGGCAAATGTGATTCACTTCATTCCAGCACCAAAATATCGTTAACAAAATTAATTGGACACCCAATTATATGGAATGGAGAAAGCCAGATTACAGGCGATATAATGCACTTAATTGGCGATAACACAACCCGAAAATTAGATTCCCTTAAAGTACTCAATAATACTTTTCTCGTCTCCAAGGATACTCTGGGTACAGGGTATAATCAGGTCAAGGGGCTCAATTTATATGGAAAATTCAGAGAAGGAAAACTGCATGATGTAGATGTGGTTAAAAACACCGAAGTTATTTATTATATGCGGAATGACGCCAATGAACTTATCGGAATCAATAAAAATGTAAGCAGTAAAATCAATCTTATTTTAGAAAATAATGCTGTCGAAACCATTACTTTTTTCAACAATGTTGATGGCGATATTTATCCTGAAGCCGATTTACCCGAAAATGCACGTAAATTAAAAGGGTTTGTCTGGCGTGGAGATGAGCGAATAAAATCTAAAGATGATATATTTTCAGCGGAAGAAAACGAACTCAACGATAAACTAATCAAAGAGGGAAAAGACGAAAACGCTAAAGAAAATGTTCCGATGAAAGTCAGGAAGGAAACTTTAAATTACGATAAAAAGAACCCGAAAGCTAAAGCGAAGGGAACACCAAAAGCCGCAGAAAAAGATGCTGAAAGAGAGAAAACAAAGAAATAAGTTCTCTGTCACAGTTTTCAGCCAGCTTTAAACTCAGAACCTCAAAAAATGAATCCAGATTTTATAAAATACCAGGCGCAAACTTCCCCATATCCACTCGGAATGGAAGTTTCACATGCTATTGGATCTTATATTTACGATACAAATAATAAAAAATATTTAGATTTCGTGGCCGGAGTTTCAGCCTGCACACTTGGACATCAACACCCAAGAGTCAATCAGGCTATTAAAGATCAATTAGATAAATATTCGCACGTAATGGTTTACGGTGAATATTCTCAAAGTCCGGCCGTTGAATATTGCAAATTACTGGCTTCGCTCCTGCCTGAATCTTTAAACAAAACATATTTAGTAAATTCCGGTACAGAAGCAATTGAAGGTGCTCTTAAATTAGCAAAACGAACAACCGGACGAAGTCAGCTTATTTCGTGTCACAATGCCTATCATGGTAATACAATGGGTTCGATGAGTGTTATGGGATTTGAGGAACGCAAACAAGCCTTTCGCCCACTGCTTCCGGATATTGATTTTATCACTTTTAACAATGAAGCAGATTTACAAAAAATAACCTCCAGAACTGCTGCAATTCTTTTGGAAACCATTCAGGGCGGCGCCGGTTTTATTCAGCCTCAGGATAATTTTTTGCAAAAAGTCCGCAAACGTTGTGATGAAGTTGGAGCAATGATGATTGTTGATGAAATCCAGCCGGGTTTCGGAAGAACCGGGAAGCTTTTCGGCTTTCAAAACTACAATGTCATTCCTGATATTGTTGTAATGGGAAAAGGTATGGGAGGCGGAATGCCGGTTGGTGCTTTTACTGCTTCAGCTGAAAAAATGGATCTTTTAACCGAAAACCCGAAATTAGGACATATTACTACTTTTGGTGGCCATCCTGTCATTGCGTCAGCCTGTTTGGCGACTTTGAAGGAATTAACTGAGACTAATTTGATGCTGGAAACTTTAGAGAAAGAAACACTCTTCAGATCACTTTTGGTACACCCTTTGATAAAAGAAATTAGAGGAAAAGGATTAATGCTTGCCGCAATGACTGAAACTGCCGAGATAACAAATCAGGTAATTTTAAACTGTCAGGACAAAGGGCTCATTTTATTCTGGCTGCTGTTTGAAGGATGCGCCATACGAATAACACCACCGTTAACCATTTCTGAAGAAGAAATAAAAGAAGGCTGTGCCATAATTTTAAACGTTATGGATGAAATCCTCAAACAAAAAGCATAATAAGAATTAGGAGCTAATTCCAGCTATCCACTATATCTTTTGTTTTTAAAGAAAAAACAAAAGGATATCGTTCCTATCTGGGCTAGGCCGCTGAGTTAAAAATAAAATTAGAATAATAATTCAATAATCTTTTACATATCAGAAGATTATGACTAAAAACAGGATATAATTTCTGTCCATATTGTTAATTAAATTGTTCAAAACAATTAATTTCCTTTCCTCACAAAATAATATGGTTGCCTAAATTTATAACAGGCTAATTTCAAAAAAACAAAGTATGCAATTAAGCAACGAAGAAGAAGATTATAACCTATCCCTATCCAAATTTGAGTCGATGTTAAAAACTAACAAAGTACTCTTTTTTGATTCTGAAGAATTCGAAGAAATTATTCTTCATTATTTAGATATAGGCAAGGCTAATTTAGCAAAAAAGGCCTTAAAACTTGCATTAGACCAACACCCAAAATCTACGGGCTTAAAATTAGTACAAGTAGAAATGTTGGTTTACGACGATAAATTAGAAATCGCCGAGAAACTTTTAAATGAGTTATATGCAATTGAACCTAACAACGAGGAAATCTACATCCAGAAAGCTAATATCTGTTCTAAAAGAGACCAACACGAAAAAGCGGTAGAATTGCTTAAAATTGCTTTGCAATATACTGACGATTACGCTGACGTGTACAACTTAATCGGAATGGAATATCTTTTCATGGATAACCTTGAGATGGCAAAAGACAGTTTCATAAAATGTCTTGAAGAAGATTTAGAAGATCAGTCTGCTTTGTATAATGTGGTTTATTGTTTTGAATTTTTAGATCAGAATCAGGAAGCCATTTTATATCTTAATGACTATATCAATAAAAACCCTTACAGTGAAATTGCCTGGCATCAGCTTGGCCGCTTACATTACGGCGTAAAAGAATATGAAAATGCAATTCGTGCATTTGACTATGCTACACTGATTGATGATGAGTTTTTAGGGGCCTTTATGGAAAAAGCAAAAGCTTATGAGCGCCTAAAAAAATATACAGAAGCTATTGAAAGCTATAATCGTACAATCGAGTTAGACGATGCAACTTCCTATGCTCTTTTACGAATTGGTAAATGTTATGAAAAATTAGGCAATACCATTTTAGCCTTAAAATATTTCAATCAGACAGTTCATGAAGATCCTCTTTTAGACAAAGGATGGATTGCCATAACCGATTTCTACGTTCGTCAGAAAAACTTCCAGAAAGCATTATTTTTTGTCAATAAAGCATTGGCAATTGACAATCAAAATCGTTTGTACTGGAAACGCTATGCAACCATTAATAAACAAATGAACTTTTTTGAAGAAGCTGAATTTGGTTATAGAAAAGCAGTAGAATTTGGTGATTATGCATTAGATACCTGGTTATTCTGGGTTGATATCTTGCAATTTTTAGGAGAATTTGACAGTGCAGTTCAAACTTTACTTCAAGCTTCTGAATATTTTCCGGAAGAAAATGAAATCGAGTATCGTCTTGCCGGATTATATTTTATGATTCAGGACAACACAAAAGCTAAATTCCATTTAAGCAACGGATTACGTTTAAACTTTGACAATTATATCTTAATCGAAGATTTATTCCCTGTTGTCTGGGCAAAAAAAATGGTGAAAAATTATATTGAAAAACATAGAAAACAATAATGATTGATATTTTAAGGAGGCGTTTTGGCTTATTAGGCCGTAATATTAGTTACTCATTTTCAAAAGGATATTTTACTGAAAAATTTAGCGATGAAGTTTTCGCAGGCAACAGTTATGAAAATTTCGATATTTCGGAAATTAATTATTTTACTGAATTAGTAAAAAATAATCCCGATCTAAAAGGTCTTAATGTTACGATTCCATACAAAGAACAGGTAATTCCATTTTTAGATAAACTTTCAAAAAAAGCAGCTTTAATTGGTGCAGTAAACACTATTAAGTTTACCAAAAAAGGAAAATTAAAAGGATATAATACAGACTATTACGGTTTCAAAAAATCATTAAAACCATTACTTGAACCACATCATAAAAAAGCACTTATTTTAGGTACCGGAGGCGCTTCAAAAGGTGTTGCTTTTGCTTTAGATGAACTTGATATTCCTTATACTTTTGTTTCCAGAGAAGCCAAAGAAAACATTATTGATTATAGTTTAATTAATGCAACCACTTTTGATAATTTTCAAATTATCATTAATTGTACTCCTATAGGTACAAGCCCTAACATAGAGGCTTCACCAAATATTCCATACGAGTTTTTTACAAACAAACATATTGCATACGATTTGATTTATAATCCTGCAGAAACCACATTTTTGAAAAGAGCCAAAGAAAATGGAGCCATAATAAAAAACGGATATGACATGTTAATTTTCCAGGCAGAGAAAGCATGGAAAATCTGGAATAAATAATATATAGCATCTTAATAATTGAGACCAGGGACTACATTTCAATGTAGTCTTTTTTATTTTAACCGAATTCAAAAAAATCAAACCCATTGTAAAAAAGTTCCTCTTATAAATCAATCTTAGTCCGGAAGAAAAACTTGAAAAATAATTTTCATAATTTTGTTCATTCTTAAGAGTTAAACCGCTTTTTATGCTTTCAAAACCAATTAATAAGTAAGATTTTTAAATCAAAAACAGGATAAACAAACGATTTATTTTGTATTTAGAAACACCTTTACTATCTTTCGCATTGTTTAAAATAAAAACCTTATACATTTAAAAATGTTAGAAGAAAAGAATGATAACCTGCAAGAAGCAGATGGAAAATTAGAAATCAATGCAATTGATTCTACACAAACTAATGTATCAACTGAAATCTCAGGTTTAGAAGCAGCACCTGAAAATGTGATTACTGTTGAAGAAAATGACATTGAAAGTACTGATAACAGTCATCAGGTTGCATTAGATGCCATAGCTAATTCTAACGCAGAAGAAAGTGAAGATGAGACGCTAAAAGAGCGTAATGATATTCCTATGCAGGATTATAATACGTTTTCACTGGATGCCCTTGTAGACGAATTAAAAAAACTGATCAATATAGATAAAGTAATGTCTGTAAAAGATCATATTGAAGAGATTAAAAAAGCATTCTTACTACACTACAACCACCTTTTAGAAGAGAAAAAAGAAGAATTTAACGCTTCAAACCAAGATCCGAATGAAGAATTTGAATATCATTCTCCTTTAAAATCTAAATTTGACGAATACTACAACGTATTTAGAGAAAAAAGAAATGCCCATTTTAAGCATCTGCAAACCAATTTAAAATCGAATTTAGAAAATCGACTTGCCATCGTTGAGGAACTAAAAGAACTTATAAACCCTCAGGAAAACATTAAGGATACACTTAAACATTTTAATGATTTAAGAGACAGATGGAGAAATGCGGGAGCAATACCAAAAGACAAATACAACCATGTCTGGAATAACTACCACTTTCATGTAGAGAATTTTTATGATTATCTTCATTTAGATCGTGAAGCCAGAGATTTAGATTTTAAATATAATTTAGAGCAGAAACAAAAAATAATTTCACGTGTTGAAGCTTTAGTAAATGAAACAGATATCACTAAATCATTTAGAGAACTGCAAGATTTACATAGAATTTGGAAAGAAGATATTGGCCCTGTTTCTAAAGAGCACCGTGATGCAATCTGGAATAAATTTAGTGAACTGACTAAAAAAATCCATGACAAAAGAGAAGTTTTATTTGAAAGTCAAAGAGCAAATGAGCAACAAAATCTTGAAGTTAAAAAAGAAATTATTGCAAAAATTGAAGTTTTAGGTACTGAAAAAGTAAACTCTCATTCACAATGGCTGGTTCAGATACAAAAAGTAGAAGCGCTTAGAAATGAGTTTTTCGCTGCCGGAAAAGTGCCATCTGAAGTTAACGAGGAAACCTGGGCTTCATTTAAAACTGCCGTTAGAAATTTCAATTCTTTTAAAAATTCATTTTATAAAGACATTAAAAAAGATCAGAACGACAATTTAAATAAAAAAATGGCTCTTGTTGCAAAAGCCAAAGAATTACAGGAAAGTACTGATTTTGCTGCCACTACTCCGATTATGAAACAAATTCAGGAAGAATGGAAGCAAATTGGACATGTCCCTAAAAAGTATTCAGACAAAATCTGGAAAGAATTTAAGGACGCCTGCAATCATTATTTCGACAAATTAAAAGAACACAAATCAGAAGAAAACGTTGATGAAGTTGCTGCATTTGATAATAAAAAAGCATATTTGGATACTTTGAGAAATTATCAGCTGACCGGTGATCACAAAACAGATTTAGACGCTATTAAACTGCATATTGAAACCTGGAAAGGATTTGGAAAAGTTCCTTTTACAAGACGCCATATAGAAGGAAAATTCAATAAAATCCTTGACGCCCTTTTTGACAAATTAAGCCTAAGTAAAAAAGAAACTGATATGATGCGTTTTTCTAATAGAATTGATTCATTATCTGAAAGTAATGATTCAAGAAAACTAGACAACGAAAAGATTTTCCTGATGCGTAAAATTGAAGAAGTACAAAACGAAATTTTTCAGCTGGAGAACAATATTCAGTTTTTTACCAATACAAAAAATGCTAAAAAAGAAAATTCAATAGTGCTTGAAGTTCGTAAAAACATAGCTATTCATAAAGAAAGTCTTGCTGTTTGGAAAGACAAACTAAAACAATTGCGAAATTTAAACCAGGAATAAAAGTTTCTAAAATTAAAATTTTAAGGGTATAATAAAATTATTTATTATACCCTTTTTTTTGTATTTAACTTTTAAGGTAACAAATTAATAAAACGATAATATAAAATATTTCTTATATTTGATAGTAACCAAAAATTGGTTTTAATATTAAAAACGGATACTTTTATTAACTTTTATAATCTAGAAAATGAAATTTACAAGAAAAGCAAATGCCAACTGGAAAGGAACCGGTATGGAAGGAAAGGGAACGATTAGTACACAAAGTACAACGTTGGATAATGCTCAATTATCATTCAAAACAAGATTTGCAGATGGAGTTGGAACGAATCCCGAAGAACTTATTGCAGCGGCACATTCAGGCTGTTTTACGATGCAATTAAGTTTTTTATTAAATGAAGGAGGTTTTACTGCTGATGATCTATCAACTGAAGCCACAGTTACTTTTGAAGACGGGACAATTACTTTAATTCATTTAGAATTAAATGGAAAAGTACCTTCTATAACTGCTGAAAAATTTACTGAAATAGCAACTAAAGCTAAAGAAATTTGTCCAATTTCGAAGTTATTGAAAACTGAAATTACATTAAGTGTCAATTTAGTTTAGACAACTTCCCTAATTAATTATCACCTCTTACTAATTTGTAAAAAAGCCTCCAAAAAATGTCTAACTTTTTGGAGGCTTTTTATAATATTGTAAAATGTTTTTATTTATTCAGATACTGCTTTACTTTTGACTACTAATCTAAAGCCTTCTCCATGAATATTTAAAATTTCAACATCTTCATCTGCTTTTAAATATTTTCTAAGTTTGGCAATATAAACATCCATACTTCTTGAAGTAAAATAATTATCATCTCTCCAAATTTTTGTCAAAGCTAATTCTCTCGGCATTAAATCATTTTCATGCAAAATCAGCATTTTAAGCAATTCATTCTCTTTTGGAGAAAGTTTTATTGGCTCATCATTTTCAAATGTTAGGAATCTAAGTTTTGAATTTAGATGAAACTTACCAATATTAAATTCAAACTGAACTTGTTCTGCTTTTGTATCAGAAGATTTTCTTTGAATAATAGCTTTAATTTTCATTAATAAAACCTCAGAATCAAAAGGTTTGTTCAAATAATCATCAGCACCTGCCTTATATCCTTTTAACACATCTTCTTTCATAGATTTTGCTGTTAAAAAAATTATTGGCACTTCACTATTCTTTTCTCTGATTTCTTTTGCTAATGTATAACCATCCTTATAAGGCATCATTACATCAAGAATGCATAAATCATAAACATCCTTCTTAAATTTTTCAAAACCTTCCATACCATTTTTTGCCAAAGTAACTTCAAAGTCATTTAACATTAAATAATCTTTAAGAACTGCACCAAAATTAAGGTCATCTTCTACTAAAAGTATTCTTTTATTAATATTTTCCATATTTTTAATTTATTAGTGGTATTTTTATTATAAAGGTACTACCCTTTCCTTTTTCACTTTCTACATAAACCTGACCATTATGGTCTTCAACAATTCTTTTTACATAAGCAAGACCTAAACCATGTCCCTTTACGTTATGAAGATCTCCTGTATGTTCCCTGTAAAATTTTTCAAAAACTCTTTTTTGAGCCACTTTACTCATTCCTAAACCGTTATCTTTTATTTTCACAAGAATCATATCTTTAATATTCTCTGTAAAAACCTCAATTTCAGGAACATCCGGCGAATATTTAATTGCATTTTCTAATATATTAACCAAAACATTTGTAAAATGCACTTCATTGATTAAGCAGGTTGTTCTTGCAGCATTTAAATGTTTTACAATTGTACCATGCTTATCTTCAAGAATTAAATTCACATGTTCAATCGCATCTTCAATTACATCATGAATAGCAGTAGGCTCTTTAGTAATATCAAGTTCTTTTTTCTCCAGTTTGGAAATTCTAAGGACATTTTCAACCTGAGCATGCATCCTTTTATTTTCATCCCTGATCATTTGAAGATATCGAAATACCTTTTCCTTGTCTTCAATAATTTTAGGGTTTCGAATCGCATCAAGAGCCAAATTTATTGTAGCTATCGGAGTTTTAAACTCATGCGTCATATTGTTTATAAAATCTGTTTTAATTTCAGATATTTGTTTTTGACGTATTAATTGGTTTAAAGCACTGGTGTAAGCAATTATTATAATCAATGTAAAAATTATAGATAATATTGTAATGCTTACAAGCTGTGACAATAAAAATTTCTTTTTCTGCGGAAATGTTACTAATAACTGATATTTGCTATTACCCTCATTATCAGCAAAAACAGGGATATTATAAGTAGCATCTTTATCGTAATGAAAACCATCTGATTTGATTTTTGTCGGGATTCCATTATTATAGATCCCAAATTCAAATTTGGTTTTGACTAAATGTTCAACGAGTTCTTTTTTCAAGAGATTTCTCAATTTCTCTTTTGTAATTCTTTCGTCTATTGGTAATGCTGAAGCATAATCCTTATATGAAATTTGTAATTGGGCCTTATTTAAAATATCAAGGTTTCCGTCTTTTTCAATTTTTATATCCGGAATTGTACTTTGATTTAAGACTGAATTATCAATAATATTGTTATTGTTGTATATCTCCGTCAGCCTTTTTGAACTAAAGCTTTTAAATCCATCCGAATTGAATTTTTTATTAAACAGCGGACTGTTAATATTGAATTTTTCAGATGTAATGCTATTTTTATAAACTATAGTTTTATTTGTTTTAGTATTTCTTTGAACAAATAAAATTTCTAATAAGTCTTCTTTTTGAGGAATTTTACCGGTACTGTCTTTTATATGGTTGATTTTATCATAAAAACTATACTCTTCCTGCTGTTCAAGTTTATCAGAAACATCACTGATTACCTGGTTGACGTGGTATTTAAATTGCTCATCATTATTTTCTAATGAAGAATTAAACCAATATACCTGAACTAAAATTATCCCAATCAGGGATAAACTCATAAGCAAAACCAGTATTCTAAAAAATAATTTATTCATCGAGACAAAATTAATATTTTAACAATATACTAAATAATACATTAACCAAATATTAACATTTAAGACTGATTTTGTTTAATATTTAAAATTTTAAGAATTTTAACAACTTCTTCTTTAGCATTTTTAAGATTATCATTTAAAATAATAAAATCGCTTTTAGAAATACGTTCTTCATCCTTCCATTGCATTTTCATTCTGTCTAAGACCTGTTCTCTATTCGTTTTATCACGCTTTATAACCCGTTCAATTCTTGTTTCTTCTGGTGCAGTAACCGTTATAACTACGTCACAGTCTTTATACCTTCCGCTTTCAAATAAAATTGCTGCTTCATAAATCACATAAGCATAATTTTTCTTTGCTTCCAGCCATGCTACAAAATCCTTTTTTACGGCAGGATGCACAATAGCATTTAATTGATCGAGCTTACGACTGTCATTAAAAACAATTTCTGCCAGTTTAGCCCTGTTTAAAATATCATCTTCAAATAAAGAATCACCAAATATTTTTTTAATTTCTTCTATTATGAATTTTGACTGCATCAATTTTCTGGCTTCATCGTCTGCTATATAAACCGGAACGCCCATTTCCTTAAAATAGTTTGCTATAGTCGTTTTACCACTTCCTATTCCGCCTGTTAAGCCAATAATTTTTGTCATATCATATTAAAAAAACATACGAGGAAAAGCCTCTTGTGGTTTTTTCTTCAAAAGAATAATTTTTATAAAAGATTCTAAAAATCCCGTTCCATAGCCATAGAATTGTTTCCAAACTGCAATTACAGACAGATATCCAATTTTAATACTTCTATTTTGAATACTGGATGTAAGAAAAATTATAACGAAATATACAAAATATAATTGTAATAAAATATCAAAATTAAAAATTAATAGTAAAAAAGCTAATAATAAACCCAATATAAAGAAGGTGGGAAAGAAAAAAGTCAGTTTATTATGTTCTGGATACCAGCTGTTTAAAATGGGTCTTGCCAGGCCAAATTTATTAACCTGAATAGAAAATTTCTCCCAATCGATTCTACGTTTATGATAAACAAATGCGCTTAGAAATAATCTGGTTTCAAAACCTAAATTCCATAATCTGATTGATAAATCCGGGTCTTCTCCAGGGTGGATATTACCAAAACCTTTTGATGCCTCAAAAGCTTTCTTTGAAATCCCCATATTAAAACTTCTTGGCTGAAATTTACCAATCTTCTCCGAACCGCCACGTATACCTCCTGTGGTAAGAAAAGAAGTCATTGCAAAATTAATTGCTTTTTGAATATTCGAAAAACTATCCAGGGCTTTGTCCGGTCCTCCAAAACAATCTACATATTCCTTATCCAATTCTTTTCGAACTTCCGTTAAATAATTAGACGGAATAATGCAATCCGAATCAAAAATAATAAAGTAGTCACCTACAGCTTTTAACATTCCGAAGTTTCTTGAATCTCCCGGTCCTGAATTAGGTTTGAAATAATAGGATATATTTAGTTTTCCCTGATAAGTTTTCACCACTTCTTTACATGGAATTGATGATCCGTCTTCAACAAGAACAATTTCAAAAGCTTCATTATAATCAGATTTCGATAAGCTTTCTAAAAGTTCATCGACTTCATCTGGACGATTATACACGGGTATAATTAAAGAAAAAATCATAGGAGAATTTGCGGTATTAAAATGACAATCTTATAAATTTCAAATTTTGTGCAAAGATACGCTATTGTCACAAAAAAACCATCAACTTTGGGTTGATGGTTTTCATTATAATACTACAAATATTTAGTTGATACTTTCTATTTCAACTACTTCATTTGCATCAGCTTTATAATCTACTCCTGCAAATTCAAATCCGAAAAGATTTAAAAAGTCATTTTTATATCCTGCTAAGTCTCCAATTACAGGTAATGTTTCTGTTGTTGCTTCTAACCAAAGTTTAGCCACTTTTTCCTGAACATCATCACGCATTTCCCAATCGTCGATTCTAATTCTTCCTTTTTCATCTACAGGCACTTCTGATCCTTTATATAATCTATCCTGAAACAAACGCTGAATTTGCTCGATACATCCTTCATGAATTCCTTCTTCCTTCATAATTTTATATAAAAGAGAAATATATAAAGGAATAACAGGAATTGCAGAACTTGCTTGTGTTACCAAAGCTTTATTTACAGAAACATAGGCTTTTCCTCCTACTGATTTTAAACTATCAGTAATAGTAAATGCAGTAGCTTCTAAATTATCTTTTGCACGGCCAATTGTACCTTTACGGTAAACAGCTTCTGTCAATGATGGTCCGATATAAGAATAAGCAACTGTTGTAGCTCCTTCTGCTAATAAATTTTCACTTTTTAAAGCATCTATCCACATAGCCCAGTCTTCACCCCCCATTACAGCAACTGTATTTGTGATATCTTCTTCATTTGCCGGGGCAATAGAAACTTCAGTAACATTTCCTGTATGAAAATCTACTGTTTTATTTGTAAATGTTTGTCCGATAGGTTTTAAAACTGAACGATGTAAAACTCCCGTAGTCGGATGCTGACGAACTGGCGAAGCTAAACTGTAAATAATCAAATCAACCTGACCTAAATCAGCTTTGATTAAATCTAAGGTCTGTCTTTTTATTTCGTTAGAAAAAGCATCTCCATTAATACTTTTTGCATACAAACCTGCTTTATGGGCTTCAGCTTCAAAAGCTGCTGAGTTATACCAGCCTGGCGAAGCAGTTTTGCCTTCAACTGGTGGTTTTTCAAAAAATACACCAATTGTAGCTGCATCAGATCCAAAAGCACTTGTTATTCTTGAAGCCAACCCGAAACCTGTTGAAGCACCAATAACCAGTACTTTTTTTGCTCCGCTTATTGGCCCTTTTGATTTTATATATTCTATTTGATTTTTTACATTTTGCTCGCATCCTTTTGGGTGAGATGTCAAACAAATAAATCCTCTCATTCTAGGTTCTATAATCATCTTGTAATTTTTATTGTATTAATTCAATTTGAGTTTTAATTTTTCAAAAATAGACATTTTATCCTTAACCCTTTTCATGTTGGCATCCATATTGTCTATAAAATTTGGGTTCAGGGCATTTTTCTTTGCCAATTTATAATAATTATAAGCCGGGATATACTCGCTTTCATACTCTGCCATTCTCCCTAATTCACTATTAAAAGAAGAATGATCAACATTTTCTAAATTTTGCATTGTAAAATTAATATGCTCTTTTGCCTCAGCATACCGACCAATATCAATAAGCAGATAAGTATAATTTAAATAAGGTGCAGGATATTTTGGCTCGAATTTCATAGCCAGTTTATAATGATAAATCCCTTTATCATAATTACTTAACTTATTATAATAAATCCACCCCAGATGATTATGAGCCTTGCCAAAATCAGGATATTGAGATAATATTTCTTCAAGCATTTCTTTTCCGTCAGCAATATTTCCCTCAGAAATCAATGAATCAGCTTTAATAAATTGATTTTCATAAAAACTTAAACTTTCCATATTTGAAGTTATGTTAATTTAGTAATTCTTTTGCGTGATTTAATGCAGAATCAGAAATATTTGCTCCCGAAAGCATTTGGGCAATTTCCAGAATTCTTTCTTCCTGAGCTAATAATTTTAATTCTGATTGTGTATCATCATCAACTGTAGATTTGAAAACTTTGAAATGCGAATCCCCTTTTGCAGCTATCTGGGGTAAATGCGTAATCGCAAATATTTGCATGTTATTACTCATTCCTTTCATAATTTCTCCCATTCTGATGGCAATTTCACCGGAAACTCCTGTATCTATCTCATCAAAAATCAAGGTAGGTAATTTAGAATATTGTGCCAAAATTGCTTTAACTGCCAACATAATACGTGACATTTCTCCACCTGAAGCTACTTTTTTCAGCAATCCAAAGTCAGTTCCTTTATTGGCAGAAAACAAAAATTGTAATTCATCCTTCCCATTTTGGAAATAAGTTTCAGATGGTAAAAGTTCTATTTTAAAACGAACATTCAGCATTCCTAATGTCTCAAGAATTGAAATCAATTGATTTGTTAAAACCGGAATTGCATTCTTTCTATTTTGGTGAATTGTTGCCGCTAAAGCATCCAATTCTTGTGTTTTTTGTTCAATTAATTGTGACAACACAACTATTTCTTCTTCAATATTGCCAAGTTCAACAACAGCACTTTCTAAATCAGCCTGAATCTGAAGTAACTCATCAACTGAAATCACCTGATGCTTTTTTTGAAGATTATAAATCAATTGTAACTTTTGATTAGTCAGTTCTAACTTCTCAGGATCATTTAATAATTTTTCAGAAGCATTTTGTAATTCTCTCGAAATGTCATCAAACTCGATTGCTACACTTGTAATTCTTTCAAATAAACTTTGATATTCCGGCGAAAAAAGAGCTATTTTTTGCAATGAAGTTTTAATTTCATTCAGGTTATGAAAAACTCCAAATTGCTCTTCATTAGCAATTACCAAAGATTTATCAATTGATTCTTTTATTGTTTCAACATTATTCAGTTTTTCAAAATCAGCTTCCAATTCTTCCTGTTCCCCTGATTTTAATTTAGCTGAAACCAATTCATTTAACAAAAAAGTATTGTATTCCTGTTCTTTTCCTGAATCACTTTGTTTTTTTAGCAAAGCATTCAGTTTAGATTTATCTGACTTATATGTTTTAAGCAATTTTTGATAAGATGAAATTGTTTCGAAATTATTCGCAATAGCATCAATAATTTTAAATTGAACACCTTCTTCCGAAAGCTCCTGAGTTTGCTGCTGTGAATGAATATCAATCAAAAAAAGGCTTAAATCCTGCAATTCCTGAAGGTTTACCGGGCTATCATTAATAAATGCGCGTGATTTTCCAGAAGGAAGAATTTCACGCCTAATAATAGTTTCATCTTCATAATCCAGGTCATTTGTCTCAAAAAATTCTTTTAAATTATATTTGGAAATTTCAAATTGTGCCTCAATCACACATTTTTCTTCTTTATTTTTAAGAGAGGTCAAATCGGCTCTTTTTCCTAAAACCAATCCTAAAGCTCCCAAAATAATTGATTTACCAGCACCCGTTTCTCCTGTAATTATAGAAAAACCTTTCGAAAAATCTATTGTTAGTTTTTCAATCAGTGCATAGTTTTTAATTGACAGCGAAGTAATCATATAGTTTTAAAAGTAAAAATTATTGAAGTAGGTAATAAATTGATAAAAATCAATTAATACTTAATTTGTGACCATTTAGTAGAATTCAACGGCGAAACTTTATTTAAAGTCTCTGTCAAATCTGTAATTGTAATACTTGGCCCTCCAGAAAAAATAGAGACTATTTCGTCTGATTTCGCATCAAAAAATACTCTTGTTAAAAAAGCATTTGGTTTAACCGAATTCAATTTACCTATTAACAATAACGAAGATTTAATTTTTTCTTTTGCTCCTTTTAGATCCTGATTCATTATATCCAATCCTGCATGATAAGCAAAAGTTGTTTGTCTCAAATCAGAATAAGTTGGAGAAATCATATCATTTATCAGAAAATAACGATTTTGAACACCATCAGACTGACTCCAGCCTTTAGAGCCTCCTTGCTGGGCTATATTGGCAATATTTTGTGCAGTTTCAAAATAAGAGGTTCCTCCTCCGAACTGAAATGTATCTGCATCAATACCTAAAATCATATAACTGTAAAATGATATCACAGAAACCAAATTAGACTCGAAAGAAGTTGGATTGTATAATAAAGGTTCAAACTCTGTATATCTGAAATTAAAATCTTTATCATTAAAATTGAAAACAGGTGAAGAATAGGTTGAATTATAAATTAATCTTGATGATTGTATTTGGATTGTTCCGCTAAACTGGTCTGAACTATTTGTAAAAAGTGTAATGTACATCGAACAGTTAATGCGTTCGTTTTGTTTTAAAATTGCCCCGTTCCAATCCGTTTTATTAACAAATTCAGACAATGATGACTGAAGCGTTTTGTAAACCTGCTGGTTCGGATTTGGCAATCTCTCGGTATTAATTGTTACTGTGCAGCTTAACTGTTGTGCTTGTGCAAAACTAAAAATCAAAAATGCTAAAAAGACAACTAATTTACGCATAAAAATGTTCTATAACTTTGTTTAAAATATCAACTGCAACAGATTCTTTCGATTTTAAGTCCATTGGTTCAATTTTAAAATCTTTACTTATAAAAGTAACTTTATTAGTTGGCATTTTAAAACCAGCCCCTTTATCCTGTAAAGAATTTAAAACAATCAAATCTAAGTTTTTTTTCTGAATTTTCAGCTTGGCATTTTCAATTTCATTTTCAGTTTCCAAAGCAAAGCCAATTAAAAACTGATTTTTTTTGATTTCCCCTAACGATAATAATATATCTTTTGTCTTTTCTAATTCAATTGAAAATTCCTGTGAGGTCTTCTTTATTTTTTGCAAAGCTACTTCTTTCGGTCTATAATCTGCAACCGCTGCGGCTGCAATAGCCACATCAACATCATTAAAATACAAATGACAAGCATCAAACATTTCCTGAGCAGTCATTACATTAACAACCTCAATCGAAGTATTCCTGACTTTAAAATTTGTTGGTCCGGAAACCAATATAACCGATGCTCCTAAGTTAGCTGCTTCATTTGCAATATCAAATCCCATTTTTCCTGAGGAATGATTTCCTATAAAACGCACAGGATCTATAGCTTCGTATGTTGGGCCAGCAGTAATTAGAATTTTTTTCCCTTTTAATGGTAATTTACTTTCTAAATCGGCTTCTAAGAATGCAATTATATTTTCAGGTTCTGCCATTCTTCCTTCACCCGACAGTCCACTTGCCAATTCCCCATTTTCTGCAGGAATCATACTATTACCAAATTGCTTTAAAGCAGAAAAACTGGCAATTGTAGAAGGATGTTTGTACATATCCAGATCCATTGCAGGTGCAAAATAAACAGGACATTTGGCTGATAAATAAGTTGCGATTAAAAGATTATCACAATTTCCATTAGCCATTTTAGACAAGGTATTTGCAGTCGCAGGAGCAATTAGCATTAAATCGGCCCAAAGACCTAATTCAACATGGTTGTTCCATTCTGCATTTTGATCATCTTCATTATAAAATGTAGAATAAACAGGATTTTTTGATAACGTAGATAAAGTAAGTGGGGTTACAAAATCCTTAGAAGCAGGTGTCATTATCACTTGGACATGTGCACCTGCTTTTATAAAGAGTCGTACTAATGATGCTGTTTTATACGCTGCAATTCCACCGGAAACACCCAGTAAAATCTTTTTTCCGTTTAAAACTGACATTATACTATATTATTTGTTTGAACCTCTGTGGTATGTTTTACCATCTAACCATTCCTGAACGGCTAAAGCGTGTGGTTTAGGCAATTTTTCGTAAAATTTAGAAACCTCAATTTGTTCTTTATTTTCAAAAACTTCTTCAAGACTGTCATTATAAGTAGCAAACTCTTCTAATTTTTCTGTTAATTCTTTTTTGATTTCAGAATTAATTTGGTTTGCTCTTTTAGCCATAATGGTAATTGCCTCATACACATTTCCTGTTGGCTCTTCAATAACTGTTTTATTGTAAGTTATTGTATTTACAGGAGCATTCGTCTTTTTTAAATCCATGACTTTATTTATTTAGTAAATTTTTGTAAATCTGTTTCAACGCGGGCATTCATTTCGTCCGCCTGTTTTTTGTATTTAGTGTCGCCTTTAAACTTCAATAAATTATTATAAGCTACTTTGGCTACATTTAAACGCTCTTCCATTTTAGACGGAACGCTGTTTATAGCTAATTGATATGCCGAATCATATTTGTAAAATAAGGCATCTTCTTTAAAAGATGTACCCGGATAATCTGCAATAAAATTATCAAAAGCAACCAGTGCTGATTTATAATCTGAAATAGTATTATATCCTTTTGCGTTCTCGTATGCTTTTTTCTCCAGCTTCTCGGTTAATTTCTTCACTGCTTCATTTGCCTGGGGAAGATATTCTGAATTTGGATAATTATCTATAAATGCCTGAAGTTTATCAAGAGCTTTAACTGTATCCGCCTGATCTAAACTATAAACAGGTGATAATTTTGAATAACTGTAAGCCCCAAGAAAAGCAGCTTCCTGAACTTTTTCACTTCGTGGATAACCTGAAACAAAGCTTTCAAATTGATATCCGGCTAAATAATACTGTTTTGTTTTATAATATGATTGTGAGAACATATAAAATAATTTCTCCGCCTGAGGCTTACCTCTGTATGTTGGTGCTAATTGCTCAAAAAGCCTGATTGCTTTGTTATATTTCCCTGCATCATACATTTTTGTTGCAATTTCAAATTTTGCAGCAACATCATCATTTTTCAATGCTTTTTGGTAATCACTACAAGAACAAAAAAGGACAACAACAATTAATAGAGATACTATTTTTTTCATTTTCTTACTTTTATTATGATTTCTTAGACAATTATGCCAAAGCAAAATCACACCGAAGTTTCGGTGGCAAATTTAGTTATTAATTTAGCTACTACAAAATATTTTTTGGTATAATAAAATACCGTTGCTTTTACTCTGATTTAATGCTGTTTTTTACAAATTTATCGATCCTGCCGGCTAATGATTCATCAACGGAAACCAATGGCAAACGCACTGTATTATCAGCAATACCAAGAGATTGAAACACATGCTTGATTCCAGCCGGATTACCTTGTTCAAAAATCATATCGATACAATCTGACAAAAAGTATTGTGTTTTAAAAGCCTCATTCACCTTTCTGTTCAAACCTAAACGAATCATTTCTGAAAATTCTTTGGGAAAACCTTGTCCAATCACAGAAATTACTCCTGCTCCACCGGCCAAAACTATCGGTAAAGCAATCATATCATCACCGGAAATAACCAAAAAATCTTTTGGGGCGTTTTTAATCAATTGCAGAGCCTGAACTATATCACCTGCAGCTTCTTTTATAGCTACAATATTATCAAATTCATTTGCCAGACGAATCACTGTCGACGGCAACATATTACTTGATGTTCTTCCCGGAACATTATATAAAATTACCGGAATTGGAGACGCTTCTGAAATTGCTTTAAAATGCTGATAAATTCCTTCTTGCGTAGGTTTATTATAGTAAGGAGAAACAGAAAGAATAGCTTCAAATGCTGAAAAATCCCTGGTTTTTAATTCCTCAACAATTTGCATCGTATTATTGCCCCCAACTCCAAGAACCAAAGGCAACCTCCCATTATTAACTTCAATTACTGTAGTAATAACTAATTCTTTTTCGGCTTGTGTCAGGGTTGCATTTTCTGCAGTTGTCCCCATAACAACAAGATATTCAATTCCCCCGTCAATCGAAAAATTAACAATTCGCTGTAATGCTTCGATATCAATTGAGTAATCGCTTTTAAATGGAGTGACAAGGGCAACACCAGTTCCTATTAATGATTGCATATTCTAATTTATATTTTATTTTATTCTTTTTAAATACTTAAACAATTCTGAAACAAAAAGTTTATAATTTTCTAAAGGAGTATCTATCATCCAATGATTTAAATTTTTATCAATTGATGCAAATCCAACTTTAAATTTAGCTTTTGACTTACTGGTTACCAACTTCAAAACCGGTTTCTGAACATCATAATAACCAATCAGAAGATCAAATTCTGTTTCTGCAAAGTCATTCAGAAAATCTATTGAAACATCTCCTTTCCAGTTTATATGTTTTTTTCCAAAGGTCGGAAGCGCATATGTTTCTTTGTTTTTAAATTTACTTCTGTATACAACAATTTCTATCTTGTCAGAATCAATTCCATTAGAAACTAATTCTTTCCTGAGTGCTTCTGAATGCTGAAAATCACTTTCGTCAATCAGCAACCCAATATTTTGTATGTTGCTCGTAAAAGCTTCATTCTTTACATTCAGTAAATTATTTTTTAATGTTTTTTTTATAAAAAAATACTTTAGATAATTTAAAAACATAGTACTTTTACCAATTACAAAATTAATTATTTAAGATGCATTTAAGATGGTAAAACTAAAAAAGTATAACGGATTTTTAAAACTTTTTGTTATATTCTTAACACTTTTTTTTATAATTTCTTGCAGCCAAAAAAATTACACCCTTACTAAGATTGAAGGAAAGCAAATTCCGGTAACTGAAAACAATACTCAAACTGCTGAAATTGAAAATTTTATTGCCCCTTATCGCAATCATATTAATAAAGATTTAGACAGCGTATTGGCATATTGTCCTGAAACTCTCGATAAAAGTATGGGAAAATGGCAAACCAATATTGGCAATTTACTGGCTGATGTATGTTTACAAAGAGGAAACCTTGTTTTTAAATCAAGAGAGAAAAAAGATATTGATTTATGTCTCCTGAATCACGGAGGTATCAGAGCGATTTTACCAAAAGGGAATGTGACAACCAGAACGGCTTTTGAAATTATGCCTTTTGAAAATAATTTAGTTGTACTTTCTTTAAAAGGAGAACAGATTTTAGAGATGACATCTTATATTATTAAAGAAAAAAAACCGCATCCTTTGTCAGGAATGACTTTTACTATTGCAAAAGACAACACTGCAAAAAATATTCTAATCCAGGGAAAACCCCTTGACAGCAACAAGATTTATTATGTAGCTACCAATGATTATTTGGCAAATGGCGGCGACAGCATGAATTTTTTCTTAAAAAACACTCAGAAATTTGATTTGAATTATAAACTCCGAAATGTATTGATTGATTATTTTAAAGAAACAGACACAATTCCGATTGTTAAAGACATCCGAATTACTGAAGAATAATCTATTGAATCTACAAAAGACTGACAGTTTCGCATAAAATATACACAATGAAAAGAAGAGAATTCATAGAAAAAACAGCTGCAGGTACAGCCTTATTAAGTTTAGGTTTAGCTCCGCTCTGTTCGGCTGCGCCTCGAGTATCACTAAGCAGTTTTGAAACTGATGATATTAAACATCTGACTATTTTACATACCAACGATGTTCATAGTCATATAGACCCTTTTCCTGCTGATGATCCCCGTAATCCCAATAAAGGCGGAGTATCTCGTCGTGCAGCGCTTATTGAGAGCATTCGTAAAGAAAACCCAAATGTACTTTTATTGGATGCCGGCGATATTTTTCAGGGAACTCCATACTTTAATTATTACGGAGGAGAACTTGAATTTAAATTAATGAGCATGATGAAATATGATGCTTCTACAATTGGAAATCATGATTTTGACAATGGTCTTGATGGATTGTATGCTCAAATGCCTCACGCAAGTTTCGAATTTATCAACTCTAATTATGATTTTAAAAATACAATCATGAATGGACTTGTAAAACCATATAAAATTTTTAACAAAGACGGAATTAAGATTGGTGTTTTTGGATTAGGAATCGAACTTGACGGATTGGTTGATAAAAAAAATTACAAGGAAACTGTTTATAATAATCCTGTGGAAATAGCACAGGATATGACACAATTATTAAAAAAAGAAGAAAAATGCGACCTGATTATTTGTCTTTCGCATTTAGGATACAAATATAAAGAGGATGATTCTAAGATTTGTGATTTAAAATTGGCAGAATTAACACAGGATATTGATCTGATTATTGGTGGACATACCCATACCTTTTTAGATAAACCAACGATAGTGAAAAATAAAGCGGGTGAAAATGTGTTAGTGAATCAGGTTGGGTGTTATGGAATAAATTTAGGACGAATAGATTTTTACTTCGACAAAAGCAAATCACATACTAATGAAGCAAAGTCAATTATAGTTTAGAACTTCTCTTGCCTTTTGAGCATAAAATAAAGTATTTAGCCATAAATAAATAGGATAAAATTTGCGTTACATCCCGAATCAGGGTTAACACCAAAGAATAAGAAAAATATTCATTAAAAATAAAAAAGATATCCGAAAATATAAAACAAGTTACCATTAATGTAAGCAACAGTCCTAAATAAGTTCCTCTGGTTATATATTTTGCATAACAAATAATCCCCAGAGCACTTAAAACAATACCATATAAACCATAAAAAAAATGGAAATCACGCATTTTATCAAACTGTAAACTTAAAACGGAAAACAATAAATATACAATCAGCAATACAACTAAAACAATTGGCAATACATCATTTTTTTTAAACTTTATCTTTCTCCTTTCATCAATGACAATCATTTTAAGCAATGTTAAATAAACCAGTAAAAAGCATAACATTGATCCCAAATCTGAAATTTCTACATTCATAAGATGAAAAACTTCGCCTGTAAAGCACAAAGCAAAAACCAGGATTTGGATTTTATTAATTCTAAAATTATTTGAAGAATAGAAATAAAAGAAAATAGAAGGCACCACAATTGATTTCATACAAATTGTGAGATAATCATATTGAAATATATCAAACAAAATTGTAAAAAAAAGTGCCGTAAAATATAAAATCAGTGAAGGTCTATTCGCTTTCATTGAGTTTGTTTATAAAATCCTCCTCAGATAATATCGGGATATTTAATTTATTAGCTTTTTCTAATTTGGCTGGCCCCATGTTATCTCCGGCAACCACAAAATCTGTTTTAGCAGAAATTGAACTTCCAACTTTTCCACCGTTATCTTCAATGGTTTTCTTTAATTCGTCTCTTGAAAATTGAGTAAAAACACCGGAAACAACAAATGTTTTTCCAATAAATTTTTCGGTTGCATCCGGGTTGAATTTTTCTACAATTTGAAATTGAACGCCGTAGCTTTTTAAACGCTCAATAATTTTTTTGTTTTCTTCATTCTCAAAAAACTCAATGACACTTCTGGCAATTCTTTCACCAATTTCATCAACTAAAATTAGCTCCATTAAAGAAGCCTGACTTAATGCATCAATATTTTTATAATGTTTGGCTAGTTTTTTAGCCACAGTTTCACCAACAAATCGAATTCCCAAGGCAAATAAAACACTCTCAAACGGAATCTCTTTCGATTTTTGAACTCCATTTACCAAATTCTCAGCAGATTTTTGTGCCATTCTCTCTAAAGGCAAAATTTGTTCAACCGTTAATTCATAAAGATCGGCATAATTATGAACTAATCCGTTATTAAAAAGTAAAGCAACCGTTTCTCCTCCAAGACCTTCAATATCCATTGCTTTTCTGGAAATATAATGCTGAATTCTGCCAATAATCTGCGGAGGACAGCCATAAAAATTAGGGCAATAATGATTGGCTTCGCCTTCGTTTCGAACTAATTCTGTTTGGCATTCCGGACAATGTGTGATATATTTTGTAGGTTCAGAATTTTCAGGTCGTTTATCTAAATCTACAGCGATAATCTTAGGTATAATTTCACCGCCTTTTTCAACAAAAACAGTATCATTAATTCTGATATCTAATTTTTCAATTTGATCGGCATTATGCAAAGAAGCTCTTTTTACAATTGTTCCTGCCAATTGTACGGGTTCTAAGTTTGCTACCGGCGTGATTGCGCCTGTACGGCCAACCTGATAAGTAATTGACTTTAATTTCGTTGAAACTTGTTCTGACTTAAACTTATAGGCTATTGCCCAACGAGGCGATTTTGCCGTATAACCTAGCTCTTGCTGATGCTGAATACTGTTTACTTTTACGACTACCCCATCAGTTTCATAAAGCAATTTATGACGGTGCACATCCCAATAATCAATGAAGTCAAAAACTTCCTGCATATTATTGACCAATTTGGCTTCATTTGGCACTTTAAATCCCCATTTTCTGGCAGATTCTAATCCTTCGTACTGAGTAAAAAAAGGCAGGTTGTTACCCGTTACCGAATATAATAAACATTCTAATGGACGTTTGGCAACCTCAGCACTATCCTGTAATTTTAAACTTCCGGAAGCTGTATTTCTTGGATTTGAATACGGTGTTTCGCCTATTTCGATTAATTCCTGATTCATTTTTTCGAAACCGGCATAAGGCAGAATAATTTCTCCCCGGATATCAAATTTATCCGGATAATTTTCTTTTAGCTGTAATGGAATTGATTTAATAGTTTTAATGTTATTCGTAACCTCATCACCCTGAAATCCATCTCCACGTGTTAAAGCCTGAACTAACTTTCCGTTCTCGTATGTAATACTTATTGAAGCTCCATCATATTTTAGCTCACAAGTATATTGCAAATCAACATTCCCAAGAACTCTCTGAATTCGGGTTTCCCAATCTAATAAATCATCTTTAGAATAGGAATTGTCTAAAGAATACATTCTGAATTGGTGCGGAATGGTTTTAAAATTTTTGGTAACTGTTCCTCCTACTCGCTGTGTTGGGGAATTGTCATCAAAAAACTCAGGGTATTTGTTTTCTAAATCCTGAAGCTCTTTTAATTTAATATCAAAATCATAATCTGAAATTGTGGCATTATCAAGTACATAATAATTGTAGTTGTGCTGATTAAGTTCGTTTCGTAAAGCCTGAATTGTCTCTTGAATACTCATAAAATATTAAAATGATACTGATTGTAATTTAGAATAACTGAATATCAAAATTAGGATTATTTTCGTTGAAAAAAATACTAAAAACCGAAAGTTTTAAAAAATCAAAAATCAAGTTGCAAAAACATGCAACTTGATTTTCTTCTTGTCCATTATTCTTAAAAAAGAATTAAACAAAAACCAACTTCCAAATGGTTTTTACATTTATATTGAGGACTGATAATTGAATATACTTATTTTTGAATAATGATAAAATCAGAACGTCTGTTTAATAAATGTTCTTCCTCTGTACATTTCACACCATTTTTACATTTATTTATTAACCGGCTTTCGCCATAACCAATAGCACTTTCGATTCTTGAAGCATCAATATTCTGTGAAATAAGATAATCACGGGTTGATTTTGCCCTGTTATCAGAAAGTTTCAGGTTATAAATATCTTTTCCTCTGGAATCCGTATGTGATTCAATTTTGATTCGGATATTAGGAAATTTTTGCATGATAAAAACTACTTTAGCTAATTCTTCGATTGCCAAAGGTGTTATATCATATTTATCGTAATCAAAATAAATTGGTTTCACATCTACCTTTTCAACCCCTTTCTTTTTCACAACCAAATCATCATAATTACTGAGCTCAAAATTAATATTTGGAATCTCACCTCCGTTTTCCAGTGTAGTTTCAACGGTTTTTTCGTCGCTGCTGTAATTCGGTTTTGCCGCCATCATTTTAACTATTTTTCCACACGGAACGATTAAAGCATATTTGCCCTCATAATTTGTTTTTGTTTCACCAAGAACATCACTAAAAGAGTTATATCCCATAATTACAACATCGGTAAGAGGTAATTTTGATTTGTGATCTATTGCCATCCCTGAAATAGTCTGGTTGCAAACAGGATCTCCTTTGGTAAAAGAATAGATATCATCATCACCTTTTCCTCCTTCTCTATTGGAAGACATATAACCAAAATGACCTGTTCTATCAATTATAAAAGCAAAATCATCTTTATTACTGTTTATCGGAGCACCCAGATTTCGTGGATTCGAAAAGCTTCCGTCAGATAAAAATTTACTTTCGTAAACATCCAAATCACCCAATCCGTAATGACCATCAGAAGAAAAATAAAGTACATCTTTACTGAAAAACGGAAAAAGATCGTTCCCAATAGTATTAATCTTTGGCCCCAGATTTTTAGGTGAACTCATTGTTCCGTCTGCAGCAATTTTTACTACATACAAATCCGTTTCCCCATATCCTCCGGGCATATCGGAGGCAAAGAAAAGCCATTGCCCGTCTTCACTTAAAGAGGGATGTCCAACAGAATAATCATCGCTGTTGAAAAATACTTTTTGAGGATTTTCTAATTTGTTGTCGACTATAGACCCCTTAATGATTTGAAAATTATTAGTCTTTGTCTCGTCAACAACCAATTTATTGTTTTTGACGATGTTGGTCGAATAATAAATTGTTTTTCCTGTAGAATCAAAGGTGGCCGTTGCTTCGTGATATTTTGTCATTACGTTTGGCAAAAAAACTGTTTCGTTGAACAGACTTCCATCAGCCGCATTCCTTTCAGCAACATATAAATTCAGAAAAGGCTGATTGTTCCAGGTATACAATTTTTCGCTGAATTTTGTTGTATCCCTTGCTGAAGTAAACACAACTTTATCCTGAAAAAAAGTGGCTCCAAAATCAGATTTACCGGTATTAATATCCATGTCTTTTATTTCGTAAAGCGATTTCGATTTGGAGAGACTGTCCGTTTGCTTTTTTTGAGCGAGGTATTTGTTTATCTCGTTTTTATCGCCTTTTTTATCCAGATATTCTTTAGTAATCCTATTTGCTTCATCATAATCCATCACCGCTTTCATTGATTGAATGTAACGCAAATAGTAGATATCAGTTAAATTATTACCTTGAGCTTCATACAATTTTCCGTACCATTTGAGTGCATTTCTGGAATCGGAAATAAAATAATAGGAGTCGGCGGCATTCTTTAATGTTTGTGCCGAAGGATTTTTGACGTTCTGTAAAATTTCTTCGTATGCTTTTGAAGCATCAGCATAAGAATAGTTTTTAAAGAGTGCATCTGCCTTTTTTAAATTAGTCTGAGCAAAACAAACCGTAAAGCTCAATACCAGACTTAGGAAATATATTTTTTTCATAAGATTTATTTTTTAGAAGAATCGAGGAGATTTGATTTTACTTTGATTTTTATTAAACTGATAACGTAAGATGAACTCATGTGAACCATCATTATACTTATTCAATTCACTTACTGTGTAATCAAAAGCATATCCGAGATAAAAACTTTTTGATATTTGAAACCCTGCCAAAATGCTTACTGAATCATCTGTACGGTAAGAACCGCCAATAACAAATTTTTCGTAAAGCATAAAGTTTGCCGAAACATCAGCAGTAAGCGGAGCACCGCTTACTGCTTTTACTAAAAATGCAGGTTTGAATTTCAAATTCGGATTCAAATCAAACACATAACCTCCCATCAAATAATAATGCAAACGATCGTAGTTTATAGATTCCTGAACATCATCATAATAATCATTTGCGATAAAGCTTGGAATTGAAAAACCTAAATACCATTTGTCAGTATAATAATAAACCCCTGCCCCAACCGCTAATTTCATCTGATTGTCAATATTTTGATTTAGCAGAACATCATTAGGATTGTAGTATCTTCCTTTAGACCAATCTACGTTTAGCATTCGCATACCGGCTTTTAAACCAAAGGCCAGTCTTTTTTCATAGCCCAATGCCAAAGAATAAGAAAAGTTTCCATCAAGGTATAATTCGCTCGACGGACCAATTTTATCATTAACGACACTTAATCCTAAACCAACCTTTTCGTTTCGAAGCGGCGTATGGACAGAAAATGATTGTGTCTCCGGCGCACCTGAAATTCCAACCCATTGCGAACGATGTAAAAGTGTAGCTTCCAAAACTCCTGTAGAACCGGCATAAGCCGGATTTACAGCCATAGTGTTGTACATGTATTGTGTGTACTCCGGATCTTGTTGTGCACTCGCACTAAATGTGATAATAGAACATATTAAGATTAAATACGTTTCTAATGATTTTATATATAGTTTCATAACGATACTTATTTAGTTTAATTAATTAGACGATTAATAAATGGTGATTATCTCATTATAGATAACCATCCTTTTTTAATTTTTCCGTCTCCAATGTCTATCACATAAAAATAAGTACCGGTTGGCAGCATATCTCCTCTATTTATAACTCCCGATACATTGGCTGTTCCGTCCCAATCGTTTTCATAACCTTTTTTGCTGTATACCAAAGAACCATATCTGTTAAAGACTTTTAATTCGTTATTTGGATATGATTCGATACAATCAATTCTGAAAAGATCATTTGCTCCGTCACTATTTGGCGTGAACTCATTATAAACCGTTAAACAGATAGGATTTACAGAAGCTGAAGCTGTATTGTTTGTAGGATCAACATCTAAAGGAGTTGAAATTTCAATTGTTGCTACGTTTAAGTAATTACCATTTGGCAATACAATAACTCTAACTTCAAGAGTTTCACTTTCTCCGGCATTTAAGGTTGGGATTGTCCAAACCTGAGTTGCAGGATCATATACTCCGGCAGTTGTAGAAGAGGATACTAATTCGTATCCGCTTGGAATTAATTCACTAACAAGCGTATTTATGATAGTCCCCTGACCAACATTATTTACTGTTATTGTAAAAACTATTTCATCACCAAAATTAGGTGTAGGATTACTAACTGTATTGGTTATGGTAAGATCTGAGCATGTTGCTACTGTCACATTTAGTGTTTTTGTAGTAGTTTCATCACATGTATTGACGTAAGTTACGGTAACTGTTCCCGAGCCAATATCAGACCATGAAATTGTTACTGATCCATCTGTAACTCCTCCACCGGAAGTTATTGTACCGTTAGTAACAGACCATACATAATTTGATTTTCCATTTGCTATTGAATATGTTACTCCCTGGAACACACATGGTGTATCATCACTTGAAGTAATTTGATACAATGCATCGTTTTCAAAACCTACGGTTATTGCTAAACGTGCCGCATTTGTACAACCATTTGTTGTATTGCTTAGTAATGTAGCATAATAAATTGTGGCAGTAAGTGGTGTATTTGCTGCTAATGGTGTTCCTCCGGTTGGAGTACTGTACCAAACTACATTTGACTGATTCACCTGAATATTAGCAATTGTTGGCGTTTTTGATAAACAAAATGTTTGCGTTGTACTTGTTGTAGTCACTACACCTGGAGTGTTTACATTTACTGTAACTACTAATCGTACAGCATTTTCACAACCTATTGCACTTGAAATCGCTCCATAATATAAACCTGTTGCTAAAACTGTTGTTGCTGGTAATGCCATTCCACCTGTTGGCGTGCTATACCAAACTACATTGGACTCATTTACCTGAATATTAGCCACTGTTGGTGTATTTATTGAACAGAAGTTTTGAGTTGCTGAATTTGTAGTTGGTGTTGCTGTTGGATTATTAATAGTTACAGTTACCAGCAATCTTGTACTGCTTTCGCAACCCGTCATCGGATTCAGAATAGCTCCGTAATAGATTCCGTTTGTCAAAGCAGTTGTTGATGCAATTGCAGTTCCTCCTGCCGGTAAGCTATACCAAACTACATTGGACTCATTTACCTGAATATTAGCAACTGTTGGTGTGTTTGAAATACAGAAATCTTGTGTGTTATCTGTAGTTGTTGGTGTAGCCGGATTGGTTACAGTGACAGTAACCAACAATCTGACAGCACTTTGACAACTTGTTACCGGATCCACAATAGCTCCGTAATAAATACCGCTTGCCAAAGCTGTTGTTGGTGCAATTGCTGTTCCGCCTGCTGGCAAGCT
>NZ_AKJZ01000033.1 GCF_000282055.1 Flavobacterium sp. CF136
TGGTGATTAAGTACTCACCTATTTATATATTTTTTTATTTTTTTTTAAAAAACACTTGAAGACAGCAATGCAATAATCGAAAAACTCCCCTTCCATTCCTTACGAAGAGTAAGTAATCCGCGATGCAAAAGATTCTTTGCTGATTGATAATTAACATCTAACATTTCGGCAATCTCTTCTACCCCCAGCCCTTGGTTATACCTTAAAAATAAAGCCTCTTTTTGACGTGGAGGCAAATCGTTTAATAATTTATTGAGATAGAAAACACTTTCCGCAGTTGCTTCATCATTAATAAGTTCATGCTCCATCGAAAAATCAAAAAGAAATTCAATTGAATCTGTAGTTGTAGTTTTTCTAAAGATATGATCCCGTTCGTACAAACGTGCAATTCTCTTTCGTACACTGGATAATAAATAAGCCTTTACCACATCCGGTTCCTGCAGAGACTCACGATATAACCAAACATCTGCAAATACGTCCTGGACACAATCCTGAACTCTTTCAGGAAAACGACAAAATGAGTTTCCATAATTAATTAAATCACCATAGTACTTTTCAAAAAGCAGAGAAAATGACTTTTCATCGCCTGCTTTAAGTTTATTCCAAAGTTTGTGGTCATCATAGATTTTAATTGTCAGAACTTGGGTCTTCATAAAAAATGTTTTTTAGTAAAAATGTCATTCGATTTTTTAACCATCAGATAAAATGAACATTATTTAAAGAATTTTATATCCTTGTAATTACTATTCTAAATGTGAACTCTAAAAAAAAAATCACTATCAGTTAGTGCAATAAAATATGATTAATGTATTTACAAAGAATAAGAAGGGAGACTATAAAACTCCCACGTTTAAAAAGTAAACTAACTTAAGCTTAAGCATTCCTGTTCAGCTTGTCATACAATAAAAAATTTCATCTGCAAACCTCATTAAAACTTCGTTGTGCTATGGTATCCTTTTGTATCGAAAAGCTATCTAACTTGTTGCAATTACAGTATTTGAATAGTTGTATTGATCAAACCAGTATTTATGGTGCATTTTTTTGTGATGAGGGAAAGAAATATTAATCATAAAAAAAACTTCCAAAATCAAATTAGACTTTGGAAGTTTTTTTTATGCAGGAAAAGTTTACTGTATTTTTAAATGATTAATTTAAAAATATTTAATTCCAACTAATAAAATCGAAAATATGTTCGAATATTTCGGTATATAGAATATATTTAGATTTAAAGTGTGTGCTTAAACTTTGTTATATGTGTGTGTTTTTTTTACTACTTTAATATTGTTAGAAAATATAATTTTTTGAGAGTTACTCTATCGTGTACTGTACCTCGAAATCTATAAACTCCAGTAAAAACTGAGTTATTAATTTCTGTATCGGTAAATAAGACCGTAAAACAACACAAAAACACACTACTAAACAAAACATTAAAACACTATAAATAAGCACTATAGAAACATTTTACAACTTTTTATTAGAATACTTCGGAGGTCTGGGGTTTTAAATTTCTCATTGAATAGTGGAATGATATCTTGTTCCAAAAAAAATATGCAGTTTTCAAATTCATTGATAGATATATAAAGTTGACTATTATTCTTCAAACAAACCTGAAAGGCCTCTAATAAACTTTCTTTCTGAAATAATTATAGCAGAAAGACCATCTCCTAACCATATAATGAAGGTTTGCGATCTTTGATTGGTGTCGCTTTTGGATTATAAATTTAAATTGAGTAAAACAATAAAATAAAGATTGCTGTCATACAAAAAAACAGTGCTTTTGATCTGGAGAATTAAAAATCCTGTATTCTACAATATAAAAACAGGTAGAATTACGCTTAAAAATTTGGATTTTACTGAGTTTATTTGTTAAAGAATTTCATTCGCAAAAAGAATAAATCAATAACTAAACCAGCTGATCATGGAAAACTATTTACACGGCTTACTCGACGAAGACAACGACCCTATTATCCAGCAATACTTAAAGTACATTGACGAGGGAATCCCGCGTACGGATAAATCAAAAGACGTATTAATCATTGGTGCCGGAATGGCCGGAATGGTAGCCGCAGGTCTGTTAAAACAGGCCGGTCATAATGTTACGATAGTCGAATCAAACACCCGTGTTGGTGGCAGAATCAAGACTTTCAGGAATTCTGAAAACAAAAAATATTTTGAAGACGACACTGTTTATGGCGAAGCGGGTGCGATGCGCATCCCGACCATACACCAGATGGTACTCAAATACATTGATAAACTCGGACTCAAAACCGAGCCTTTTTATTATCTGTCTGTCGATAAGGAACAGGCAATCGCACATCAGGCAGACCCCACTAAACCGGAGCCTGATACTACTAGAAATTCTCTTTTCTATGTTAACCGTAAACGTGTTGTACAGAATGAATATATTCGAAAAGATATTGATGTAAACGAATTACTGGACTTTAATCTGGGCAAAAGTGAAAACAAGCATGCCAGCGATTTAATGGACAATATCATTAATCCGCTTAAGGCTTTTATTGCAGAAAATCCTGAGAAAAACTGGCCTTTGCTGATTGAGCGCTATGGAGAATATTCGATGCGTCGTTTCTTAAAAGAAAACTCGATGTATTCAGAGAATGCCATCGAGATGATTGGAGTCCTGCAAAATCTGGAGTCCAGGATGTCTTATGATTTTATTCAGAGTTTTATTGAGCAAAATATTATCAAGGATACTACCCGGTTTATGGAAATTGTGGGCGGAAGCGACATGCTGCCAAATGCATTCTTTAAAGCTCATAGTCTCGAAGAAAACACCTATTTTGATTGCAGGATGACCAAAATGATGCTCATTAACAACAAGGTAAAAATAGAAGTGGATATTGAAGTGCAGCGTGACTTTCAGTTTTATGAAGACGCAGGATTCAAAGCATTAAAAACACCTGTTGGTGATCTGGAATTTGATGAAGTGATTGTCACCATACCCTTTTCGGCATTAAGACATGTGTACGTAACACCACAATTCAAGCAGCTTAAACGAAAAGCAATCCGGGAACTGCACTACGATTCTGCTACTAAAATATTGTTGGAATTTCGTGAGAAATGGTGGCAGGAAGCACCTTATAATATTGTTGGCGGCGGTACAATTACTGATTTTTCGAACCGTTTCACCTATTATCCGAGCAATGATTTGGGAAGTAAAGGACATGGTGTCGTGCTGGCATCTTATTGCTGGTCTGACGAAGCAAGCCGCTGGGATTCTATGGATGACGACGACAGGTATTTTTATGCGCTTAAAAACCTGGCCATCATGCACTCCGATAACGAGAAGGAACAGCAGCGCATTATCGACCTTGCCGTAATTACCTCGAGCATCAAGGACCGTAAAGACAAAGCCGGAAAATTAATCGGTGCCGCAACACAAAGCTGGATGCGCGACCCGTATGCTTATGGTGAAGCGGCAATATTTAATCCGGGACAGTTACACTTATTGCAGCGTCATATCATCTCAACCGAATGGAATGGAAAAGCACATTTTGCCGGAGAGCATACTTCCCTGAAACATGCCTGGATTGAAGGCGCCATCGAGTCCGGAATCCGCACCGCACTCGAAGTCAACGAAAATACTGGTAACCTGAATAACCCAATTTAAGATGTCACAGAAAAAAATCTCCGTTGCAAAGTACCTGCAAATACGCCTGGAACAATTAGGACTCACGCATTTATTTGGAATTGCGGGCAATTATACCGCGCCGTTTTTAAATACGATTCACGAAGACAAAAATGCAAAAATTAAAATCGTTAACGACACAAATGAAATAAACGCCGGGCATTGCACTGATGCCTATGCACGTCTAAACGGTTTCGCTGCAGTAGCGGTAACGTATGGCGTGGGAGCATTTACACTGCTCAATTCGGTTGCAGGTTCTTATGTAGAGCACTGTCCCGTGCTTGTCATTAATGGGGCTCCGACCAACAAAGACCAGCAACGAAGCCTCGTTCAGGGTATGCTGGCATCACATATGACAGGTGATATGTACAGTAACATCAATGTATTCCGAAATGTTACCGTTGCGGCAGAACAAATAACAGGTTCATCAGATGCTCCTTATAAAATTGATGCAGTGCTGAATGCCTGTATTTTATATGGAAGACCGGTTTATCTTGAGGTTTTTGAAGATGTATGGCGAATGGAATGCAATCCCCCTGTCACTCCATTGGCAGAAAGAGAGGCATCTAAATGTCAAACAAGTGCACGCAAGGCTGCCCAAAGAGTAGCTGCAATGGCACGCGGAAAAGAAATTATTTTCTGGGGCGGCATTGAGGTCCAGCGCTACGGTATTCAAAAGGAATTCCTGGATCTGATCGAAAGTACCGATACAGAATTTGTGACCTCTATACTCGGGAAATCAATCGTATCCGAAAACCATCCTAAGTTCAAAGGTGTTTTTAATGGCAAGGCATCGCCAAAAGATGTCAAGGAACAATTCGAAAAAGCCCAGCTAAAAATTGGCCTTGGCGTATGGACCACCGGCAAAAACCTGGGTGGTTTTGATGTCTGGAAAGAAGATACTGTACTTGCCAATCACAGCGGTGTAAGGATTGGTGCTTCTTATATGGCCAATGTATCGCTAAGAGATTTTATGATATTCCTGAAAGACGAACTTACCAAAGTTACATTTAGTGCTTACGAAATGTATGATGCAAAGAAGCTGCCTGAATCATTTTTTGTGGCTGATGACAGAATAATTAAAAAAGGGAAACCGGCGCTTACTTATGATACATTTTTCAAGCGAATCAATGATTTTATAGATGAGAGGCATATAGTGGTTGCCGATGCAGGTTTTCCTTTATTGGGTGCCCAGGGCATCCGTATTGCAGAACCTAACGGATTCATAGCACAGGCATCATGGCTTTCGATAGGTTATTCTGTTCCTGCAGCAACCGGAATAAAATGTGCCAGACCTAATAAAAGACCGGTAGTATTTGTTGGGGACGGTGCTTTTCAGGAAACCTGTCAGGCCATATCTACACAGAATAAACTGAAACACGACACCATTGTTTTTGTTTTAGATAATGGTATTTATGGTATTGAACAAATGCTTGTTAATCCAAATCCGTTTCGTGGTGCTGACAAGGTAAAATATAGCGTTCCTGATTTAAACAACGTTTATGATTACAACGAAATGCACCGTTGGAAATATGCGAAACTTGTTGATGTATTTGGAGGCAAAGGTTTTGAAGTCAGCAGTATCGACGAACTCGAGGAGGTTTTGAGACAGCTTGACAGCATTAAGGAAAATACCATTGTACATGTAAACATACCTAAGACATCTATTCCGGAAGCAATTGCTTATAAGACGGAGGAGCCTGGCGAGGATGAATTTCTGGACAAAAACTGGAGTTTATGTTAGATTTAAAATGGGTTAATTTTTAAAACATTCCGTCAGGATAAACAAAAAAGCCGTCTCAGTTCTAATTCCTGAGATGGCTCTTTTAATAAATCTGTGTTTACTTATTTTTTACTTTATTATTTTTATACCTTTTTCTCATTGCCCTTTGCCAATGTAAACTCCGCTCATAGCTTAATTGCTTTTTGTGCGCTTTGATATTCTTTTTCATCATCCATGAATTTTATTTTTGCACAAGGTCAATCCAGGAATCTAAAGGTTCCGGAATCAATGGTTTCTGAGTGAGGAATATTTTTTCAGGTTTAGGTAAAACATTTCCGTCTCGTAATACTGTAGTTCTGGTAACTACAAATCCTTTTTTGTTCACCTTTTGCCATTCTTCCGGGGAATTAACAGCCTAGTGAATCAAAATTTTGTCTTTCTGGACTTTGGCGTTGACCATGACTGCAGCCTGTTTTTTTGTAAAAATCCCAGTGAGATAGATAAAAAAAGTAAAAAAGGAGTCTAATTAAATTTTCAAGTAATGTTTAATAAATTTATAATTAGCTTAATTAGACATTCTCCAATCGGAAATAAAATTTGAGCATTTTTTGTGGTTTGTGCATTCAAGTATATAACTATCAAAAATGGTATCTATTATACATCATTTGTCTTATCAATTGCTTCAAATACGGCATTAGGATTTTTAATATTAAACTAATTTTATCAAAACCATTTTACTTTAATACAACATCTTATTTTATTGATAAATAGTATTTTATGTTTGTTTTCAGAAATAATCCTGACTTAGAGTAGAATTTTCACCTGTAAAAACTGCTTCAATTAACACTTTACTATAAATTAACCACTAAAAGAAAAATTATGAAAAAATTAAGTTTGATCTCATTACTGCTAACCTGTTCCTTAGGATTTACCTATTGCTCAGATAATCCTGATACTGTAGCAGAAAATCAATTGAAAACTGAAGGTAAAAGCAATACAGGTAAATATGCAGCTGCTCCCTGGGTGAAACAATTTGAAGATACATTTGATGTAGGCTCTAATCTCTCACAATGGACAAAAGAACAGCGAGCAGATTATAATTCCTGGTACTGTGACTATCATAGCTCAGTTCCTACCACACAATGGCGTGATGGAAAACAATGTTTGGAAATTAAGACTACAAAATTAAGCACATACAAATATCAATCTGGTTTCATTACTTCCAATTACCAATACAAACCGGAAAATAATACAGAGTACATGCTATCAGCTAATATTAAGTTAATAGCGATGGACGGTGGAACTTACAAATCTTTTACAGACACTTACGGTGCCTGGCCAGCGTTTTGGTCCGTGCAGGGAAATGCCTGGCCGACAAAAGGGGAGATCGATATCATGGAAGGTTATTCTTTTGCGCCTAATTCAAGTCGTTTTACATCCAATATTTTTTATGGAACTTCTGCGGGAAATAATTTATTAGGAAACTCAGCTGAAAGAAACTATACAGGTAATTTTAGCATAAACGGAAATAACGGATGGCATTTGTATGAATCTTTTTGGAAAATGAAAAACAATGTAGTAACCGTAACCATAAAGGTTGATAATGTAACTGTTGCAACATACACTAACAGTAGCGCAGCCAATCTTAATTTTAATAATTTCGGAACGCATTCTGTTATTTTTAATATGAACGTCGGGTCAAAAGACTCTAATTTTATAGACCCAAATAAAATAAATTTATTTACCAGTGTAATGATGTGGGTTGATGATGTAACGGTTTATAAAAGACCAATTTGATATAATATAAAGCTAATTTTAGAATAATAATATTCCGGTATAAAGTAATGAAGCGACTTTATACCGGAATATTATTTATAACTAAATTGGATATTTTCGGAATAATGACGCTATTGAATGATAAGGAATTCAAATAGAATGAAATATAAAATCGAAATAGAACAATAGGTTTTGCTTTTTAAATGAAACATAAAGAAGTCTGTAAAATTAGATTTTACAGACTTCTTATAACCCTGATAGTATAATTCTTAACCCTTTTTATGTTTAATCTTTATCATAAATAATCCGTTTTTAAGACATCCTACTTAGAAGATGTTTAAATTTAATCCAAACCTTCTAAGAATCCTGTATGCGAACTTTTGACAGCAAAATTTGAATCATACAGTAATGGCCAATCATTTCCTGTGTGGTTCAGTTCGGTACTGTATGGAATCCAAGAGTCATTATCCCTCATTCCCCAAATGGTTAAGGCATATTTATTTGCTGCAGGAAGAGCATTATATAGTTGCACCATCTCTTTGTATTTTTCTTTCTGTGCTAACCTTCTTTCATTTGTAAAAGTAGAGATATCATTAGATGGATTCACTTGTATATCTAACTCTGAAACGTGAATTTTTAAACCTTTTGCCACAGCTCTGTTAATATCAGTTTCTATTTGAGCTTTGGTTGGAGTTAAATACTTATTATGCATTTGGAAACCAAGGCCATCAATAAGATTACCAGCTTTTAAATCATCTACAATGCTAAAAACTTTGTCTTGTTTTGCCATATTTGTTGAAGTAGCATAATCATTATAAAACAATAATAAGTTTGTGTCGCCTGCTGCATTTGCGGCATTTCTTGCCCATTGAAAACAATCTTTTATATAGTTAGGTCCCATTCGATTAAGAAAAAGAGTATTTCTCATACTACCATTGTCATCTACTGCTTCATTAACCACATCCCAGGATTTTACTTTTCCTGCATAATGGGTAACAACAGCAGTAATGTATTTTTTTACTTCCAACGCAAATTCGGCATCAGTCCCGGAAAAATCTTTTAACCATGCAGGTACCGCATTATGCCATACCAGAGCATGGCCATGAACATTGATACCATTTGAATTTCCGTAAGTAACAATTTTATCAGCAGCTGTCCAGTTGTAAACACCGCTTGCAGTAGAAATTGGATCCATTTTCATTTCGTATTCGGCAGAAATACTACTAAATTCATTTTTCAAAATTATATCATAAGGGCTTCCGCCGGTTAATTGCGAGGCCTTTACTGCCATGCCTACAAAAAATGGGTTTGCTAATTTATTCGTTTTTACCTTTAAAAAAGTAGGGTCTTCAGGAATACCACTAGAACCTGTAGTTACAACACTAATAACATTTGAATAATCTGAAATTTGTGTTTCATTTTTGGCTCTGACTCTGTAATAATACTGCGTCCCTCCTGTTAAACCAACTACAACTTCGTTTAAATCAGTAACCTCTTTTGCATTGTAATTGGGCACAAATGCTGCAAAATTTTCGGTGGTAGAAACATCCAAAAGATAGCTTTTCGATTGGGAAACATAATTCCATTTAGCTTTAAAGCCATTATCATTCACCTCTTTTGGTGCGTTTGCAACAGGTGTTTCTAAATTAGCAGCAGCTTCGTTGCCATCTTTAGAGCAGGCATTTAAAAAAAAGACAAAGCTGGTCAGCATTAGTAAAAATTTAATTTTCATACTGTTTTTTTATTATAGAATATTCTTTTTGTAATGTAAATACTCTTATTTATAGTTTCTGTTATATTATTTATGGCTTATATAACTTCCGAAAAAAGCTGCTTTTGATTACAATCTTTTTTCGGAAGCTAAAAATTAAAATACAATCAATTATTGGTATCGAATCTTAATGTTATCAAATTTTATTACACTAGGGTTAGGTGTATCCCCTTGGGCGATTCCTACCTTAATTTCATTAATTTTAGAAACATTCAGCATAGTAGCCGGATTCGATCCATAACCATAATTATCTTTAAAATCAGCTAATGATATTGTCTTTGTAGCCCAATTCACATTGGTTATTTTAAAATTATAGCCATAGTTTATGCCATCAATAGTATTTAATTGAATAGCAAATTGAGCACCAACAACATTAGCACTTACATCAATATCCAGAAAAGCTCTTGTTGCGTCAGTATTAGATACACTTAGAAAATTAGTTCCGCCTCCACCACTGCTTCCGTTATAACCATTGGCAGTTGACCCCGACCATACAAATGTTGCATAATTGCCTGTTGGACCACCTGTACTATTTGTGTTAAAAGTATTGACATCACCATAAGCACTCCAATCTTTTCTAAGACCAGCTCCGTCAAAATCAACTACAAGAATTAATGTAGCAAACTCTATTGTTTTTTTTGCTGTACCTCCCGGTGTAGTGATTACTAACTCTGATCCGGAAACTGCATCTGCAGGTAAACCGATAATAATTGAAGAAGATGAATTTACAGAATAACTGATTGCTTTTCCTCCTAACGTTATCGAAGAAACGTTATAAAACCAGGTACCTTGAATTTCCAACGGAAACCCCGGAGTTGCTACAGCCGGAATTGTTTTTACAATAGTCGGAACAGGCTGTAAAATCTCAATATCTTTAGTGACCGATCCGGTTGCAGTTACAAATGTAATCGGTTGTACGCCAAATCTGCTTCCTAGTTTTTCATCAAACGGAATAGTAAAAATAAACGCTTTGTCTGAATTATAGTTTGGATTGAAACTGACATCAATTTTATTATCCAGCGTAATTTTTTTTAATCCTGTTAAACCTTCACCTTCGACTCTGACTTTATTTTGTGGAAAAGCCTGATTAAGTAAATCTCCCGGTTCAGCAACCATTGCATCTACATTTGCAGTAACCATATCGTCATTTTGGCAAGCTGTAAAAGAAGTCAGGGCCAAAAGAATTATAATGCTATATTTAATTTTATTGATCATAATATAAAAGTTAATTAAAGTTAAAAGGAACCGGTGCTTCTAATAATGACGGATTAGTATCAATAGCTGATTGCGGTAATGGCAACTCAAAATAATTGGTTCCCGGAGTAATCTTTCTGGAAACCAGTATCGTTCTTGCATCATCAGAATAAAAACCGACTTCCTGCTGCGAAATAATTGCTGTTGCTTCAGCCAAACCACGGCGTTTTAAATCAAAGAAATACTGTCCTTCCAGTGCAAACTCAATTCTTCTTTCATTAAACAAATCGTCTCTTGTAAGTACTGTTTTAATTGGTAATCCTGCTCTCAGCCTCACTTCGTTGTAGGAGCTTAAAGCAGCTCCGGAAGTTGTAGAACCGGCTCCGGCTAAAATTGCCTCGGAGTTCATTAATAAAACATCAGAATATCTTAATATAATTGTGTTTTGTGATGTTCTCATAAAAAACACATCGTTTCTTTCGGCTGCAGAACCCACTATATATTTTCTGAAATTAGCAGCAGTAGAAGAATATATTTTTTTATAAGTGAAACCACCTTGATTTTTTAATAATTCAGGATAAAAGTCGCCATCAGTCATGATCGTACTCTTTTTTCTGGTATCTTTTTGTTCAAATCCAGCTTGTAATGAGATAGAGGGAAGATAAACTCCCCAACCGTCACCACCGCCAGTTATTCCTGTACCTCCGGGAACGATATAGGCCTGATTTGTATTTTGTGTTCCCCATTCTGTAGCAATAGCTTTCCATTGCAGGGCAAACATACTTTCATTGCTGTTATTGTTTTCCGGACTGCTAAACAAGTTTCCGTAATCCTGAATTAAAGTATATTGCTTTCCGATAATTTGCTGGGTTAAACTGGCACATTCTGCATATTCATTTAACGTTAAATGTACTTTTGCAAGAATACCCATGGCTACTGTTTTATTAACATATCCTTTCTTTGCTGAAGTTTCAGGCAAATTTTCGATGGCATATTCTAAATCCAGTTTTATAAATTTATAAACATCTGAAACAATATTTCTTTTTGGCTGTGCTGCAGAACCTGCTTTACTAATGATAGGCACAGCTCCAAAAGTTCTTACCAGATAGAAATAAGCATTTGCCCTCATGAATCTTGATATTGCAATAGCATTTTTATAGGATGCTTCAGGCAATTCGCTTTTTCTCTCTTCAACTAAACTCATTAAATTATTGGACTGATCAATAACCGAAAACAACGAAACATATCCTTCCGTTAAGATTGGGTTTTGTGAGGTTACCTGTGCATCTTTAAATTGCGCATAGGCACCATCAAATGTAAAAGCGTTGCCGGCGTACATATCTCCTACAGCAATTAGGAATTTATCGTTAAAAGTAAACCAGGGCTTGAAGTACAAACTCTCTGCAATTCCGTCAAAAGCAGTAATTCCTTCCGGTAAATCGCCTGGTGTTAATTGATTTTCAGATGGTGCATTCAAAAATTCATCTGAACAGGAAAATAGAGACAGCAATGGTATAAGCATTCCCATCATAAAAAATTTAAAAAGTTTTTTCATAACTAGTATTTTTTGTTAACGATTATGAATCATTAAGTTAAATGTGTTTTCTAATTTTAGAATTCTAAATTCATCCCTACCGAAGTCGTTCTTGGCACAGGGTAGCGCCCTAAATCGATACCACTCAGGGTTATATTTTGATCTAAATTTCCTAAAGCAGGATCGAATCCGGAATATTTTGTAAATGTGTATAAGTTTTGAACATTTACATATAATCTAATTTTAGAAAAAATAGATTTTTCGAATATACTGGCTGGTAAATCATAGCTCAAAGAAACATTTTGGATTCTTAAATAAGAACCATCTTCAACAAATCGATTCGAAATTCGACCATTACCATTTGGATCATTAAGTGTAATTCTTGGCACATCAGTATTTTCGTTTACTCCTGTTTCAAAGGCATTTAAGGCCTGAGTACTTACATTTGCAAATCGATCTCCAAATCCCGGGTAAATACCATCAGTGTAATGACGCGTAAAATTGTAGATTTCGTTACCCTGACTTCCAGTTAAAACAACTGATAAACTGATGTTTTTGTATTTAAAGTTATTGGTGAATGCATAAGTAAAATCAGGAATTGCACTTCCTAAAGCTGCCTGATCTTTACTATCAATTTTTCCATCCTTATTTAGATCCTTAAAACGAATATCCCCAACTCCGGTTCCTGTTTCCTGAATTGGGCCTGCTGCTAATTCAGCATCATTTTTAAATAGCCCATCGGTAACATATCCATAAAACTGCCCGACTGGCTGTCCTTCCGTAGTTCTGGTAACAGTATATAAATCAAATTGTACTTTTCCCAATAAAGATTTGCCTGCACCCTGGAAACTAGTCAGCTCATTATTGTATTTTGAAAAAATAATCGTGCTGTCCCATGTAAAATTATCGGTAACAATATTCCTTGTATTCAGTGAAAGCTCGATTCCTTTAGTCACAATTTTACCAGTATTCAGGTAATAGTTAAGAGCACTTTGATTAGATTCATCATTGATTTGTTTTGTCAGGAAATCTGAAGAATTTTTAATATAATAATCAAAATCTAATTTTATTCTGTCATGAAGTAATCCTAATTCAAAACCGGCATTGAAAGACTTAAGTGACTCCCATTTAATATCCGGATTACCTAAATTATCAATTGTTGGAGATACTCCTCCAAATGGAGATGAAATTAACGTTAGAATAGTTTGATATCTGTTTGACGGAATGTTTTGATTTCCTACCGAGCCATATCCTGCTCTAAATTTCAAATAATTTACAGTATTGGATAAAGGCTCAAAGAATTTCTCATTACTGACTGTCCAGCCTCCTGAAAACGAAGGGAAATAACCCCATTTATTATTAGGCCCAAAGTTGGATGAAGCATCTGCCCTTAAAGAAGCTGAAAAAGAATACCTGTCAGAAAAGCTATAATTTAATCTCGAAATATAAGATGCCATAGACCATCTGCCAGAACCATTTCCGTTCAAAGCAGTATCAATATCACCTATATTTAAGTTAGTGAAATCTTTATTTAAAAAAACTCCCGTTCTGTAACCGCTTAAATATTCATAGCGGCTTTCTTGCGCTTCCTGACCTAACAGAAAAGTAAAATTGTGGTTTTCGCTTACTGTTTTATTATAAGTTAAATAATTTTTAATATTCCAATAATAGCTTTGATCCTGTTGTTTGAACGATTTGTTTAAAAGTTCAGACACATTGCCTAAAGTATATTTTGGTACAAAAGCACTGTTTTTTGAGAAGTTCAAATCATATCCTAACTCTGATCTGAAAACCAATCCTTTGATGATAGTAAAATCTGCAAATAAGTTACCATTAATTTTAAATCTTTCGGTAGTTGAATTATTATATTCCGCCAAAGCAATGGGGTTAGTGGCTTCATTTGCAGAAGATCCCAAACCACCAGTTGGACCTGCAAAAGAACCATTCGGAAATCTAACCGGTAATTCCGGAGATTGTCTTAAGGTATTCATGACTAAACCGCCTCTGTCATCGTTTCTCACTACTTGCTGAGATGACTTACTTACGGATAAGTTATTGCCTATCTTTAACCATGATTTAACATTAGAATCTACATTTAGACGCATAGATAATCTGTTGAAATTCGAATTTAAAACAATTCCTTCCTGATCAAAATAATTTAAAGAGGTATAATAGCGTGTTCCTTCTTTTTCGCCGGAGAATGACAACTGATGGTTGTACATCGTAGCTGATCTGAAAAGTTCATCCTGCCAATTTGTTCCCTTACCTAATAAATCAGGCTTTTGATATTGGTAAGGAACAGGCTCACCATTCAATTTGAAAATTTTTGCCTGATATTTGGCATATTGAGGTAAGTTTAAAACATCAACAGAATTTGTTACTTCCTGAGTAGCTAAATATGTTTCATATGTAAGCCTTGATCTTCCTTTTTTTCCTTTTTTGGTTGTAATCAAAACAACACCATTTGCTCCATTTGCTCCATAGATTGCAGTTGCTGATGCGTCTTTTAAAATATCAATCGTTTCGATATCAGAGATATTCAAACCCGCCAAAGCAGAGTTTTTAGTTTGTCCGCTTCCTCCGCCTAATGCGCTAAATGAAAATGAGTCATTATTTTTATCTGCAAAAACCGGAGTTCCGTCAATAACATACAATGGTTCATTACCGTTAATAGAGGTAATTCCCCTAATTTGAACAGAGATACCACCTCCGGGCGTACCTGAATTTTGAGTAACATTTACACCTGCCGCCTTGCCTACAAGAGCCTGATCGATAGAAGTAAAGGGTTTGTCCTGAATTTCAGAAGCCTTAATAGAGGAAACTGCGCCATTAATATCTTTTCTTTTTGAAGTTCCATATCCAATAACGACTACTTCATTCAATTTTTCCAGGTCATTGACCATAGTTACCTGCATTACTGATTTTGTATTTGCCGGCAATAATAAATTTTTATACCCTACATAACTAAAAAGCAGTGTAGCATTTGAGTCAACATTGTTTAAAACAAAACTGCCATCAAAATCGGTGACTGTTCCTTTATTTGTTCCTTGCACTATTACACTAACACCTGGCAAATTTGCCCCGCCCGATGTTACTTTACCTTTAACAGTTTGAGCAAAGAAAAAATTCCCCCACATAAATACTATTAAACACAATAGTTTTTTTAATGTTCTTTTCTGCATAAAATTTGGTTGTTTTAGAGTTTACTTAAATAATTAGTTAATTTTTGGTTTAGAAAATATTTAATAATAAGGTCTGTTACAGTCAATTTTTGAGTGATGACGAAAAAACTATTTCTTAAATATTTCTTAACGAAAGTAAATTCTTGAGGAGTGCCATTATAGAATAGATGAAGCATATTGTGCAACAAATGATGCAAAAAAACTTTCTGACACCCTATAATCATTAAAAAACAATTAAACCATAAAAAAGGGATGCTGAAGTATTGCTTAATTTTTATTAAAAAAAATAATAATTTGTCAAAAAAAAGTAAGAATATTTTTTATATATGGATTTTATTTTAAATCCAGAGCCGCCATTTTGAAAAAATTGACTGACAAAAAAAGAGCTTCGATTTAAATCGAAGCTCTTTTAATTACATTTTTTTCTTAAACAGTTAGTTATTTTAGCGCCTATTTTTTTGTCTTTTTTTCTTGTGTAGGCAGGTGCCCATATTTAATTTTATAGCATTTGGCAAAATAAGAAGGCGAGGTAAACCCAACTTTATAGCTAATTTCATTAATATTATTATTTCCCTGTTCGATCAATTGTTTTGCTTTTTCTAATCGTACATTTCTAATAAACTCATTTACAGAAACACCTGTTAATGTTTTTATTTTTCGATACAACTGACTCCTGCTTAAGAAAATTTTAGAAGAAAGCAACTCTACTGTCAATTGAGATTCACTTATATTCTCATTAATAAAATGCAGGATTTTTTGAATGAAATCATTATCCAGCGAAGTCGTTTTTTCTTTTCCGTTTTTTGTGATTCCGCTATAAAATTTCTTAAACATGATTTGCCTGCTTGTAATAAGCTGTGCCAAACTCGATTTTAAAATATCTAATTCGAATGGTTTACTCAAATACATATCGGCACCGGAATCTATACCTTCTAATCTGTCTTTCACCATTGCTTTTGCCGACAGCATTAATAAAGGGATGTGACTGGTTTTTAAATCTCCTTTTATGTTTTTACATAATTGCAGACCGTCCATTACAGGCATAATAACATCTGTAATGATTAAATCTGGTAATCTCTGAACGGCAAGGTCGTAGCCTTTCTGACCATTCTCAGCTACGATAACCTTGTATGATTTACTTAGTTCATCTTTTAAATAATTTCTTAATTCAGAATTGTCTTCAACAATCAAAACAGTATATGCTTTTGCATTATCAACTCCAGAATTCTCCGTTTCCGGATCCATCAAATCCTCTTCATCATCCTGATCATTAGTAGATTCAGGTAACATTTGATTTTTTTCTATTTTAAAAACCTCATCAACTATTTCTCTTTTCTTATAAAAAGATTTGCCTAAAGGAAACGTTACCGTAAATTTTGTGCCTTGTCCTACCTGACTTTCAACATCAATTTTTCCTTTATGGAGCTCAATAAATTCTTTTACAACCTCTAAACCAATTCCTGTACTGCCATAGTAGTCTTTATTTACATTATCAACCTGATAAAACCTGTCAAAAATTTTACCCAAATCTTTTTTGTGAATTCCGGAACCGGTATCTGTAATTGTTATTGAAAATGAAGGAACTTTATTTCCATTAATTAATAATGAATTATCCGGATCTGATTCATCGATAGAAATAGTAATAAAGCCATTATCCGGAGTGAACTTAAATGCATTTGAAATAATATTAAATATTATTTTTTCTAACATTTTTGGATCTAGCCAGTCTTCCAGTTCATCAAGAGGTGTCTCAAAATTAATAGTTATATTTCGGGCAGAGGCTTCCTCATAAAAATAGCTGATAATTCCTTGTGTAAAAGCTATTACCTCAATTTTCCTGGCGTGCAGAAAAATTTTATTAAATTCTAATTTATTAAAATCCATCAGCTCATTCATCAGTCTGGAAAGCCTGTCCGAACTTTTATGTACGATTTTTAATTTATTATGTATTTCAGGAGATAAGTTTTTAGTCCTCAGAATATCTTCGAGAGGATTAATGATCAGTGTTAACGGTGTTCTAAACTCATGCGAAATATTAGTAAAAAATTGTAATTTTTTATTATTTAATTTCTCTAACTGAATAGTTTTTTCTTTTTCTAAAATTATTGCCTGTCTGGCTTTAAAACGATTTTGATAAATCTTATTGAAATATATAATCAGGAAAACTAAAATAGATATGTATATTAAATACGCCCAAAAAGTTTTCCACCAGGGCGGTAAAATTTTTATTTTCAGTTCTAATGCATTTCCCCAGGATCCATCTGCATTACCGGATTTTACTTTAAATACATAATTCCCGGGTTCGAGATTGGTGTATGTGGCTGTTCTATTATTTCCTGCATAATTCCAATCCTTTTCAAAGCCTTCAAGATAATAGGCATATTGGTTTTTTTTAGGATAATTATAGTTGATTCCAACATATTCGATGGTGAAAACGGATTGTTTATAGTTGAGAATAATTTCTTTAGTTTGCGAAATTACTTTGGTTAAGGGCGACGAATCTTCATTCGGTTTTACCGAACGATTGAATAATTTAAAATCACTGAAATACAGCCTTGGTGCTTTTTCTCCTTTTTTGATTTCGTTAGGATTAAAATAATTTACGCCCTCGTAACTGCCAAAATACAACTCTCCATTTCCATCCTTAAAGACAGCATTATTATTAAAATCGTTATCAATAAGGCCATCATCTTTGTTAAAATTGGTGCTTTTTTTATTTTTAAAATCAAGTTTTGTTAAACCGGATCCACCGCTTATCCATAAAAAACCATTATTATCAGAAATTATAGCACGAACTGATTTTTCTTTAAAACCCGGAAAATCATTATAATTTGAAAACTGCTTATTTTTTTTGCTGTAACTAAACAATCCTTCACCATCGGTTCCTATCCATATTGTTTTATCGTTAGACTCATAAATTGATAAAATAGTCTGAATACTGTTATACTTCGTTATGTCTTTGAACATTGCATCCCGCATTTTTGTCACTTTAAAACGGGATTCGTCTTTTAAACTTACCTGATACAGTCCTAAGATAGTTCCTACCCACAAAATATCATCAGAGTCTACAAATACCTTTCGAATAAAAGCTATGTCCAAAGCGTTTTCTGTAAATGGTTTAGAATCACAGTGGACAAATGTATTACTCTTATTATCAAAATAATGGAGTCCTTTTATAAAAGTTCCAATCCAGATTCGCCCTTTTGAATCTTCCGAAAAACTAAAAATCCGATTCGATTTTAATCCGGATGTATTGGCTGTATTATAGTTTATAAACCTGGTAGTTCCATTTTTCAAAAAGTAGATCCCGCGATCCCAGCTTCCTATCCAGATATTTTGCTTACTATCTATAAATATCGTCTGAATATCAACAGCATTTAGACCAGAATAGTAATTTTGATTGTTTTCATTAACGTGAATATAACTTTTATTACTAAGGTTATAAATATCAAGTCCTCCGCCTTCATTGCTTATTAATAAATTACCCTTTTTATCTTTTATAACTGAAGTTACATAGCTGGTCTGCAATGAATTATCATTATTCACGAGTGATTCAAGCGAATTAAATTTGTTATTGGGCTTATCAAACACACCAAGTCCCTTATTAAAATATCCTAACCATAGCCGCTTTTCCTTATCTTCATATAGTGACCAAACGGAATTGGATTTTAAACTGAAATTATTATACTTACTGTGCAGATATTTTTGCAGCACTTGTCCTTTATAATTTACAACCAATAGTCCATCATTTTCGGTACCACAAATTATATAATCCAGATTGCTTTGTATAATAGATAAGATTTTGTTTTTGGTAATAAAATAATTTTCAAATTGGTAATTATCTGTTTCAGGTTTAATTTTTATCAGGCCATTTGAAGTGGTTCCCAGCCATACATATCCGAATTTATCTATAACAAGACTTTCTATATCATCCAATAAGGGTTCTCTTTTAAATTTGTCTTTATAAACCTGCTTAACTTTTCCATTTAAATCAATCTCTAAAAGACCGTAGCTGGTTCCTAAATAAATAATTCCCTGTTTGTTTTTTACTGAACATTTTATTAAAAAATTCGGTCTTTTTAGTAATTTTGACTGAACTAAAGAAGCTTTTAAAGTCTTTATATTAAGCTTGAATAATCCAAAACCATAAGTGCCTAAAATTAAATTGCCGTTATTATCCTGAATAATTGTTTTTACAGTAATTGGCTGATCATAACCTTTTGTAATTACATCCTGAATATTGATTTTAGTAAAATTATCTAAATCTCTATTGTATAAACACAAACCTTCATCCGTACCAATCCATAAATTATTATTGGAATCAATAAAAGTGGTATATATAAAATTGCTGTTTAGTGAACCTGTTTTTTTCTGATCATATCTGTATCCGAAATAATTTACGCCATCATATCGATATAAACCAGCGCCACTTGTGCCCAGCCAAATAAAATCGTTGTTGTCCTGGATAATAGAAGAAATGGCTCTTTTTGAAGTAGTTTCCTGTATGCTTCTAAATTGGTAGTTGTCAAATTTATCCTGAGAAAACAGACAATTAATAAGCAGAAAGTGGCATAAAAGAATATATTTGATGTTTTTCATTTACATTTTAATAATATTATTTTCGATTTTGGAAATAAAAAATTGCAATTGATTTTAATTATTTATAAAACAATATTAATAAAACTAAACAGAATACTTGCTGTTTTACTCAAATTTACCATATTACCAAAAACCTGAGCCGATTAATAATCTCAAAAAGATTAATCGTACTCAGGCAATAAGGTTTTTGAAAAAAAATACTGTTCTTGAAAGGATTTATTTTTTTGTCTTTAAGTTTTTCAGCATTTATTTTAATTCAAACTTGCTGCTAAGTCCCTCATTAGAATTCCATCCGACCATGACATTAAAAAGGCCGGATTCTACTAAAAATTTTCCCTCGTTGTTATAAAAACCAAGTGCTGCATCAGTTAATGTAAATTGAACTGTTTTGGTTTCTCCCTTTTTTAATGCAACAAGTTCAAAACCTTTTAATTCTTTAACCGGTCTGACAATACTCGCTGCAACATCATTTATATACAATTGAACCACTTCTTTCCCGTCAAAATTACCTGTATTGGTGACCTCAACAGAAAGTTCTATTTTTTCTCCTTTCCTGAACGAAGTTTTTGATATTTTTAGATTTTTATATGCAAAAGAAGTATAGCTTAATCCATAACCAAAGGGATATAAAGGCGTTTTTTCGATATCAGTATAATGTGACCAAAAAACATTTTGATCTTTATCTGTCGGTCTTCCCGTATTGTACAAGTTGTAGTAAATTGGGCATTGGCCAACATTTCTCGGAAATGACATTGTTAATTTACCACTTGGATTGTAATCTCCGTATAAAACCTGAGCGATTGCATTTCCAGATTGAGTTCCTAACTGCCAGGCTTCAACAATAGCGGGAATATTCTCTGCTGCCCACGGTAATGCTAACGGACGTCCATTATTTAAAACCAAAACGATATTTGGATTTACTTTATAGATTTCTTCCAATAATTGCTGTTGATTACCAGGCAGGCCTAATTCCGTTCTACTGCGTCCTTCGCCGCTTTGAAAACCAATTTCACCTAAAACCATTACTACAACATCAGCATCTTTTGCTGCTTTTTTTGCCGCTTCAAATCCGGAAAAATCAGTCGTATTAATTTTTACTTCGTCAACAAAAGCTTGTTTATTTATAGTTACATCCGTTCCTTTTTCATAGACTAACCTGTTGTTTTTGTATTGCTGCATCCCTTCAAGAACCGATATTGCTGTATTGTCATCAGCAGCAATTCGCCAGCTTCCCAGAGGGCTGTTTTTATCATTTGCCAAAGCACCGATTAAAGCGATTTTTGTTCCTGTTTTTTTTAATGGTAATAAATTTTTATCATTTTTCAATAAAACAATCGATTTTTTAGCCATGTCCAGAACGCCATCATTATTTGCCTTGTTGCCAATACTTGATTTTTCACGGGCTTCATCACAATATTTGTATGGATTGTCAAACAGGCCAAGTTCAAATTTTACCCGAAGAATTCTGCGGACAGCGTCATCAATCACACTTTCTTTAACCAATCCTTTTTTTACTAATTGAACCAATTCTGTCACATAAACATGTGATTCCATATCCATGTCAGAACCGGCAATAACGGCTTTTTGAGCTGCATCGGCACCATCAGCTGCATAACCGTGTGTAATCATTTCGGCTATAGAAGCCCAGTCAGAAACAACAAAACCATTAAATTCCCAGGCTCCTTTTAAAATATCTCTCTGCAAAAAACTGTTTCCGGTTGCAGGGATACCATTCAATGTATTAAATGAATTCATAAAAGTACGTACTTCTGCATCGACTGCTGCTTTAAAAGGAGGTAATACGCTGTTGTATAACTTAGAATTACTCATGTCTACACTATTATAATCGCGACCTGCTTCTACAAAACCATAAGCTGCAAAATGTTTGGCGCAAGCTACAATTGAGGTATTATCGTTTAAACTCTTTCCTTGAAAACCAGTAATTCTTGCAGTAGCAATTTTACTTCCCAGATAAGGATCTTCACCGGCACCTTCCATAACTCTTCCCCATCGTGCATCATTCGAGATATCTACATTAGGAGCAAAAGTCCAGTTTAATCCAGAAGCAGAAGCTTCAACGGCAGCAACCCGGGCTGAATTTTTAATTGCTTCTAAATCCCAACTTGCGGCTTCTGCCAATGGAATAGGGCTGAGGGTTTTATAACCATGTATCACATCAAAACCAAAAATTATCGGAATCCCAAGACGGGTTTCTTCTACAGCAATTTTTTGTACTGCCTTGACCTCCTTAACCCCTCTTATGCTCAGCATAGAACCTACCCATCCTTTCTTTATATGATTGTATTTTTCTTCATTAGAACCCGATTCTGGTTTTGGTCCCGTAACATCCCATGAACCATTGTATTGATTCATTTGCCCTACTTTTTCTTCTAAAGTCATTTCTTTCATCAAAAGGGAAATCCGGTCTTCAATTGGTTTATTGGCATCCAGATGCTTTTTTGTTTGGGCATATCCGTTTCCAAAAACGATTAACAGTAAAAATGTATATTTGTTAATTTGTTTTTTCATCATTGTGTTTTTAGTTATTAGAGAGGTTTTTTAAATTCTTATATATGTACATCTTTTTTAGTATAATCTATTTTGAATATTATATATTTAGATGTACATGAAATCAGTAGAATTTTAAGATTGTAAATGTAGTTTTACAATATTGACGATAGTAGAAAATTTGAAGCATTCTGTAAAACAAATGATGTATTTGCATACCCCTACAATATAAAGAGATTGCTATTAAAGAGGAAAACTGATTTTTGAAATTTACTTTTTTAGTTTAAGTAAAGTAAGGGTGAATATGCAAAAAAAAAGTAATTGATAGTCCAATGCAATATAGGGTTATACAAAAACCTTTCTGATGAATTATAGTACTTTAGAAAGCTTTGAACTGAAAATTATTTTTTATATGAAAAAATTTGAGGATTTACATTAATCATTAACCAAGCCCAATTGTTTGTATGATCTACATCACCTCCTTTTAAAATTTGCATCGAATCTGTTCCAAACATTTGCGAATAACCACCAGAGATAGTTACATATTTATGAACAGAATAAGCTGCAGTAAAGTCAATTTCTGTTCCAAGATAAGAACTCGTTTTATTACCATTAACATCTAAAACAGTGTTTGCAGAATTAAAAACATGAGGCAATAAAGCAAATTGCCATTGATCTGTTTTGTAACCAAATTTCAAAAAAGCATCTTGCAAGCCTACGGAATTTCTATAATTTCCGACATAGAAATAATCCATATATCCATTAAAAGCATGATTGGTTCCAAAAACAGGATAAAATGATTTTATAGCTGAACTGGTATTTTCCTGACTTTTTCCGGAAAGATATTCGTAACCAAAACCAATTTTAAATTTATCGGTTACCAGATAATTAAAATTAATACCAACATCAAAAGCGCTTACTGTATTAGTTGCATTTTTTCCTGTTTGCCCATAAAACCATAAATCCCCATCCCAGGATTTTCCTTTAGCATTCCAATAGGTTCCAAAAGTTTGCATATAATCTACTTTTAGCTCCGGAAGAGGTGTAGGAATGGGCGGAGTTAATTTGTTTTCGTAACCGGTATTTAAAAACAAAAAACTCATATTTATTTTTCCTAATTCAGTGTGATACCACGCATATTGCATCGATTTGTAATTTGCCACGGTATAAGGTGTTGCAAGTTCAGTTTCGGTATTTGCATTATAAGCAATCGCTACATCCAAATGGTTTTTGTTACTTTTAAAAGTTGCCATCACAGCATCATGACTTTGTGCTTGTTGTGCCCAATCGACTTCACCAAAAATGCGTTGATTATCATACGAAATCACTTGACGGCCTAAACGTGTACTCCATTTTTCATTAAAATTGTATTGTACCCAAGCTTCATATAACTGAATTCCATTTACATCCGATTTAGTATTTGTGGGTACATCTCCCCAAACCCGAACATTTTGCATACTAAGTTTAGTAATAAATTGATCTTGCCTGAAATTCAAATTCAAACGAGTTCTGGATGAAACAAATTGAGCGGGTGTTTCTCCATAAGGAATTGGTGCTTTATACCCATTTCTAAATTCATAACGAGGTCTAATTTGCAAATTTGCGTCCAATTCCTGGGCAAAAGCATTGCTGCTGAACCCTAATACAAGGGTCAGAAAAATTATTTTTAAGCTATTCATTTTTTAGGTTTTTAAGGAAGGTTCTAATTTATCTTTTCGGCCTCTTCAGTAATTTTTTTAATCGTTGCATCAGAATTTACGCCCAAACCTTCTTGCTGAAATGTTAATTCTCCTTCGGTATTAAAGACGCTTATAATATTAGAATGAGAAAAATCTAAAGGAGCAATTTTCTTGTAATTTACTGCCAAAACTGCTGCAAATTCCCGGGTATTTTCTTCGGTAGATCTCAAAAACTCCCATTGCTCACCATCCATTTTGTTAGCAATAGCAAATTCTTTTAAGCGTTTTGGGGTATCAACTTCCGGATCAATACTTACTAATACAAGTTTGACATTTGGTTTGATATTATCAGGCAAACGAGATTCTATGTTTCGCATATCAGCTACTAATCTGGGACAAGCTGCTTTACAGGAAGTATAAATCATTACCATAACGAGTACTTTCCCTTTTAAATCCTTCATTTCAAGATTTTGTCCATTTTGATTGGTCCATTTTGAAGGCAGATTGTAAATGGATAAATCCGAAATCGGTTTGTCTTCAGATTTTTTATTAGTAGTACACCCTTGTAAAACTAAAAGGATTAACGTTAATCCCAAAAACAGTTTTTTCATTTTTTTTTAATGTAAATGGTTTAGAACCTATTTTAAATCTTTGGCGCAGCGGAAACCCAGATTTTTGGTAGTGTAATTGGCTTTCAGGCTGCCTCTGAAGGCATAACGCATAAAAGCGGCATAATTCATTAAATCGGTGGCATTTACGGATCCGCTTCCGCAAAAGAGATTTTTATCTGTAGCCTTATCTTTTCTGGACTCGCCGGAAAGAAATATACTGTTGAAATCTCCTGTCCATTCCCAAACCAAACCGTGCATATCATATACACCCCAGTAATTCCTGAAGGTTTGACCCACGGGATTCAGATAGGTTTTGGGTTTCTCATACCAAGACATAATGTATTTATTGAATTCTTTTTTAGAACGGGCATCAATACGTTTTTCATCGGCCATGGCCACATACTCCCATTCGTCCATTGTAGGCAGTCTTTTGCCCTGGCATTCGCAATATTTTTTGGCAGCAAACCAGGAAACATTAGTTATTGGAGCATTGCTTAAATTGTTTGTACCATAATCAAAATCACTTACCCATTGCGTCAGATAACTTTTATCGGCAAAGATCCCTTTCATTTTAGAACGACTGTAAGCAGGATATTTTTTGACAAAAGCAAGAAATTGTGCATTCGTCACCGGATATATATCGATGTTAAAAGAGGCAATATTGACCGGTTTTTCAGAAGTAGCACCATAAAGGGGGACAAAGCTGCCACTCTTTATGGATACCATTTTTACTTCTTGAGCAAAAAGAGTATCTACACAGAATGTAAAAAAGATTGTTATTGTTTTTAGTGCTGTCATTGGTACTCTTTTTTTGCTTATTATTTTCTTTGAGCTTTTACCATAGCTGTTGTTATCACTTTTTTATTATTCCCCCAATTAGAATATACATAGGTTAGAACATCTGCAATTTGTTGGTCACTCAAAGCCTGAGCAGGCATTGGTGTGGTGTACTTTTTACCATTAACAACCACCGGAATCTTAGATCCTTTGATTACTTGTTTGATGGCACGATTTACATCGGCATTCAAATAATCAGCTTTGGCTAATGGCGGAAATGCTCCGGGAATTCCTGCTCCGGTTGGTTGGTGACAAGCAATACAGGTTTTGGAATATACCGATTTACCATTGGCTGCATTTTGACTATAACCATACAAACCCACTCCCATCAATACGATACTTAATACAAGCTTTTTCATTTTGATTTATTTTTTAATTATTTTTTTGCTTTACTTTATTTTAATGTTCTGCAGTAGCTTTTGGTGCTGGCCTGGCTCTAATTGCTTTTACTTTTTCCGGAGTAATTACTGTTTTATTGTTACCCCAATTACTGTATACATAAGTCAAAACATCTGCTGCCTGTTCATCAGTAAGGTTTTGGCTGGTCATTACATTATTGAATTTCTTACCATTAACTGTGATTCCTCCACTCAATCCGTGCAGTACCGCACCAATTGCTCTGTCCGGATTAGCATTCAGGTAATCTGATTTTGCCAATGGAGGAAAAGCATTCGGAATACCTTGTCCTTCAGATTGGTGACAGGCATAACAGGTCCTGTCAAATAATTCCTTACCTGATTTAATTTGTTCAGAAACAGTCTTTGCAACAGTGCTTTTAGGAACGGATTTTCCTTTTGGCATCCCTTGAATGGTTCCCCCTTCCGGTAAATAAATTCCATCTTGTATGGTTCCGGAATATAATTTTTTATTTTCCTCGCCTTCTACTTTCAACATTCCAAGTGCTCCTTTATTAAAAGCCCTGAAAATAGAGTGATCAACTAATATAAAAGTTCCGGGAACATCCACTTTAAACTCAACAATAGCCGAACCTCCTGCAGGTATTAAAGTAGTTTGGACGTTTTTGTTGATCATTTCTCCTCCTTCAATATGTACTTTGTCGAAGATTTCTCCAATAACATGGAAAGAAGACACTAAATTCGGGCCTCCATTTCCCATATAAATACGCACAGTTTCTCCAACCTTGGCCGTTAAAGCCTTATCTCCGGCAATAGCTCCAACTTTTCCATTGAAAACTACATAATCGGGTTGTTCTTTTATGGCTTTATCCATATCAAAAGGTTGCGAACCCTGCTCCCCATAACTGCCTTTGGTATAAAAATCGCCTTGCATAACATAATATTCTTTATCAACAGGTGGCAAACCTCCTTCCGGTTCAACTAAAATCAACCCGTACATTCCGTTTGCAATGTGCATTCCAACTGGTGCTGTAGCACAATGATAGACGTACAAACCCGGATTTAAGGTTTTGAAACTAAACACTTTTTCGTGTCCAGGCGCTACCAACGATGAGGTTGCTCCTCCTCCGGGTCCGGTTACCGCATGTAAATCAATATTATGCGGCATTTTGTTATCCGGATGGTTTTTTAAGTGAAATTCTACCTCATCACCTACTCTGGTTCTGATAAAACTTCCGGGTACAGAACCTCCAAAAGTCCAATAGGTATATTTTACGCCATCAACCATTTCTCCTTCAATTTCTTTAATTTCCATGTTGACCACTAATTTTGTTGCTTCACGATTTCCTATAGGTTTCGGAACCAAAGGTGGTGCAGTGAGTTCGGCTGCTTGTTGTCCTTTCACTTCAATATTTTGATAATTTTTTGATTCTTCGCCTTCTTTTTTACAGGAAAAAAGCCCCACCAGAGCAAGCAACATTATAAAAATCACCCTTATTTGTCTGTTTAATTTAACCTTGGTTTTCATATTATTTTGGTTTGAAATTTATAGTGTAAAAATAAAGGACAAAAACATCCTTTATTATGATATTTGTCATGTTCATTACTTTTTTCTTTAGAAAATAAATCTTTAAGAGAAAGACTAATTACAACTGGCTATTTTTCCTTTAAAAAATAAAAACCGAATAAGATTGATCTCTTATTTGGTAAAAAAATCATTTAAAAACTAAATTGATATGATTTAAATCATATTCTCCTTTTCATAATTAAACGAATTTTACAGTATTAAAATAATACACTAAACAATAATCACACAATTGAAGAACAACGAATTAATGAATTGTTTTTAATTAAAAGGACAAGAACTCTTTTATTAAAACAATCATTGTTTTTGCATTAGAAACTTTTAATAAATAAAAATTATGGAAACTTTAGAACAAATTACAATAGGAGAATACGTAGCAAAAGATTTTAGAACAGCAGCTTTATTCTCAAAATACGGAATAGATTTTTGCTGTAACGGAAACAGAAGCATTGAAGAAGCCTGCAAGAAAAAAGCAGTCAGTCCAGATGTTTTATTACAGGAAATCGAAACTGTTCTGTCATCAAAAAGTGATTCCGGAATCGATTATAATGCCTGGCCAATTGATTTATTAGCTGATTATATTGAGAAAACACATCACAGATATGTATCAGAAAAAACACCGATACTACTGCAGTTTTTAGACAAGTTAAGCAGAGTACACGGAGCCAATCATCCTGAACTGCTTGAAATTAATGAACTCTTTAAAGGTTGTGCCGGAGAATTGGCACAGCATATGAAAAAAGAAGAGTTGATTTTATTCCCTTTTATCAAAAAAATGGTTCATGCTGCTATATCTGATGAATTAATTGAGCTGCCTCATTTTGGAACAATTGAAAATCCAATCGCCATGATGATGCACGAACACGATGCTGAAGGTGTTCGTTTTAGAAAAATAGCAGAGCTAAGCAACAATTATACACCACCTGCAGATGGTTGTAACACCTATAAAGTAACATTTGCTATGCTGGAAGAATTCGAACAGGATTTACACAAACACATTCATTTGGAAAATAATATTTTGTTTCCAAAAGCAGCTAAACTTGAAAAAGACTTCTCATCTCAAAAATAAGGAGAATCAACCACTAAGAATCAACCACTATGGAAAATTACGTCATCAAAAGAAATGGAAAGTACCAGCCATTTGAAAGTTATAAAATCAAAGATGCAATTGAAAAAAGCTTCCGGAGCATCTCCGTAGTTGTTGATGAAAGTGTTTTTGAAAGTGTTTTTGAAAGTGTAATTATTCAACTGGAAAATAAAGAAGTATGGTCTATTGAAGAAATTCAGGATTTAATCGAAAAAGAGTTATTCGATAAAAACCATTTTGATGTGATGCGTTCCTTTATGCTGTTCCGACACACCCGAAAGCTGCAGCGCGAACATCTTGAAGGTCTGAATGATGATACAACTTATGTCGACAGCACCCAAACAATTGAAGAATACATTCAACAAACGGATTGGCGCATCAATGCCAATGCCAACACTTCTTATTCTAACGCCGGACTCGTGAATAATGTAGCAGGAAAAGTTATTGCTAATTATTGGCTGGATAAAGTGTATTCAAAAGAAGAAGGATATGCACATCGGAATGGTGATCTTCACATTCACGATTTGGATTGTCTCACGGGATATTGTGCAGGCTGGAGTTTGCGTGTGCTGCTTAATGAAGGTTTCAACGGAGTAAGAGGCCGGGTGGAAAGCAAGCCTCCTTCTCATTTTAGGGAAGCTTTAGGACAAATGTCCAATTTTCTGGGTATTTTGCAAAGCGAATGGGCGGGTGCACAAGCCTTTAGTTCTTTTGACACCTATTTGGCTCCTTATGTATTCAAGGACAACCTCCCTTATAATGAAGTTTTAAAAGCCATACGGGGTTTTGTGTACAACCTGAATGTACCCGCACGATGGGGACAATCCCCGTTTACCAATATCACATTGGATTGGGTTGTTCCTGAAGATTTAAAAACACAAATTCCGACTAAAAATGATCATCATCTTTTTGAAAAGATCAATACTTCAGACCTTTTGGCAAGAGCCAAAAACAGAGGTGTTTCTAAAGTAACCCATTTGCGCTATGAACATTTTCAAAAAGAAATGAACCTTATCAATAAAGCGTATTATACCGTAATGACCGAAGGTGATGCCAATGGACAGCCTTTTACATTCCCTATTCCAACGGTAAATATCACCGAAGAATTTGATTGGGATGGCGAAAACACAGATTTACTTTTTGAAAACACTGCTAAAATTGGTTCTTCTTATTTCCAAAATTTTATTGGAAGTCAATATGTTTTGGACGAAAATGGCAATCAAACAGAAAATAAAAATGCCTACAAGCCCAATGCCGTTCGCAGCATGTGTTGTCGCCTGCAACTTGATTTACGCGAATTATTAAAACGTGGAAACGGACTTTTTGGTAGTGCCGAAATGACGGGAAGTATTGGCGTAGTAACTATCAATATGGCCCGTTTGGGTTATTTATACAAAGGTCACAAAGCAGCATTATTTCATCAATTAGATAAACTTTTGTTGATTTCAAAATCGACTTTAGAGAAAAAAAGAGTCTTTATTCAGGAAATGTACGATCGTGGATTGTATCCGTACACCAAACGTTATTTACAGCATTTCAGAAATCATTTTTCGACAATCGGTGTCAACGGAATGAATGAAATGATTCAGAATTTTACCCACGATAAAGACGATATAACTTCTGAAACCGGTATTGAATTCGCTTCTGAAATTTTGGAGCATATTCGTAACCGAATGAAACAGTTTCAGGAGGAAACCGGAAATCTTTACAATTTAGAAGCTACTCCGGCCGAAGGAACTACTTATCGTTTTGCCAAAGAGGACAAAAAACGTTTTGACGATATTATTCAGGCGGGACAGGGCGACAATATTTATTACACGAATAGTTCTCAAATTCCGGTAAATTTTACCCAGGACCCTTTTGAAGCTTTGATGCTTCAGGACCAATTGCAATGCAAATACACAGGAGGAACCGTTTTGCATTTGTATATGAGCGAAAGAATCAGCTCCCCGGAAGCCTGCAAAAATTTTGTCAAAAAAGTGATTACCAATTTTAAACTACCCTACATAACCGTAACGCCTGTATTCAGTGTTTGCCCTCTTCATGGTTATTTGAACGGAGAACATGAATACTGCCCAAAATGTGATGAAATTATTATTGAAGAAAAAGCGAAGTTTATTGAGATTTGAAAAAAAACAACCGCAAAAGGTTGCTAAGCTTTTCGCTTCTTTGTGACCAGCAGTAAACCTATAACCCATAACCTAAAAACAGTAAAAATGAAACTAACAACCAACGCGATTTTAGAACAAAATCAGGAATTACGCACCAAATGCCTGGTGTACACAAGAGTAATGGGCTATCACAGACCCGTAGAAAGTTTTAATATTGGTAAAAAAGGAGAACACAAACAACGAACCCATTTCAATGAAGGAAAATGTTAGTACCCCTATTTACAGTATTACGCCGTTCACTTTATTAGATTATCCACACCAATCGGCTTGCATTCTTTGGTTTGCAGGCTGTAATATGCGGTGTTTGTATTGTTATAATCCTGAAATTGTATTTGGAAAAGGAAGTATTTCTTTTGACAAAGCACTTCAGTTTCTCAAAAGCAGGATTCATTTGCTGGACGCTGTGGTTTTTAGCGGAGGTGAATGTTTATTGCATAAAAAAGCGGTTTCATTTATTACAGAAGTCAAAAAAATGGGGTTTTTAATCAAAATTGATACCAATGGTTCGCAACCTGAGATACTGGAAGAACTGATCAAAAAAGAACTCATTAATTATGTCGCACTTGATTTTAAAGCAATGCCTGCGAATTTTGAAAAAATTACCCGATCTAAACTTTTTATCCCTTTTGCAAAGTCCTTGCTTTTATTGCTGCAAAACAACATACCTTTTGAAGTTCGGACAACAGTGCATTCTGCTTTATTAAAGAAAGACGATATTCAGGAAATGATTTTTTTTCTGGAAAATCTGGGATATTCAGGAGATTATTACATTCAGCACTTCGTAAATGGTGCCTCGACAATAGAAAAACTTGGGCATTCATTTAAAGAATTAGAAAATCATAATCTTTCTACAGAAAAAATTAAAATTAATTACAGAGGATAAATTATGAGAAAGAGCTGGATTTTAATCTGTTTTGTCAATTTTTTTATCGCTTCATTGATGGGATTATGCCTTCGTTGGATGTATGTTGCGCCAATGGAAAAAGTTAATTTTCAGTTTTTAATGCACGGCCATTCACATGTAGCGATGTTGGGTTGGGTGTATTTGATGTTGTACTGTTTAATTTTTCATTTTTTTGTTCCAAAAGAAAAACAACAAAAACCCATCTACAACCGATTATTTTGGATAACAGAACTGGCAGTAATTGGAATGATGATTGATTTTCCGGCACAGGGATATGCTTTTGCTTCTATTCTTTTTTCGACTTTGCATATTTTTTGCAGTTACTTTTTTTGTTACTTAATTAAGAAAGATGCCAATCTAACTACATTGCCCGAAAAGAAGATGCTTCGTACGGCTTTATTTTTTATGATTTTTTCTACATTGGGTGTTTGGTGTTTGGGTCCCACAGTAGGATTGTTAGGAAAAGCAAGTGCTTTTTATCAAATTTCGATTCAGTTTTTTCTTCATTTTCAATTTAATGGCTGGTTTCTGTTTGCCGTTTTTGCTTTGTTTTTCAAACAGGTAAAACTTATTATTGAAGCTGAAAAATTTCGTTTGTTTTATAATTTATTTGTTGCTACGACTTTGTTAACATTGGCTTTACCAGTGAGTTGGTATTTGCCTAACCCTGTTTTTTACTGGTTAAATGCTCTTGGAGTAGTGCTTCAGTTGTTTGCTGCGTTACTTTTTATACGATTTATTCGTCCGCAATTTCAATTCTTCTTTGCTGCTTTGCCAACGATAACAAAAACGGTTTATGGTTTTGCCTTGTTTTCATTGGCTTTAAAAGTAGTTATTCAATTGGTTGTTTTGATTCCCGAATTGGCACAGGTATCACATCAGATTAGGAACTTTGTGATTGGCTATATTCATTTGACGATGTTGGGAATTATTACGGGTTTTCTTTTTGGATTTGCCCTGCAAAATGATTTTTTAAATTCGCGAAACCGTATACAAAAATGGGGAATTGCAATTTTTTTACTTGGATTTGTCACAACCGAAATTCTTTTGTTTCTACAGGGCATTTGGTTTTTCTTTGGCAAAGGAGCATTTCCGAATTATTATCAAAATCTATTTTTATCCAGTATCTTTCTGCCGGCAGGTCTTTTATTTCTATCTGTTGAAATTTTAAAACTTAAACAAAAACTCCTATGAGTCACCATCTATTGTTAATCATTCATCTTTTGAGTGCCGCCATTTGGGTTGGTGGTCATTTGTTGCTTGTCTTTGGCTTTTTGCCACAAGCACTAAAAGAAAAAAATCAAAATATAATTCTGAATTATGAAAGAAAGTACGAACCTGTAGGAATGACTGCTTTGGTTTTATTGGTTATCACCGGGATTTTGATGGCTTATCAATATGGTGTCAGCATTGAATATTGGTTTCAATTTGAAACACCTATAGAAAAAGTAGTTTCAACAAAATTAGCTTTGTTATTATTGACGGTTCTTTTTGCATTGAGCGCTCAATTCAGAGTGCTTCCCAAGCTTGAAAAAAGTAATGAGAAATTACCCGAAATGACTTTTCATATAGTATCAGTTACCGTAATTGGCGTTTTGATGGTTATTTTTGGATCTTTTGTGCGTTTTGGAGGATTTTGATTTATAAAAAAATGCTGTCGTTTAGCAGCTGCTCGCGTGAGGGGTTGCAGTGGAGCTCTTTTTTATACCGTTTTTTTACGGTATAAAAAAAGCGGGAACGTAAAACCCGACCCGAAGTTTTTACGGAGGGGCACGCCCGGATAAAATTTTCGTTAAAACTTCCTTTTAAAGTTCGGAATAGGGACTAAAACTTATTTCTTAAATTTGTAAAAAACCGATTATGTTTTCTAAAACCTGTGAATATGGCATTCGTGCTACTATTTTTATTGCTTCTCAATCGTATCAGGGCAATCGTACCGGCTTAAAAGATATTGCAAAAAAAATAGATTCCCCCGAAGCTTTTACAGCCAAAATTCTTCAAATCCTATCGAGAGACAACATTATCAATTCCATAAAAGGAGTTGGCGGTGGTTTTGAGATTCCTAAGGAAAAGATGAAAGAAATTAAATTAGCGCAAATAGTAAATGCGCTGGATGGCGACCGCATTTTTACGGGCTGTGGCTTGGGATTGACCAATTGTTCTGAAGAACATCCTTGTCCGATGCACTACAAGTTCAAATCTATTCGAAACGATTTGGTTTTTATGCTCGAAAATACCAATCTGGAAGAATTGGCTTTGGGAATTAAATCGGGAGATACTTTTTTGAGATATTAGTTTTTTGTGCCAAAATGAAGCTTTTATTTACAAGAGCGGAACAAAATCAAATCCGTCAATTGCTTAAACTTATTTGACAAAGCTGCAAAACCTGCGCAGCGGGCTTCATTATTTCAACTATTCATTACGACAAAAAAACCGTCAAACAACATTTAAAACGTTCTTTTTTAAGTATTTACTAAAAATCTTATCCTGACCTTTAATTGTTTAAGTAAATAGTATTGTTTTTATGATTTGACTCATAAACGCTTTATTATAGGAGCATTATTTTTACTTATTATAAACAATTAAACAAATAAGTTTAAAAATCAATAAAGATGAGAAGAGAAAAAAAACTATGGATTGCGTTTGCTCTCGTTATGAGTATTTCATTTGCAGTTTTGGGATACTATGGATATGAAATTTACCAGAAGGCCCCTCCTATTCCGCTTAAAATTGTTTCTACAGACAACAAAACCATCTTTACCGAGCAGGAAATTAAAGATGGCCAAAACATCTGGCAAAGTATGGGTGGCCAGGAAGTAGGGACAATTTGGGGGCACGGAGCTTATGTTGCTCCTGACTGGACTGCCGATTGGCTACATCGCGAAGCAATTTTTATACTGAATAAATTATCGCAAGATGAATTCCAAAAAAACTTTGCAGATTTATCTGACGAGCAACAAGCCGTGATGAAGATCCGCCTGCAAAACGACGTTCGAAAAAATACCTATAATGCAGAAAACAAAACGATCACCATTTCTCAAAACCGAATTGAAGCTATTGCTTATTTGAGCACTTATTATGAAGGTTTGTTTATGAATGATCCGAAGTTTGATCAATTGCGAAATGACTACGCCATTCCGAAAATGTCTATAAAAGACAAAGGAAGAATGCATAAAATGAGTGCCTTTTTCTTTTGGGCAACATGGGCAACGGTAACAAACAGACCTGATTCTGACATCTCTTATACCCACAACTGGCCTTCTGATAAACTAGTGGGCAATGTGGCTACAAAAAATTTACTTATTTGGTCTGGTGTCAGTATCATCCTTTTAATTTTATGTACCGGTCTTTTAATTTTCTATCATGTTAAATCCGGTGCCGATGAGCATCTGGAAACTCCTGCTGTTGACCCTTTATTAAAACAAGGGATGACACCTTCAATGTATCAAATAAAAAAATACTTCTGGGTAGTCAGTTTACTCATTATCCTGCAGGTTATTTTTGGTGTCATTACAGCCCATTATGGTGTAGAAGGAAATGGTTTTTACGGAATCCCTTTGGATGAATTCTTACCGTATGCCGTAACCAGAACCTGGCACACCCAATTAGCAATATTTTGGATAGCAACAGCCTGGCTTGCCACAGGATTGTATATTGCACCTGCTGTTTCCGGAAAAGATCCTAAATTTCAGGTTTTTGGAGTTAACTTTTTATTCTTTGCCTTGCTGATTATTGTTTTGGGTTCAATGGCCGGACAATGGTTTGGAGTAATGCAAAAATTAAACCTGGTAGATAATTTCTGGTTTGGACATCAGGGATATGAGTATGTAGACTTAGGCCGTTTTTGGCAATGTTTCTTATTAGTGGGTCTGTTTTTATGGTTAGCCTTAATGATTCGTCCATTAATTCCAGTGCTTAAAAAAGGTACTGAGGAACGTAATCTAATTATAATGTTTTTAATTTCATGTGCTGCCATTGCCTCATTTTACGGAGCTGGTTTAATGTGGGGAAGACAAACAAATTTGGCCATTGCAGAATACTGGAGATGGTGGGTAGTACATCTTTGGGTTGAAGGATTCTTCGAAGTATTTGCGACGGTTGTTATCGCCTTTTTATTTGTTCGCCTTGGACTTCTCAAAACAAAAACAGCTACACTAAATGTGATTTTTTCAACCATCATCTTTATGTCAGGAGGTATTTTAGGTACTTTTCACCATTTGTATTTCTCCGGGACACCTACTGCTGTGATGGCTTTTGGAGCTACATTCAGTGCTTTGGAAATTGTTCCTTTAGTATTGATTGGATATGAAGCCTACCACAATTATACCTTGTCTAAAGCTACACCATGGATTGTAGCTTACAAATGGCCAATATACTTTATGATTGCTGTAGCATTTTGGAATTTCTTAGGAGCCGGAATATTTGGCTTCATTATCAATCCACCAATAGCTTTATACTATATTCAGGGATTAAATACCACGGCTCTTCATGCACATACTGCTTTATTCGGAGTGTACGGAATGTTAGGAATTGGATTGATGCTATTTGTTTTAAGAAGTTTATATCGTCATGAAATCTGGAATGAAAAATTAATGAAATTTATATTCTGGTCAACCAATATTGGTCTTTTGACAATGGCATTGCTAAGTTTACTTCCCGTAGGTGTTTGGCAGGCTGTAGCGAGTATTGAACATGGTATGTGGTATGCACGTTCTGCAGAATTTATGCAGCAGCCCACAATGGTAACCCTGAAATGGCTGCGTGCTATTGGTGATGCTATTTTTGGTTTTGGAATTCTGGCTCTTTGTTATTTCGTATTTGAATTGACATTTAGAAAAGCTAAAAAAATAAGTTAGTATGCTATTTAAAAGTCATATATGGTAAATAATTGTGGATTCTGGAGGAGAATTATCTAATTGAAAGTAACTAATCATATTTACCGATGATTTTGTAGAACCAAAAAAGCCTGAAAAATCAATATTTTTCAGGCTTTTAATTTTCTTGTGATCCTTATACGTAGTTCGAACCATAAATTTATTCAAAATTCTCAACCCATTTTGAGAGTGTACCTCTTTTTTAGATAATCTAAGAAAGTTCATTTATATGTCCACTTTTATCCAGAAATTAGAGGCTCATTTTATCCAGAATATCCACAAAAGAAACAAAAATGGAAACCCAAAACCTCGGGATCTAATCCAGCTAAAACTATCAGTTCAAAAATCTAGATTTATTTCTGTAACTTTTTTAAAATATACCGACAAATATAGATTTAAAAATATATAAACATATAAATCAAATGAAGTCAAAAATTTTTTATGCACTAAGTATTTGCAACCTGTTAGCCTTTAGCTTCTATCTATTTTCATTTTCTAAGAAAGAAAACACTAAAGTTGTTGATTTTCAGGATAAAATAATAAAAGTAAGAGGTATTGTTGTTGTTGATTCACTTGGAGTAGAGCGGGTTATTATTGGTTCGCATTTGCCTGAACCTAATTTGAGCAGTTATGGCAGTAGATTAAATTCAAGAGATAAAGTTGGCGTTTCTGGTGTCATGCTTTATGATGCAGAAGGGCAGGAAAGAGGAGGCTATGTTACAGATGACGGTTTAGGAAACGCGTTTCTGTCTTTAGACTCGAAAACCAACATGCAATTGTTATTACTATCAGAGCCACAAGGTGCTGCAGCAATAATGTTAAATGACCATGATAGAAAAAACACGATAACACTATCTACCAGTGATGGAAATGCATCTGTAAAATTGAAGAAGAATGATAAAAATATAAAATTATATGAAAATGAAAAATAATAAAATTCTATCAACGCTCATTTTACTTTTTGCAATACTGGGTTGTAAGAGCCAAAATATTTTTATTCCTAAAATGACAAATATAAATCCGGTATCCTATACAGACGTAGTTTATACCGGTATTAAAGATACAGTTCTTGTTTCTACTTTCAGTGGGCGCATTTCCAAAAGAATAAATGGCAATCCAAAAGAAATTGCAATTGCAAAAATTGAGGATGAAATTTATTCCTTGGCTTATCATCCCCAACGAAAAGAAATTGCAGCAGCCACTTTAGAAAATGGTATCCTTTTAATCAATGAGAAAAATGGAAAAATCATAAAAAAACTGCCTTTAAAAACTACTTGGTCTATTGCGGTTTTCTTTTCGGATAATTTCAATTATCTGGTTACTCAGGACCAGAAAAAAAACCAATATATCTGGGATGTAACCAAAAATTACCAGGAATTGATGTTGCCATCTGATTTTCCAAAAGGAACTATTGTAAAAATTGACAAACAAAACATAGCAATAATTGTTACTCCAAGTAAAGTTATCTATTGGAATATGAATAACAATATGGTACAAAAAGAGATTTCAGTTGACCTGAATAAATTTACGGATATGGATAGTGAAGGAAATTTTCTTTCTTTAAATTATAATGAATGTACCAAATACAATAGCAATACGCATCAACCGGAATTTAAAGTAAAGCATCCCAATTGGATTACGCATGATATATACGATGAAAGTAAAGTATACGAAGACGCATACAGCATGAATCTTACCACGGCAAAATTTGCTAAAAATAAAATTTTCACGGCCAGTATTGACCGTTCTATAAGAGTTTGGGATAAAAAAACCGGAGAGCTTTTAAAATCATTAACAGACCATAAAGCAACTGTGAATAAATTAAAAGTATCAAAAGACGAAAGCCAACTTGTATCAATTGACCTAAAAGGTGGAATCCAGTTTTTGAACCTGGAGTAAAAACCTCGGTCAACAGGGTTTACATTTTCAGATACACCATAAAACATTGTAGATAAACAACTTAAATTAAAAACCTCTGCGCTTTCAGTGCAGAGGTTTATTTTTACGAGAGACTGTAAAGTCTCTCTATTTGAAAAAGGGTTTAATAGATAAAGTTTGTTTTATTTTGTGATATTCTGTTCAAATTTATACCCTATTGTATCTCAAAATTTGTACACCTTTAAAACACAGGATTGCTAATTTCTGCATCGGAAAACAGCTAAGCAAAACAGCAAACAAACAAGTTTATGAGGGATCTCACGATCCCCCATAATCACTACAAAAACTAAACACTATAAAAACTAAATAAACTAACTTTTCTTTTCTGTCAGATAAATCTATTTTTTAATAATTCGGATCGTTTTATCCGGATAAGACTGAAACTTTACAAAATATAATCCTGCTGTGTTACTGTCCAGATTCAAATGAATTTTACCATTCTCAACCTTATAATTCGATTCAGAAATTAATTTCCCATCTACGGTATAAATTGTAATTTTTTGGGAATCCCCGTTGGTTGGAAAATTAATATCAAATTGACCCAATGTAGGATTTGGAAAAGCCGTTATATTCCCAACAAATTCTGCCTGCGATTTATTTGTAGATAAGATAGAATCAATACTGCCATAAAATTCAAGTTCAGCTATATTCCCGTAACCAGTTGGTGTATACCAATATATGTATCTATATTTTTGAGTTGCCAAACCGCTGTCCGTTGTAAAAATATCATTGGCCGGTGTCTGTGTGATCACATGTAAAACGGCATAAGAATTAAGATAATCCTCGCTATTCGAACCTCGAATCTCACTTCCGTTTATGCGTGCACCAAAACCACTTCGGGGAACATATCTGATGTCTGTTAAACGGGCTTTTTTATCAGGTCCAAAATCATAACCTAAATAACCTATTGCAGTTGGCCCATCCACGAAAGTGCTCACATCTTCATCAAAAGCCTTTTCGATTGTCAAGCCACTATTTTGATAAGACCCTGAATGACCAATTATAGTCCCCGTAATCTTTTGTCCTTGGGCAGGTGTTGCACTTAAAATACCCGAATCAGGGCCTTCGCCTAAGGCATTAAAAGCAGAAATTTTATAGTAGTAAGGGTTCCCGTTTACAACAGCTACATCCTGATATTCATTTGTAGTAACAGTTGCTATAACGGTAAAAGGACCTGATGGTGAGTTGGATCTTTTTACATAAAAATTAGCATCGTACATAAAATCCCAATCAAGATTTACCTTTGCGTCACCGTATACCAAATTAGCATTTGTAACGGCAGGCGGAATCGCAAACGATAATGTTTTGACCTGTAAAGGTGAAGAATACTGACTTTCTCCTCCAGTATTCACTGATGCCAATTTATAGAAATAGTCTTTATTCTCTTCTAAATTGATATCATCAAAAGTGGTCTCTTTAAGATATACAGCAACATTTTCATACGTGCCATCAACAGTTGCCGATCTCTTAATAGTGTAAGATTCTGCTCCTGTAACCGCCGACCATTTTAAATTGATTATGGATCTCGATAATGCCTTTCCTTCAATATTTGTTGGAGTAGCTGCTATTGGCGCTTGCTCAAACACCAATATAGGCGAATATGCTGACTCTACATTGTCTTTACCAACGACTTTGATTCTGTATTCTGCTCTTGAATGAACCTGATCAGTCTTTTTAATAATCTTATAATCTGTTGATTCATAGAAAACCGAAAAATCACTTTCGCCATTTAATTTTCTTTCAACAATATATTTATTTACTAAATCATTATTGGTACCTGTCCAGTTTATAATAATATTTTGGTAGTCTGATGACAATTCATAACTCAGTATTTCAACTTTTGTCTTCCAGATTGGAATGAATTCTCTATTTGAACTATACGCTTTAGCCGAAGCATTGTTGGCATAATATTCTCCCGCCGGGGTTAAGACGACATAACTTGTAGGTGTGCTTGAAATTACGGGTGCAGTTTGAAGCCATACGTAATTTTGCCAGTTTGGATTTCTTGTTTTAAAGGCATCGTCTATAGTAACATACATTGCCCTTGCATCCTGTACCCAATTGTATATGGAATAGCGCTCTACATAATCTGTAGTTTCCAAAACAGTCAATATTGCTGCAAGATCATTTTTGTGTTTAACTGCATTTGCATCAGTAAGTACCGTAGGCCCGTCAGGAAAATTATTGCCTGTCCAGTTTGCGCCGACATTCCATTCTGTAATCCAAAGAGGTCTTTTGTATCTGTCATATATATTTTGCAAATCACTTTTCCACTGGGCTGCAGTCTTATACCAATAACAGTGAATAGCGACGTAATCGATTCGGTAATTATTAGCCTCTGCCTGGGTCATAAAATTGCCCATCCACGGATTAAACGGATCTGACGTTGCAGGAGAACCTAATCGTAAACCTGATTTCATTAGTGCCGGCCATGAAGTTATAGCTGCTTCAACCGTCATATTTGACTGATCTGGTCTATCTGGTTCATTAAATCCTAAAAGATGTGTGTAGCCTTCTTTAGTATATGCAGGAGTAAATGATGGCCAGAAATTAGTTTGTCTTATGGGTACATATTCTACATTTGGTGTAGTATCCATTCCGGTATTCCAATTGTAGTACCAAGTAATATTGGTTGCATTTATAGCCTCTGTACTTCCACCTGCGAGTCCTTTTTTGTTGACTTCATGCCATTTCATTGTTCTGATGAATGAAATGGTTCCGTTTAAATTAACGGGTAAAACCGCAATTTCCAAATCCTGATTTTCTGCTATAAAAACCCTGCTGTATCCGGATCCGTCTGCATTGGTAGCAAAAGTTGCCATATACCCTTTTTTCAATTTAAATGATTTGACAGCATTATCAAATGTGTCTAAATTATCATGTGGTGTAACCGCTGCAAATAGCTGTGAAGTTCCTCCAAAATTTTCAGCAGTAAAAACTTCTAATGGTTTTTCATCCACAGAATAAGGAGCTACCACTGCACCTCCAGCATAATTCGAGACATTTGCATTAATACCATTGCTTGCCAGAGCTCCATTTATCGATACAAATTTTAAATATGAATTAATGACTTCACTAGGCTTAACATTTTCAAAATACAATCGTGCATTTGCCGAATTTAAATTCACGGTTGCATTAATTAACGGGTTATAGGCATTTTTTAAATATAAAGAAGCCGCCGAATTTAAAACCACATTTGATTTTGCATAAGCTCCAACTGTAAGGCTGCTCGCTATTTCTTCAGTTTCGGCTGAAGGGCTGATGATTTTTTCCGGAGCATAAGCCGTATTTTCAAAAGTTACGGAACTCACAACCATATCAACGGCACCTGCTGCATAATTTTTACCGATAACAATATTGGCTATTTGTTGTGTCTGAACTTTTAAATCCCCTATTCCAAAAAGTGCTTTATCACCTGTAATATTGATGTAGTAAGTACCTGCAGTCTGAGACTGGAACGACAAATCACCTTTTCTTAGTTTATTAACATCGCCTGTTACAAAACTTTTAGAGGTAAGAACTGTACCTCCTCCATTGACTGATGTGGAAACAGATACATTTATTTGAGAGCCCGGAGCTAAATTTGAAATGTACTCATATAGCCATGAAAACTGATAATCTTTTGAAGCTTCCAGCTGTACCGGAAATGAATAAACGGAGTTTTCCTGAGTGCCGTCCCATCGGATATACAGTAACCTTCCTGAGTAATTCGCACCATCCGATTCAAGGGCATGTCCTGAAGTTACATCCATATAACGAACTCCACTGGCTGCGTTTGCAGTATTGAAAATAGCTGAAGAAACAGAATTTGTCCAGCCATAAGCAGTGGGTAAACCTAAATTATCATTAGCAAAACCATCCCATGTATTGATTAAATTTGACGATTTAAGTTTTAAATCTCCAATTGCCATAAGCCCGGATCCTGCGGTAATGGTGATGTAAAAAGTACCATCAGCAGTTGCGATAAAAGAAAAATCTCCTTTTCTTAATTTATTGGCATTTCCGGTTACAAATGTTTTAGAAGCGACAGCTCCGGTTCCGTTCGCAGCTGCTGAAATGGCTACATTAATCGGAGTTCCGGGTGCCGAATTGGATATATATTCATAAATCCATGAAAATTCATATTTCAGGTCTTTTTCTAATTTTACGGGATAACTGTAGGTTGAAGTAGAGTAAGCGCTGTTATCCCAGCGAATGTACATGATCCTTCCATTGTAAGCTGTATTATCGGATTCGAATGTATGTCCGGAAGTTACATCCAGATATCGGACACCGCTCGTAGAATTGGCTGTATTCCACGGAAGTGTTGCAACAGTATTTGCCCAGCCATAATCATTTGGCTTTCCTGAATTATTTCCTGCCACTCCTGCCCATCTCCCCAGTAAATTATCAGATCCGTATGCAATTGGTGAAGCTGAATTATCAAGTACAAAATCCAATGCTTTTGAAGTTAAGTAATGCCCATCCTGATAAATATTTACAAGACCATTTTTTACAGCATATCTGTAAGTTTGTTCCTGAGCATTATCCACAGAAGTACTTAAATTTTCAACTGCTGATAAAACTGTTGAATGATTTAAAGTAGTTTTATCTAAAGAAGTCCTGAATCCAAGTCCGGCGGTATTTTTAACTTCCACATCCAATCCTCTTCCCTGTGCCGAATTTACTTTGGCTTTTACTTCCAGCGTAAATTCTGTCTGATTGGATAATGGAAATGATATCACATCCAAAGTTGCATTATTGCTGAATACCTTAGAACTGCTTAATGATGTCGCTAAATTTGCCTTAACCGGTAAATTAGGGGCCTGTGCCTGTATCCGAAACAAAAATACGGATAACCAGACTAGTAGAAATGTGTATATTTTTTTCATATAAAGTCTTATTTAAAAATTGTTTTACATTTTTTAGTTAGTAACAAATTATTGTGATGCAGAAACCAAAAGACTACTACAGTTATTAACCTATAAAATTTTATTTATTCATGTGAATTATGACTGGATTAAAAGAATATTTAAAATCCAGATTCATAAAGACCGCCAGCATTATCCTTTTACAGATAATGCTTAGTGGTCAATGCTTTTAAAAAATTATTAATTGAGGGGGCAAAATTTAACTCTTTCAAAATAAATGTACAGTTGTTTAAAACTCAAAACTGTTAGGTAATTTTGAGCCATTAAACTATTTGGTATCGGTACATTCAAATTAGTATTTTTAGCATACTATAATGTGCTTTCATCAGCAACAGCATCCTGCCATTTATCCCAAACCTTAACGTTAGGATCGTAACCATCATAACCGTAGTTCTGGCTTAATTTACCTTTAATATTAGCCGTTATAGCGCTGTTTGGAATTGGCCAGTAGTTATTACGTTTGTCCATAGTATAAAACTTAGTACCATTTGGTACAACAATCCCACTAGGATATTTGTTGTAGAGTGTATAATGTACAATACGCTGATACCAGTAACTACCTCCGGCTGCATCAGTTCCGGACTGTTTATCCCAATCCGTTTTATTGTAAGTCTGCCCCCACTCATCCGGTTTTCCGCTGAGAGCGAGACAGTGCGAAATACGTTTTAATTCTACATTTCTCCATTCTTCCAGATAAAGTTCTCTTCCTCTTTCTGCACAAATATCACCTATCGTTACCTGTCCGTACATTTGTGACGCACCCGCTCTGGCTCTGATCGTATTTACATCCTGAGCTGCTCCGCCAATATTACCCTGATAAAAACGTGCTTCAGCTCTTAACAGGTAAGTTTCAGCTAAACGATATAAGTACCAATGGGCTTTACTTCCGGTACTGGCTCCCTGAAAATCAGTTGCATTTGTATTGGTTTCATTTACAACATCATGCAGATAGATTTTATACAAAGGAAAATCAAACCATTCACGAAGGGTATCCTTTGATAATAAAACGTTTCCTTCTTTCATTCTAAAATTTTGCTGGTAGTATGCAGAAGTCTTATCACTGTATTTAAGATCTTCCATATTCACCCAGTTACCGACAGTATTATTATGCCTAAGATCCTGCTTATCCTCAATACCGTTTACGACCCACATTGGGTGCTGCGAATAATAAGAAGCACTAATAGTAGCAATACCACGTCCCAGCGCTCTTGCATAATCATATTTAACCTGGTAATTAGCATTGTTTGAGGCAAAACGACTTGCTGCTTGTTTACCATCAGGTGTTGTAAGAGTCCCTGAATTCCAGTTTGGTCCAAAAATTCTCATCGAGGCAAACGGTAAAAATGATTGTACTCCCCCATTTGGCATAACCATTATGGCTTCTCTATTAGCAGCAATAACTTTATTTTCGGGTCTGTGTAAATCCCAAACGACATTTCTTGTAATTGCCCAGGTTTGTGGATTTCCTCCCGGATCAAAAGTTCCAAAATTGCTTTGCATTAAAGAATAACCTGACTGATTAATAAGAATATTTGCTTGTGCTTCCGCTTCCGAAAATCTGCCGGAAGCCAAATAACACTTAATCAGCAACTGACGGCATGCCCCTTTATTAACCAAACCCAAATAAGGCAGTTTTGACTGCTCCGGTACCCATTCTACAGCCTTCTCCATGTCTGCTGTAATCATTTCGATGATCGCTTCCTTTTTGGTAGAATAATAACTCTGCTTTGGGACCTCCAAAATTTTAGTAATTAACGGTATATCTCCAAATTGATATACCAGATTCAGATAACGGTATGCTCTATGAAAATAGGCCTGACCGATATACTTATTCTTAACTTCCTGAGTCAAACTTGTCACATTATCAATATACGTCAATATGGTATTGGCATGTTTAATACCGTTGTAACCTTCAACCCAGTAAAATCCAAGGTAAAAATCATCATTTGTTGCTGTTTTAAAGCTTCCGGTAGGTACTATAGTGTTAGCAAAATCAGAAATAGTGCTGCTATTATCCGTTTTTCCATATTTTGCCATATCAGAGAAAACATATTCCGTACCGATAGGCACACTATTACCGGCAGCATTATAATGAATATAATTATTACGCAATTGTTTATCGGCACTTGCTAAAACTGCCTGTAAACCGGATTCAGTAGTAAATGTAGTTTCAGGTTCGTAAAACGAAAGCGGGTCCGGATCCAGAAAATCCTTTGAACAAGAAACCAAAAGAGCAGTAGCTACTACTAAAGGTGCAAGTGTTGAGATTCTATTTTTTATATATCTTTTCATTGTTGAGTAATTATTAAAGTGAAACGTTAAAACCTAAATTAAACATTCGTGTAGCCAGTCCCCCTGTTTCCGGGTCTCCATAATATTTCCATTCGCCGGAAGCAGACCATGTTGCAACGTTCTGAACCGAAGCATAAATTTTGAAATTTATCACATGCAAACGATCTAAAAGATCTTTAGGGAATGTATAAGCCAGAGAAATATTGTCTAAACGAATAAAACTACGGTCATATAATTTTGCTGTTCCGGCTCCTGCAGGCCCTCTGGCATCAAGACGTGCCCAGTCATTGGTTGGATTATCAAGTGTCCAATATGGATTTACAAATGGATTGTAGTTGTTTGTATATAAACTGCCATCATTATAAGTATTCATATAGCGTCCGTCAAGCGATTTGTGCCCCATGTAGGAATACATATTAACTGCTAAATTCCAATTTTTATAAATTTTAAATTCATTACGAAGTGACCAGTTAACTGGAGGTGCCGCTTGTCCTAAAAACTGTTTGTCTTTTTCATTATAAGTTGGTTTTCCATTAACATCGTCGGCAGTGTAGCTATTTTCAACTTTTGGGTCACCAGGGCGTTGTCCATATTTTGCAGCTTCTTGCCACTCTTCTTTTTGCCAAATCCCAATCACTTTATAATCCCAGATTTCAGAAACTGGTTTACCAATAAACCATCCATTTGTTTTATCATCTGCCTCTTTTGTTCCAATAACATTACCATTGGCATCCTTAACATCTTCCATATTGCCATATAATGCATTAATGGTGTTCTTATTGTATGAAAAAGCAACACTGGTAGTCCATTCAAAGTTTGGATTTTTTACATTTAAAGTAGTAAGACTTATTTCAATCCCTCTATTTTCAACCTCTCCAAGATTGGTTGCAATTGATGAAAATCCAGTGAATTCAGGCAGACGCTGACTCATAATCATATCATTGGTAATCATTCTGTAAACATCTATAGTGCTTGTAATTCGGTCATTTAAAAAACCCAGGTCAAGACCAATATTTGTTGCAGTTGTTTTTTCCCATTGAAGATTTGGATTTGCCATACGATCAATTCCTAAATATTTCATATCAACAATATTTCCTGAAGCATCTATATATCCCATTGTTGCTCCGGTACCTGAAGCTAAGTTTGCCAAAGCTAAGTAAGGATCAGCAAGCGATCGGTTTCCGTTTTTACCCCATGACAAGCGTAATTTACCTGTACTTAAAGGATTCCAATTGAACCAACTTTCTTTATTAAAATTCCATCCTAATGCTACAGAAGGAAAAGTTGCGTAAGGATACGAAGCTCCAAATGCTGAATACCCATCACGACGCACCGTTCCTGTTATCATATAACGATTATTAAACGAATAAAAAAGTCTCGCCATTAATGCATCGGCTGTCTGATGTGTATCCGTGGTAGAAAACGAGCTATTTAAAAGTGTTGCATTAGAAGTATTGTGAAACCCTAATGCATCTGAAGGCAGGATGTTACGGGCTCTAATAATATCAGACCATGTTTGAAGTTCTTCAACTTCCTGAACAAAAGTTGCTACGATATGGTGTTTTTCAGCAAATGTATAATCCCATGCTAATGTATTATTCAGGTTCCAGGTAAATTTTTTACCGCTTTCTCTATCCACCCCTATATTAGCGGGATTCCAGCCTTTATGACCTGATGACTGAAAATAACGATTATAAAAAAATTCATAACGTGGCGCAACATTAAATGAATAAGTAATACCCAAAGGCAAATTTACCTTAGTATTGAAAATGGTATTCAACACAGTATACCCTTTCTCAAGCTCCATAAATTGGCGGTCATAGTAATAATTATACCCTCCAATAGTTGGTCCCATAGGTTGTCTTTCATATTCACCGTTTGCATTTTTAAAGTTAGAAAACGGGCTGTTTCTTAACATATTTGCATCCCAATAATTAGTACCGGTACCAACAGAGATATCTCCATCTGAACGATCCTGAAAATTAACGTTAGCTCCAAATTCAAGCCAGCTCGTGATTTTTGCATCAACTTTCATATTCGCACGAACTGCAGAATAATCATTACCCTGAATAGCTCCTTCTGAAGTTAAATAACCCAATGACATATAATAATTTACTTTATCGCTTGCTCCCGAAACACTTAAATTATTGTCATGATTTATTCCTGTTCTAAAAGTACTGTTATACCAGTTGTGCGTTTTTCCTTCTGTAAAATTTTTCAAAAGCGTAGCGTCAGTAATGCCCAAACGGAGTCCCCATACTTCATTCAGACTCTTCCCTTGTATTTGTCCGGCAGGTTGATAAGCTAACCATTGAGCCTGAGATATACCATACTGATCTAATTGGTTAGGGTTTGAGAAATACCCCACCTGACCAACACGATTTGCAATATAAGCTTCGTATTGTCCTGATGTTGTATTTGGTCCATACGTTTTAGCAGTCTCCCAATCTTCACGATATTTTACATACCCCTCTGGAGAATATACATCGCGATAGGCACTTTTGCTGCTAATTGTTGTGTTTGTAGTAATATTGATAACAGGCTTACCGGTTTTTCCTTTTTTTGTTGAAATAACAATAACCCCTGCTGCTGCTTTAGACCCATATACAGCTGTTGCTGATGCATCTTTTAAGATATCTATCTGACCAATATCATCAGGATTAATTTCTGAAAGTTCACCATAGAATTGCATTCCGTCTAGAATAATAAGTGGTGAATTATGACCTCCGTCAGAATAAACAGAAGTCTGTCCACGAATTTGCAAAGACCCTCCTCCTTTTGCATCAGCTGAATACCCAACTTTTAGGCCGGGAACGCCTCGCAATAAATCCTGAACGGTCTGTGGGTTTTGATTTGCTAAAGCTTCCGGTTTAACCTGGACAATTGCTCCGGTTAAATCCTTTTTCTTCATTTTACCATATCCCACTACTACAACTTCCTCTAAAGAAGCGACATTCTCCTTTAATTGGACAATAATATTAGATTTGTCTTTTATAACAATTTCCTGAGTTACAAAACCAACAAAGGAAACGACCAATACTGAATTCACATCTCCTGTTAAACTAAATTTCCCGTCAAAATCTGTTATAGTACCTATTTTTGTTCCCTTTATCGAGACAGAGGCACCAGGCTGTGGCACACCATTTTGGTCCTGAACTTGTCCGCTTATGTTATTTTGCTGTTGGACTTTTTCAAGCCCCGTTATACTATTGGAATTAATAGTGTAAGCTTGCATTTGAGAAAAAGAAACCAATGCACAAAATATGGTGAGTTTCTTTTTAAAATCAAATCCGGATACATAATCAGGAGCTTTGATTTTCCTAATAAAATTTGTCATCTTTGGTTGTAATTTTTGGTTAATAAACTAGTTAAATTCATGAATTACAGAAACATAATTTAAAAAAGCAGCACTGCTTAAAATTTTACTTTTTACAAGTTTTTTAAGAATACTTCATCTCTGTTACATATAATTCACATTGTAAATCTAGTATTACACATAAAAGTAAAGGGGGGGCATTACAACATTATAAAAGGGTCAAATCAACTATTTTATAAATAAAAACGTCTTTTTTTACATATATAATAAAAAACAAATAGTTAATCCCTCAAGAATTCAACAAAAGCCTGGCGAATCTATTTTTTTAAAGATTTAAAAAATAGTTTACCAAAAAAATAATCTACGATAGATCTATTGTTCATAAAAAAACAGGGGAATGTACTGTATCTATGAAATCAAAACTACCTCATCAAGTATTAAAAAAACTTTATTCCGTAATCCCGAGAAGAGGATAATTTTTAGGTCATGTGGAGTATTTACCTGATAAATATTAAAACATTTACAATTGGTATTCGCATAGCGGATGAGTATGACGAATTTTTCGGTTTATAAAAGCAGATATTTATTTTTATAACCGATTAAATGAATTCAGAACAGATAATTAATTCCAAATTAGAGACATGAAGTACCCAAATCTCAAAATTTCATCATCTTTCTTAAATAATTTATTATGAAATTTTGTGAGGGCCTATATTAGGTGTGACCCTGCACTAAGAAGAGTTTGTGAGGTCCATATTTAATAGAATTAACATAAAGACGGACCCTCTTCTCATCAATCAAATATCTGTAGTTTTTTAACCTGTCGGTAAATATCTTTTTCGGTTCTGATAATTTTAAAGTATCTAGGACACAACTTAAGGTTTTATTGGTTCGTTTGCCAACATTAAAGCTGACAACCTTTTGAGAATTCTTCTTCAGAGCATAAACCAGCCAAATAAAATTTCTTTTGTTTCTGATATAAGTGCACATTTCATCGACTTCATAAGTTTTTCCTTTACTGATAATGGACTGATGAATATTCTCCTCAATTGTTATAATTCTTTTTAATAATGTGGTATTCGAAATTTTTAATATTCTTGCAGTGCTTCTTATTCCTAGTCTCTCTTTGGTTAATTGAATAATATTCTGGTTTATATCTCCCTTATAAGCCAGATATACATAATTTTCAACTCTGATTTTCCCGCATTTTCTGCAAAATATATCTTTGATTCCCAGACTTTGTCTTTCGATACTTTATCATCTTTCGAACGCCACCAACACATCTGTACCACGTAGTTTAATTTGATTCCATTTTTTTCGATTTAAGGCATTATAAAATAAAAAAACAGCCCGAAGGCTGTTTTAATTTTTTCTAATATCAATATAAATCATTGATAATCTAGAAATGTTCGATGTAATAATTAACCACCAACATATGATACATTACCAATTGTTAACTTAATATTTTTCGATATATTCCATCCAGTTATTTGGGTATTTTTTTTTAATCTTTTTTAATGTTTTTTCAGGAATAGGCTCATTAGAATAATTAAGTCCTTTATTTTTTAAATATTGTATAATTTGTTGTTTTTGTTGATATTCAGGGGAATCTAAATCAAAAACACATTGCCGTAAAGCCTTTAAAATGTAAATATTTTGACCTTTTGCATTTTTTGACATTGGTAAATTGTAATTTGCTCCTTTCTTAATTAAATAAAGAGCAACATCCATTTTGTCTAATGTAAGTGATAATCCAAGAGGCAAGTCTGTATGACCTTCGTTATAATAATTTAAATCTGCGCCTGCATCAGTTAGCAATTTTACTTTTTCAAGACTAGTAGAATCAAAATATGAAATAGCAGAAGTCAATGCTGTTTTTCTTGCTTGGTCACCTTTTTTTGTTTGAATATTTTCTCTTGAATTAGGATCGCCCTTATACTTCAAAAGTAATTTTAAATAATTTATATCGTTATTTTTCGTAGCACATATCATTGCGGTTTCTCCTGTATAAGAATCTCCTAAATTTGGGTCTGCACCTAAGACTAATAAAAGATTTACACTTTTATACTTGTTATTTTTTATTCCTAACATTAAAAGTGTACTTCCAAATTTTGGTTCTTTATAATTTGGATTTGTTTTTTTTAAATGTACTTCTTCTTTTATTAACGTAAGATTCTCATCTTCAATAGCTTTAGCTAAATTCCAAGCTGGTGTATCTTGAAATAACCTGATGTCATTGCCTAAAAGCTCACTTTTATTTATTTTACTTTCTCTATTGTTTATTTTTTCTTCTTTATTATTACAGCTAACTGCTATAAATAAAACTATCAATATGATTTTATTTTTCATTACAATTTATTATTTGATACCATATAATTAATGAAAACTTGGAGGGGTTAAAGCTTGTTTAATCGTATTCCACATACTTTGAATCGCTGTTGGTTGAGATAATGAATCTATAATGGAATTAATACTATGTCCATTGTATATTCCACTTGCATTTCTAGGACTTAAAAAATGTTTTTCTCCTCCAGCTGTTGGAACTAATGGCGAAACAGCAAATTTTGAGCCTTGCTGAATAGCATTTAGTGGGTCAGTTGTCATAATATACGCATCAGTATCAGATTTCTTTGATACACCACCTGTAAACAAACTAACACCAGCTGCATTAAAAGTTATAGCACTATCTCCAGTTGCAATCGCATTTGCTTCTGCAAGCCCTCCTCCTAGTGAATGCCCTGTAAAAGTAATTTCGCCATCCAATCCCTTTTCGAGAGCTTTTGCATTACCTACTGATTGATTATATTGTTCAGATGCTCCAGCCAATTGAGTACCATTATTCTTCCAGTCTTTTCCGTCTTCTGTTCCAGCTGTCGCATATGTATATTCTGTTTTTCCATCAACAGTTCGTTCATACAATGCAGATTTGAATCCAGTTTTGCCATTACTGTAACTTAGATTCGACATTGCTGCAGAAGGCTTCCATCCTCCTTGTAATTCTACTTTATCCTTTGGGTCAGCATATACATGCTTAGCCATTAAAGCCGCTTCTAATGGAGTAGGTATAGCCATCATCCCATCTGGGTCAATGAAATAGACAGGATTATTTAGTGCATACGTATATGGATTAAATCTTCTAGATTTTTCCGCTAACGGGTCAATATTCATCCAGCGGCCTAATGCAGGGTCATAATTTCGTGCTCCATAGTCGTACATATTCAGTCCCAGCTCATCTTGCAATTCCTTGCCATTGTACTTATACTTTTGACCTGTACTATTTCCCTTTCCTAAAACTGTTGCGCCATTATAGCCTAATTGTCTTAATCCAAAAGGATAATAATTGCTCTCCTCTACGATTTCTGAACTATTAACAGCACCATCATCGTTTCCATCGCCATAGCTTAGACGTATATTTCCTAAATGATCTTTGTACTGGTAAATATAACTAAAAGTTCCCGCATTATTAGCTGCATAACCCTCAGGTTGAGGAAAAAATTTAAGCTTATTATTCTCATATTGATAGCCATTGGCATAATCAGTAGTGATAGTCCCTGCAATCTTACGCTGTTTAACACCTGTCGCATCATAAACGTAATTAATGGTTCCGCCCAGCAAAGCGATATCCGTAGGCAGATTAAGGTAATTATAATTTATATCGGTTATTATACCTTTGTTGGCATCGGTTTTCATATTACCGTTATCATCATAGGTATATTCTGTAGTTGCAGTGCTTCCGTTTTTAAAACCTTCGGTGTTTATTGGTGCACTATCTTCTACCTTAATAAGCCTGTTGTCGGAAGGATTGTAGGTATATATCAAATCGTCAATTGTTCCAAAACTGCTGGTGCCCGGTACTGTATTCCCTTTTCTAAATAATGTCTTTATATTCCCGTTTTTGTCATAAGTCGGATTTTCATTATAATTTCCGAGATTATCTGTCGCAAATGCTAAGCGGTTTAAGGCATCATAGGTATAATTATAATTTCTTAAACTGGTATCCGCATTAGCTGTTCGCCAAAATGTCTGGCTTATGTTTCCGTTATACAATGCAGTCCCGCCTGAAACAGGAATATCATAACTCACTTGAAAAGCAAACAGATCTGTTCCTATGGCATTAACATTGTTTATTCCTTTTAACCATCCTCGTACATTATAGCTGTAATCTACATTTTGTAAACGGTTTTGGCTTGTTTTTCCGCCTACGGACTTAAGTACCAGTTGCCCCAGATCATCATAGGTGTTTGATGCAATAATTTCTTCAGGCTGGCTGTTTATTTTTTGTTTTTGTACCAGACGTCTTCCCGTATGATCGTATGTAAAACCATCAACTACTGTTGTTGTTACACCTACTCCGGTATGGGTACTGGTCGTTTCTGTTGCTTTCCCTGTAAAATCAAGATTACTTTTTACTGTGCTTGTAATTTGCAGATAATCATTGTAATTGTAATTATAAATCGGTCTGCCCTTAACATCGTAATAAATTACGTTGGTGATCCATTTGGCCTTTTCCAAGACCCTTACTTTACTTCCTGTTGCCAATCCTTTTGCATTGCTTACAGGAGTAATACCATAAGAAACAACTGCTGAAGGCAGAGGCCCTATCAGGTCAAAACTGTAATTATCATAATAATTAATAATGTTTAAATTGATATCCGTATTAGGGAAAGAAGCATTACTGTAATACGCGGTAGCATCCCCAATTACTGTAGCGCCCTGAGCCTGTTCATTTAAGGCAGCGACACTAGCGGTAGCCAAATCTTGTACTGCTTTACGCGTAATAGTTACACTATTGACATATTCTCCGGTATAAACCGGCCTATTAAAAGCATCATATTTGGTAAACAGCCATTTTTTACCGATCCTGAGATTAGCATCCTGGGTTAGTATCGGCCTGTCGAGTTTGTCATAAACAATATATTCCCATTCTTTTCCGGGAAGTTTCTTCTCCACCAATCGGTTGCGATAATCGTACTTATAACGGTAACATAAATTATTGAGTGTTGTATCATCAAAAGCACCATTAGCCAAAGGAGGCAATACATAGCTTAGATTTCCATATTGATCGTAAACATAATACGTGTCGTGAGGAACCTGATTATCATAAGTTCTTTTTAAGACTACACGGCCTTCTTTGTCCTTAAACTCCTCGGTTGTCCGGTCTAAACCTGATATCCAGTTTTCATCTTTTGTTACCGTTTTATATAACTCGCCGGCATTATAGTTAATAGTCTGGGTTATTGATGGATTATAAAGACCTAAAGTTGTTAGATTGTCGGTACTTACCGCTATAAATTGTTTCACTTCCGTCGCACTATTGGTCTGATAGTCCAATTTTACCTCATGGCCTGAAGTCAGTTGGGTTTTCCAGCTGTTTCCCGGAGCTGCCTGTTTCAGGACACGGCTTAATGGGGAAGACTCAAAAGATTTTTCACTAAACGGGTTTGCCGTATTCTCATATTTTGTAGTATTGTAATAAGCCAAAACATCTGTAAGAGGGGCTGTCTGTATTAAACCTCCGGTACCCGATACAGCATAAGGTAAATATTCTTTGGCTTGTCTTCCGAGATTATCATACTCATTGTGGGTTATAATATCGCTGGATTCAAATCCCTTTACTAAACCTAAAATACTGGCCTGATTATTATCTATTTTTTGTAAAACAGGATTGTAAAAATACTGGCTTACAGCAACATCTGCTGCATAATACAAATAACTCCTAAAATACGAATTCGTCGTAGTACTGCTCCATTTAAAATCAGTTCCGCTTAATACCTTATTGCCTGCCATATCATATACACCGCTTATTCCGGAATATCCTCCTGCATAGGTCGAGGGTTGAATCAGACCAACCATCAGGTACCAGGTATCCAGCGCGGGTAAATTCCCATACCAAAAATAAGGGTTTCCATTAGCAGTGCCATCTAAATTGACAACATTTTGTGTACCATGAAAAGTGGTACCATTTTGTCCTCCCGTGCGTTTTACCCAAACAGCATATTGATAGGATTGGGTTTTATCAATAGGAACCAGTGAAGTATTCCAGCCGCCATCGGCATCGCTTGCTGCATCATTAACGCATCTCCATAACCGGTCTGTCTTCCCAAACGGATTCAACCCGTTAATTCTGAGGTTCTCTGTGAGTTGTCCATTTTCAGTAAAAAAAGATACTGCACCGATGCCTAATGTCCAGTTATTTTTCCAATCTAATAAATTATTATCTAACTTATTAGCTCCCTGACTTATGCCAACTGACTGTTTTAAACGACCCAGACCATCAAAATAATTTATATTTCTCTGTATGTCTGTTTTAGACAAGGTATTATAATTACTGCTTTGTACCGCTTTCTGCGGTGCTTCGGTGTAAATAAAATTCTCATTACTAAATTGCTGTGCCGCAATATTCATACTGGTAAATAACAACACAAACAATATTGATAGATTTTTTTTCATGTAACTTATTTGATATTTAAACTAAGTATATTGGAAATTTCCTGAGTTAACGCTGACCTGACAATCATTTTTAAATAGCTCTTCATTATTAATTAGAAACAAACCAATAGTTTAATGCTCCTCCGGGTGTCAATGAATAGGCAAAAAGGAGTCGTCCAACTGCACCGCCATAACCACCACTAAAAGTAACCGTTGCCCCGGCAGCTATCGTAGCATAATTTGAAGAAACGAAATATTGTCCGGAAGTCGTAAATGTTCCATTCACCGATAAACCAGTCCCATTAACACTACCACCACCACTGCCTGATCCTGATCCTGTCAAAGATTGTACTGCAGCATAAACATAAATAGGCGTGGTCCGAGTATTTACAATCGTTCCGTTTACTGATGTTCCTACAGTTGCGGGGTACGTCCCTGCGGTTACATGAAATCCTATCACAGGGGCCGGAATACTGGCTGTCGACATTGCTAAAGAAGTTGACATACCATCTCCTGCGGCATTGTAAGCAAGCACCCGTATCGTGTAACTCGTCGAAGCTGTGAGTCCGGAAAAAGAACCTGAAACAGCAGTAGTAGTAATTGGGGAATCTCCATTCTTAAAAATTTTATAGCCTGTAGCTCCCGCAACAGCTGTCCAGGAAAAATTTATAGAAGAAGTAGTATTACTTGTAAGAGTCAAACCTGTAGGAGCTGGTAACATAACAGGTGTTGAAGCCGTAGACATTACTACAGAAGAGGACAAACCATCTCCCGAAGCATTGTAAGCAAGCACCCTTATTGTATAATTAGTAGAAGCTGTGAGTCCTGAAAAAGAACCTGTAGCAGCAGTAGTCGTTATTGGAGAATCACCATTCTTAAAAATTTTATAACCTATAGCGCCTGAAACGGCAGTCCATGAAAAATTTATAGAAGATGTGGTAGTGCTTGTAAGAGTCAAACCTGTAGGAGCTCCTAACAGAGTAGACATTGACACCGAAGAACATAAAGCACCATCACCTGAAGCATTAGAGGCCAGTATCTGAACTCCATAGACTGTCGATATCGTTAATAGAGATAATGAACCCGTAGTAGTAGTTACTGTACTTGTATATACACCATCTTTATATATTTTATAAGCAGTAGCTCCAGCAACGGCTGCCCAGGAAAAACTTATTGATGACGGTGTGGCACTGGTAAATGTTAATCCTGTAGGTACTGTAGGCAATGTACTCATCGATACTGCAGGACAGAGTGTACCACTCCCTGATCCATTAACGGCTAGCACCTGAATACCATAGGCTGTCGAGGCAGTTAATCCAGATAATGAACCATTGTTCGCAGTTGTTGTTATACCCGTATCTGATCCTCCATTATATATTCTATAAGCTGTAGCTCCTGCAACTGCTGTCCACGAAAAGTTTATAGACGTAGCTGTGGCACTGGTAAAAGCTAATCCTGTGGGTACAGCCGGCAATGTACTCATCGATACAGAAGTACATAAAGTTCCATCACCTGACGCATTAGTGGCCAATACCTGAACATTATACGCCGTAGAAACTGTCAATCCTGATAATGAACCTGTAGTTGTAGGGGCAGTTACAGTACTTACATAAATACCATTTTTATAAATTTTATAACCAGTAGCTCCTGCAACAGCTGTCCACGAAAAGTTTATATCTGATGCAGTAGCACTCGTAAAAGCTAATCCTGTCGGTGCTGCTGGTGCTGTAGTCATAGATACAGCATTAGATAAACCTCCATCACCTGACGTATTAGTAGCCAATACCTGAACATTATACGCTGTAAAGGCTAACAATCCTGATAAGGACCCTGTGGTAGTGGTCACTGTACTGATATACACACCATCTTTATAAATTTTGTAACTTATAGCACCTGTAACAGCAGTCCAGGAAAAGTTTATTGAAGTAGTTGTTGCGCTTGTAAAAACTAGTCCTGCCGGAATAGCTGGTAATGTACTCATCGATACAGCTGTGCATAAAACACCATCTCCTGAGGCATTCGATGCCAGCACCTGGACATCATAAGCTGTTGAGGCTGTTAATCCTGATAAAGAGCCTGTAGT
>NZ_AKJZ01000034.1 GCF_000282055.1 Flavobacterium sp. CF136
TTTTGATGATAATTTTTCGTCAGTTCGAGTGATTTTCGATAGAAAATCGTATCGAGAACAAGAAAAATTTCATTAAAAACAGTTCTCGATACACGTCACTTCGAGTGCGAAGCGTATCGAGAAGTTTGTTCCGTTTTACTACATAAAAAACACTCGAACTGACGTTTTTTAATAATTTTACCTAAAGAATTAATAATCAGTAAAATAATAATAACTTTTATTTTTCATAACTAATAAAAAAAGATGTTTTACAAAACTATTTTACTGATATTTTTATTGAGCATTCTGAATGCAAACGCTCAGCAAACAGACAGCATTGCTAAAATTGACACTACCGCTAACCGTTTAAAATTCAACTATAAACAATTAATCATTCCAGGTGTGTTAATTGTTTATGGAGTAATTGGTCTTGAAAGTGACCAACTGTTAAGTTTCAATTCACAAATTAAAGAAGAGGTAACTGAAGACATTGATCAAAAAATTACCATTGATGATTTCTCTCAATACTCCCCTGCCGCTTCGGTGTATGCGTTAAATGCTTTCGGTATAAAAGGTAAAAACAATTTCAGGGATCGTTCCGTCATATTTGCGACTTCATATGTCATTATGGCGACAACAGTCTTAAGTTTAAAATCAATTGTAAAAGAAGAGCGCCCTGATGGAAGTAATAACAACTCTTTTCCATCAGGGCATACTGCAACTGCTTTTGCCGGAGCTGAATTTTTATGGCAGGAATACAAAGATAAATCGATTTGGTATGGAATTGCAGGTTATGCAGTAGCAACAGGAACAGGACTTTTCAGAATTTATAACAACCGCCACTGGTTAACAGATGTAACTGCCGGAGCCGGAATTGGTATTTTGAGTACTAAACTGGCCTATTGGATGAATCCATATATAACAAAAAAGATATTTAAATCTTCCGAAACTAACTCAACATCTATGATTATGCCTTTCTACAACGGCCAGCAATATGGTTTGTCTTTTGTAAAAGTATTTTAGTTTAGGGGTTGTGCAAAACATCTTATACTTTCATAAATAAATCATTGTCATCCTGAGCCATTCGACTTCGAAAGGGCTTCGGCTAAGTTTATCCTGAGCGAAGTCGAATGGACTCTGCCTGACACCTATTTTTGAATTCACTCAACGGATTTATCTATTACAAATAAAAATAAATCAATACTCAGGAGTAAACTGGTTTTCTAATAATTTTTCCCTGAACGCCGATTTAAAAGTATAAGCAAATGTAACCATCAAAGCACGCGTATCTGATTTTGAAGTCCTATTGTTTGTAAAATTGTAAGTGTTGTTTATATAGCCGCTTTTTAATGTATTAAATATATCGGTAACAACTAAACCTAAACGTGCATTTCCGGAACCCAATTTTTGCTGAAACCCCATATCAATATTATAAATAGCTATTCTTTCTCCTTGCGGAGTTGCCAATGCCGAATTATAATTTCCAATTATTTGAATTTTTCCTCCTAACCATGGCACAAAATTATTTATGATTTTTCCGTACCAGTTAAAGGCTTTGCTTGCCACATCATCAGCTACATTTGATCCGTCTATATTTTGTTGAAAAGCGGTTAAACTAATATTTGCATCATAAAAACCGTTTGCCTTAAGACTAAAAATAGATTCTAATCCATAAGTGATAGTTTTCCCAAAATTCTTTGGTGATAATAATACAGAGCCATCATCCTGAAGTTCTGAATATTGTTTGATTGTATTTGCTGCATTTCTATAAAAAGCATTCATAGAAAAAGAATATTTAGACCATTCTTTATTATAATTTGCCTCTGCGATATTGATTATTTCAGGTTTTAAATAGGGATTCCCACTATGAGGGTTCAATGCATCAGTAATATCTGTAAATGGATTCAGCTGACCTAATTGGGGGCGATTAATACGCTTGCTATAGGCGAATTTAATAAATTCATCTGTTTTCAAATTATATTGTACAGAAGCTGAAGGAAACAATTTCAGATAATTATTTGAAAAACTATCACCATTCTTTTGGATTTTTCCATCATTTGAAACTTGTTCTGCACGAGCGCCCAAATTATACTTCCATTTTGAAACTTCAGCATTGCCAATAACAGAATTAAACATTCCATAAACAGCATTTATTTGTTCATGAAATTTAAAAATATTGCTCGATGCCGGATTAACAATATATTCACCATTACTATTATCTGCACTTTCAAAATCAGAATTAAAAAACCGAAAAGTTCCTTTGTATCCCATTTCAATAATTGATTTTTCAAAGACCGGAAAAGCATAATCAAAAATAGCATTTGACACATTTCCATTTTCATAATTGTGTGTTCTTTGTAAAAAAACATCACCAATCCGGGCATTACTTTCATTATAATTATAAGTATCAATATCTGTATTTTCGTGGTCCCTATTAAGAGATGAAGTGATACTCGCAGTCAGGTTTTTTCTTTCATCTGAAAATTTTCGATCATAATTAAGTGTAAATTCTGCCACTTTTGAACGTTCCAGTTCCAGAGAATGTCTGGTATTGTTTGAAAAAAAGCTATTATTTTCTCTTTTTACCAAAGTTTTTAACGTCTCGTCATTATTCTGACCTTCCATATTTCCTATAGCCTCAAAAGAAAAATTATTTTTTTCGTTGGGTGAGAAATCAATATTGAATTTTAGGTTCTGTAACTGCTCCGTTCGCTCATCATTCCTGTTTTGTTCGATATTATGTTCATCTTCAATAAAATAATTGGTCCTGCTTCCTTTTATTTCTTTAGTTCTCCCTGCAAAACGGTTATCGTAGCTCAAACCAAAATTCCATTTATCAGTTTTATGATTCAAAAGTGCCGAACTATTAAACCTGCCTTTAGCTCCAAAACCACCGCCCAGTGCTACAGCTCCGTTAATACCGCTTTGATTGTTTTTTTTAAGCTTAATATTAATGATACCGCTTTCAGCATTGGCATCATATTTTGCAGTAGGATTATTGACTACTTCAATGCTTTCAATACTTGTTGCCGCAATTTGATCCATATTTGTAATAGTCGAATTTTTTCCATTAATCAGGATTAAAGGCATTTTTCCCCTCATAGAAATTCCTCCATCAGCATCTACTACGATCGTTGGAATACTTTTCAGCATATCAATTGCAGTTCCGCCAGTTTGAGAAATATTAGAACCTGCATTAAAAATAAATCCTTCAGTAGTTTTTTGAATAAGTTTTTTTTGTGATGTAACCAAGACATTATTCAATAAATTAGTGTCACTATGCAAAACAATCGTACCTAATGAAACAGAGTTATTTGACTCAGAAATGTTTACTTTTTGATATGTTGTTTTATAACCAATTAAGTTAAACTGTAATTCATAATTCCCGTCAATTATTGATTCCATTGTGAAATTCCCCAAGCTATCAGTTACTTTATGATTTACCTCTTTTGTTGAATCGTCTATATTTTTCAAAATAACATCAACATATCCTAAAGGTGTTTTTTCATCTGAAATTGTTCCCTTTATTGTCCCGGTTTTTTGGCAAAAAGATATCTGGCTTATAGTTGATAATAGAAGAACTAAAGCTATTTTCTGTATGGTAATTTTCATAATACAAATATATTTATATCAATAAATTGCCTTATGCAAACCACCTTAAGATATTATTAAATTAGTCTTAGAGGCTGTTAAGCTGTTTTTTTAGCAAAATCAAGTTCAGTTCAATATTTTGCTTAAAACAAAAATCCCGATTACTTAATGTAATCGGGATTTTAAAAAAACTGTAAAATTTTATTTTAGAAGGTACAACAATCTAATCATTTTGATTCTGCATTCCAAAAAGGTTTCCTTTTTTATACAATTTTGTATCTTGTTTTAAAGCTTTACTGTTACGTTTAGTCAATTCTGGAGCATCTAAATCACTCAAATCAGGTTTACCCGCATTTACCCAGGCTGTATACCAAAAACTTGACGTTGCGGTGATTGCTTTTTTCATTTGATTTTCAACCATTCCGTTAAGTTCGGTGTGCAGTTTTGCAGCATATTCATCTGAGAATTTAGCCGAATTGTATTTATTTTTAACAATTTTCCCTTCTGCATCAACTACAAATACTTGATTTTCCGGAGTTGACGTTCTTAATTTTTTATCAACCGCCAATAAAGGTTCTACTAAACTGTGTGTATCTCTAATCATGTCCCAGATTGCTTTATGAACATCTTCATAATAATGTGCTTCCGGTACGTTTAATTTATAATTTTTAGCAAATAACTCCGGCAGCCTGCTTTCCCAAAGTGAATGAATTCCTTTTTGATCGCTCAATTGTCCGTCATGATTTGCAGAAGTATGCAACGGCATATGTGCATCACCAATATAATGACCTAAATCTGCAGCCAGAAATAAAATTTCTGCCCTGTTTTTATCTTTGAAAGCCTTAGTTAATTTTATCATCATATCTTCGATATACCATGGTAAAATTCCGTTATCGTTCAGGAATTTGGAATCATATTTTTTGGTTGTTTCCTCAAGTGTTTTTGGCAGACTGTCAATTGACCCGAAGTTTTCCAGATCGATATAATGTCTTGGGTTCTCGTCTTTGTATTTTAAAGCATATTTACGAATGTCCGGAACAGAAGCTTCCTGAGTAATAAAATCAATATGATTATAAAAAAATACTTGTAGTGGTTGAGGTAAAGCCATAACTGCAGCTTTATTTATGCGTTCGTGACCAACGATTCCCCATGATAATGTCAAAAATCCAATTCCTAATGCAAAAAAAGCAATTAGTTTTGGCTTGATTTTAAAGTTTTTCATTTGAAGTTTTTGTTTGAAGTACAAATTTATTTCATTTAAGGATAATTCAAAAGAATACTAATTAATATTGTGTTAATTTAATTTTTTTGATTTTTAAAACCATATGAGTGACATGTTCATATTAAAAGTTTCTTTGTAAATTCGTCTCGTTTTACTTTAAATTTTAATATATGCGCCTGATTCAATCTGTTATTTTTTGCCTGATATTCATTTCTGTTTCTACAGCACAAGATGATATTGTGCAATTGAAAAATGTTAGTGATACCATTTTAAATTCCAAAAGGACATTGAAAATACCTGAACCGTTGGATGGAGTAAAAACAATGCAGAAATTATTCCCCGGAAAACTATACAAGATGTCTCATAACAATACTTTTATGAGCTGGAAATGCAAAAACTGTAAACCTGTTGCCTATACTGATGTTAATGGTGTTGAAGGGGATCAGCTATTTCCATATACAGAAGGTGTTGCTACCAGACTTGATACTACAATTAATTATACAGATTCTAAAGGAAATCAATTCAAAATGCTGGTTTTTAATCATTCCGTTTATGATGCGGATGGTTCACAAACTGGACGTTTTAGCGGAGGTCTTTTAGGATTAGCCAAATTTTCAAAAACTGGAAATGTATGGGAAATGAAGTCTTATCAACCCGCAATTGCCGCCTTTGGTGCTTTCGCAAATGTACCTGCTTTGAAACTTGTAGCGATTGGAGAAGATCAATATGCTTTCACTTTGATACATGCCAATGGAGGTGCAGGCGGGCCTTATACTGCTTTCCTATACCTTATTGTTGGTTTTGATGGAAAATATCAGCCTTTAATGGAAGTGGGAGATTACAGACTGTCTAATAATGCTGAAGGAAATACAGAATGGTCGAGTACCTACACAGTTGTGAATGATGGCAAGAAAAAGTTTTTCAGGGATTTTGCCGTTACAACAACTGGGTTCTATAAAAAAGCCAAAGGCACAGAAGATGATTATGAAGTAGATGTACCAAAGGAAGTAAGCGAAATGGCTAAAACAAAAAAACAATTTAATTTTATAATTGAGAAACGAATTTCATTTAATGGAAAACAGTATAACATTACAGGCAAACCTGTTGTGAAATTTTCGAATGTAAAATAACAAATGATTAGCCCAAATAAAGTATTGAAGCCAAACCCAAAACAGCAATAAAAATCCAAAGGAAAATACCCTGCAACAAAGGCTTCACTCCTACTGATTTTAAAGTATTCACATTTAAAGTCGCTCCGATAAGAAACAAAGTTATCGTCAGACCAATTTTAGCAATACCAACTATATGCGGAGCAATAATGGCAGTTGCAGGCACATAAGTATTAAGAAGCATTGCCAAAATAAACAATCCGATAAAGTAAGGAATTTTGATTTTACTATTTTTATTTTTGAATAAAATGGCTGTAAAAATTGAAATTGGGATAATCCATAACGCTCTGGCTAATTTTACGGTTGTTGCAATCTGCAAAGCTTCTGCACCATATTTATTGGCTGCACCGACAACTGAACTGGTGTCGTGAATAGCTATTGCACACCATAGACCAAATTCTTTTTGAGATAAATCAAGTTGGTGACCGATGAACGGAAAAGCGAATAAAGCGATTGAATTTAATATAAAAATGACTCCCAAAGCAATTGATGTCTGATTCTCATTTGATTTTATAACCGGTGAAATGGCTGCAATGGCACTTCCGCCACAAATTGCGGTTCCGCATGAAATTAAATGTGATGTTTTTTTCTCGGTTTTGAACCATTTTCCTAAAAGTGTTCCGAAAATAAGTGTACTGAAAATTGAAAAAATAGTTAGCAAAAAACCTTCTTTTCCTGCTGAAACTGCGCTTGCAGCATTCATTCCGAAGCCTAATCCGACAACTGAGAACTGTAATAAAAAAGTAATTGCTTTATGATTGAATGCTAAAAACGGATTTCCAAATACATTTACTATCAGAACTCCTAACAATAAAGCAATTGGCGGAGAAATAATCGAAAACAGGCACAATAAGATTACTGCTCCAAAAATAATTTGCTGAAGAAAAAGATTAACTTCAAATAAATGAGACGCTGTATGTTGTTCTGTTTTCAAAATAAGGTAATTGATATTTACCCTACAAAGGTCTGCCCTTTATATTGAATTCGCCAATCGTAAAATACAATAGGCTATAATTTCAGGTTATAGTAAGATGAAATATTCTGAATAAATAATTCTGACAAAGAATCCGATTTCCCAAGTAAAGTAATGATATAGAAATACCTTTCAATAGATAAACCTTCAACATCCAAAACAATCAATTCGTTATTTTTAAGCTCTTTATCAACCGCATGTACTGACATGAAAGCAAAACAGTCTGAATTTAACAAATAAGATTTGATGCTTTCTGTGCTGCCTAACTGCATTTCAATTTGCAAATCGGTTAATTTTACACCAACCTGTTTTAAAGCATATTCTATAACTTCAAGTGTTCCTGATCCACGCTCCCGGGTTATGAATTTCATCAATTTTAAATCATTCAATGAAATTTCATTTTGCTTTACCAAAGGATTTCTGGTATTACAAACCAAAACCAGTTCGTCTTTTATAAACGGAACATATTTAATAGACTGATTTTTAGATTGTCCTTCTACAATTCCGATTTCTATTTCTTTATTGATTAAGGCATTTTCGATTTGCTCGGTATTTCCGTTCAGCAAATTGACTTTTATATCTTGTTGTTTTTGATGAAAGCGTGCCAAAACCGGCGAAATAATATATTGAGAAATGGTTGTACTTGCTCCTAACCTTAATAATCCCTGACGCTGATTGATAAAAGAACTCATATCAAAGTCAATTTCGCGATAGATTTCGAAGATATTTTTAGTGTGTTTCAGCAGAATCTCTCCGGCTGGCGTTAAGGCAATTTTAGAACCGTTTCGCTCAAAAAGTTTTGTTTTATAAGTTTCTTCAAGCTCCTGAATGTGTTTGGAAACCGCTGGCTGCGTAATATACAATTCTGTTGCCGCTTTAGTAAAGTTAAGGCGGAGTGCAACGGTGTAGAAAACTTTTAGCCTAAAATCCATTTGATTTTCTTGTTTGTTTTTGTTTCAAGTTTCAAGTTAAGCAAAAAACTTTGAACCTTTGTCTCTATGAACCTTTGCCACTATTAAAGCATCCCATTATACTTCCTAACAAACCATTCCGTAGTCAATAAAGCAGCAATTAAAATCAACAACCAAACCCAGTCAATTAAAGGTGTTTTGGTTGAAATATTCTTCTCGATCGATTTGTATTCCTTATTTTCTAAAAGTGTGTGAATCAAATCATCAGCCTGATCCTGAAAAAAGGCTTTTCCGTTGGTCTGCAATGCCAGTTGTTTTAACTTTTGAACATCAGGATTTACAAATTGTTTTTCGATATCAAAATCTAAAATCTCAAAATGACTTGCATACGAAGTATTTGAATTTAATTCTTTTACCGTAAAACTATATTTTCCGGCAGCTAAGCCATCCAAATTTGCCGAGAAAGAATTATTCCCTTTCAATAAATCGTAGTTTTTAGTTTGCTTCGTTGCAGCATTTGTAACCGTAATTGTTAATCTGGCTTTTTCATCAAACTCATAGTTTTTATTGAAATACTGTGCGTTGATTACAATTGCTTCTCCTGAATTATAAAAACTTTCGTGCGTTACGACTAATGACTTTCTTGAAGTCGTTGATGCCAAATACTGAATAATCTTATCTATAAAAACATCATATTTTTCAAATGACTGATTATCAATATGACTTTGCAAACGCCATTTCCAGCTGTTTTCTCCTAAAAGAAAAGCAGTTCGCTTGCCTTGATTTTCGGCAAAAGCCAATAAAGGTGCGTTTGTTGAAACATTTCTGATTTTAGACGAAAGTAAAACCGATACACTTCCCTTAGTTGTAATTGTTCCGAATAGATTCTGCAATGGAGGAAAATTTTCAAAACCAATATTATCAATAGCAAACAAATTAAACTGAGATTGAAATTCGGATAAATAATCTTCTTTTTGATTACTCATTTGAAATGCCAGACTATTTTGTTGCTGGTTCAGAAAATTGAAATCGGTGTTGGTTCCGGTAATAATAAAAGTGTTTGTACCTGCTAATTTGTTGTTGTCAAAAATAGGTTTAAAAGCGCTATTTGGCTGATATAAAACCAAAACTGAACAATCCTGCAGTAGATTCAGTTCATTAGGTTTTGCTAAAATCACTTTGCGTTGTGCATTCGTTTCAATCGAACGTTTCAATGCTGCAATATCAGGGTGATTTATAGACGAAACTATGGCAATTGTCGATTTTTGATCAATTATTTCAACCGCAAAATTCTTAATATTATTATAGCTGTTTTTTTCTTTTATGCCAGAAGAAACAGTCGCCTTAAAAACTTGCAAACCTACTTTATCAGCAGGTAAAAGTAAATTTAAGGTTGCTGTTTTTTTAGCAGGTGAAAAAGAAACTTTTTCTCTCGCAACGACGCTGTTTCCCTGTGAAATTGTAAAATCAGCATTTATATTTTTATCTCCGGCATATTGCAGAAAAACTTCTACCGGAAATTTATTTTTATGAAAAGCGTATTTATTTACGTTAAGCTGATTGATTTTTAAATCCAGGAAAGTGGTTGTATCTCCCACAACCAAAGGATAAACTTTATTGACAGGATCAAAACGATAAACATAATCGTTTCCTGTAGTCTGATTTCCGTCCGTAATAATAACTGTTGGGAAGATCAAATTTTTATTGATGCTTTTTAAATTTTTCGCAACTTCATCTAAATTAGTCTGCTTTCCTTTAAAATCAAACTTATCAGAAGGTTTAAAATCAATATCAAACTGATAGGACTGAATTTCAAATTTCTCCTGAAGTGCAGGGTTTGATATCAGTTTCTGATATAATTCAGTTGCCTTTTTATCTGATTTTAAAGCTGTAATTGAGCTCGAATTATCAACTGCAATTGCCAAAGGTGTTTTGGTAACTTCAAGTGAATTTTTGGTAATAACCGGATTAATCAATAACAGTAACAACCCAAAAATGGCCAGAAAACGTAAAAAAGCCAAAAGAAAAATCACATTGGATTTACTTTTGGCTTTGAAAAAATATTGAAAATACGACAAACCACCAGCTATTACTAAAGAAAGTAATAATAATAGAATCGTGTTTGTAGTCATATATATTAGTGTTCAGTAATCAGTTTTAAGTGATCAGAATTAAAAATCAATTATAGTAAGACGTGTCCAATATTATAAAACCAGTTAAAAAACTGAATACTAAAAACTGTACACTTAAAACTTCTAAGTAAGCATTCCTCCACAAACATTTAAAACCTGTCCGGTAACATAAGCACTCAAATCTGAAGCAAGGAAAAGACATGCATTGGCTACATCTTCAGTAGTTCCGCCACGTTTCAACGGAATTCCGTCTCTCCAGCCTTTCACTACATCTTCAGGTAATTTTGCAGTCATTTCAGTTTCAATAAATCCCGGAGCGATTGCGTTACAACGAATGTTACGTGATCCTAATTCTAATGCTACCGATTTTGTAAAACCAATTGCACCAGCTTTAGAAGCAGCGTAGTTAGTTTGCCCTGCATTTCCGGAAACCCCTACTACAGAACTAATATTGATGATTGAACCGGCACGTTGTTTCAGAAAAGTCTTTTGAATCGCTTTTGTCATATTAAAAACAGATTTCAAGTTAACATCAATTACCTGATCAAAATCAGCTTCAGACATACGCATCAACAAGTTGTCTTTTGTAATTCCGGCATTGTTAATCAAAATATCCACTGTTCCGAAATCAGCCAAAACTGCATCAACAAAAGCCTGTGCTTCATTAAAATCAGCCGCATTCGACTGGTAACCTTTTGCCTTAATTCCTAAACCGTTCAATTCAGCTTCTAATGCCTGAGCTGATTCTACAGATGAGCTGTATGTAAAAGCTACATTTGCGCCATGTTTAGCAAAAACTTCGGCAATTCCTTTTCCAATTCCACGACTGGCGCCTGTAATAATGGCAACTTTTCCTTCTAATAATTTCATATTCAAAAATTAATTTTTTTTATTTTTAGCTATTGTCTTTTTAATGATTATAACGTCACAAAAAGGTTCATTCAGGGGCTATGAATGAGTTGTCAAATATATGATAATTCCCTTTTTAAAAAAATAACAATTGTAATAACCTTAACAATTGAATTTAATTTTTATATCACATTTGAAAAAATAAGGAAAAGCAGCTCAAATTGAGCTGCCTTTTAAAATAAAACTAATGAACCTAAAATTAAGAATATTGATTGGAATACTATCTAAATATGTTTTTGGTGTGTTAAAAAATAGAAAATTACCAATACCGCTGCCATAATCAGCATTCTGTAGATTGATTGACGAAATATAAGTTTATCTTCCTTCCTCTGTTTTATAAGGTTAAAAACCATTATTGGAATGATTGCTATTATGGAGAGATACAGAAAATACCTTACATACTCTCTATAAAATTCAGAGATAACTATGAGTATTGGCCCCATAAGAAGAAAATAATATTTACTGGTGTAATATACTTTTTTATCATAGTCTTTAAAATTGTTCTCCTCTTTCAACAATATTTTTCAACATAAATCGAATCATAGCTGTTTTTATTGTATTAAAAAAAGCAGCTCAAAATGAGCTGCTTTTCCATGTTAAAATCTTTATAATTGATAAGTTGTTATTCTAAAATTAGAAGATGCACTTGTAATAGTCCAAATTGTATTTGAATAAGTTATTTTGAAACTTTCTTTCTTAATATACAATCCTGAAGCATTCATAAATTCATCATCAATACCTTTTAGGAATGCTGGAGCAGGTATATATGCAGTACCATTATCCCAAGAGTCATGATGTAAAATAAGTGTTTTATTTACCGCATCTTCACTTGTCGTAAAATTATGATAAACACTTGGTTTTCCTCCACTAAAGCGATATTCAATATAGTTTCCGAAAGCAGAATTGAAATAAATTTGTACCCTGCTGATTTTTTGGTTTGCCGGCAATGTAGCATTAGCCTGATCTAACAAGTTTTTACAATATTGTGAAGTTGTCGGAGCTGTATATAAATTTGCGGCAATATAACTCAGTACCATTTGAGGTTGCCCATCCAACAATGTTTTATAATCATCAGTAAGAATTAATGGTTTATTAGTGTACTTTATAGTTACTGTTACTCCTCCTGTTCCTGTGGCTGTAAAACTACCATCAGCATCATTATATACAAAATCCTTTAAACTTTGATTACCAACTACAATAGCAGGGCTTATTACAATACCTGTTGGTGTATATCCAACTCCCATAGTGATAACTTCTCCAGAATCATCTATAGCATTAGAAGTTGCTAATCTCGTTATTGGTGAAAAGGAAAAATCATATTTTTTTATTGTTGTTCCATTATTAATTTCCAACAATCTAAATAACGGTCTGGCTGCTCCTCCTATTACATTTTTCTCGGTTATAAAATTTTTCGATAAATCGACCCAATCCTGAGCAGTCGCTTTTACAAAACGAACTTCTCTGACCAATCTGTTACTTTTAAAAAGAATATCTCCATTTTCCTGTCCGTAATATAAAAACTGAAAATCACCCAAATATCCTTTTCCTCTTAGGGCAGCAGTTGGATAATTGTCTGAATCTGATAAAAGGTGTATTCTGTTAAATGTATCAAACACCAAACTGACTGTGCTCCCTAATGCAATACTATAATCGCTTTCATAAATTGCTGTATCTGAATCAAAATCTGATGCCATCTGTACTTTTCCACCATCTGAAAATTTAAACAAATGTGTATATCCGCCTAATTGGGTGTCATCTGTAAAGTAAACAGCTTTCCATCCAAATTCTGAAGAAAGTAAGGCATTATTTAATTCCGTCTTTTGCTCATTTATACGATCAGCAGGAGTTTTATCAAATATTTGTTCTGCGTCTGTATTATTTGTACAAGCACTCAGAAGTATTGCTGAAAAAGCAACCATCAGGTACTTAAATATATTTTTTGGTTTCATAATATTAATAGTTTAAATTATATACTGACGAGCTTAATTATTTACTACAATGGTTGTATTTTTCTCAGCTTCATCTCTTAAAGCATAGAAATCAATATTAAAAGCGTCTTTATAATATTGAACTACCATAGCTTCTTTCTGTTGCAGCTTTGCTTTTCCAATTGGATTAGTAATACTGTTAAGAATAGCCGCATATTCTGCTTTTGAACTTGTTAATATTGTTGAAGCAGTTTCTGCAAAATCTTCAATAATATTATTTCTGGCATAATTAGTCACAAAACCTAAATTTCTGGAATTCTGAAGCACTTCTAAATGCCAGGTTCCCGTATAATCACCAGGGCTAATTTTCTGCCAGGCCTGTTCATCAAAAGGTTTATTTTGATTTAAAATATGTACATATTCATGTTGAATAGTATGAATAAACTCGGTAACGTTGGCGCGATTGTTTGTATCTAAATAATCAACTTCAAAAAGTGTAATTCTTTGTCCGGAATCTGCAATACCTAAAGTTCTGGTTCCATTTGAGTTAGAGTTTACTCCTCCAACCAAAACGATTTCTCTTGGGGCAATTTTTTTTACAAAATCATATCCTCCAACTGTAGTATAACTATCCAGCCATATTTGCTTAACAACTTCTAATGCAGGTTGTACACTTTCAACCATCGGCGGAAACAAAAACCTGCTGTTGTCAACAGTATTCTGATTCCATCTGTATTGTGCATTAATATTATACGGATTTAGATAATTTGTTGCTATCCAATTATCCAAAGCTGTTTTTTCCGGTTGTGTATAATCCAACTGACTTTCACCAAGCTGATCATCATTTGCACAAGCTGCAAAAGTTAAAATCCCTGCAACAAAAAGTAGTGTTCTATATTGTTTTAATATTTTCATAGTTCTAAAAATTTAATTAAATTTTATCGAGGATTTTTTTCTATACCGTAATTTGATGCGCTAAGAGGTATCTGTAATGCTCTGCGTCTATCGTCTTTAACCAAGACATTAGCTGCTTCACCGAAAGTGACATGATTTACAACAATATTAAAACGCTTTACATCAAACCATCTTAATCCTTCATGTACAAAATCCCTCCTTCTTGCTTCTGTAATAGCTTTTACGTATGAAGTCTGCAACGGTGTCATAGTATAATATGGTGTAAGTTCATCCGCAATTACAGGATATTTAGCAACTACGCCGGCTTCTGTTAACTTATCAGTTGCAGAATTATATCCTGTTGTTCTTGTACCTAAAAAGTATTCTAATTCAGTATTGGCTTCCGCAATTCTGTCTTTCATAACAAGAGCCTCAATACGATTTAAATAAAACTCATCATTAGATAAGAGCACAATTCCGGCATAAGCTTCACCAATATTTGCTGTTAGATTTGTATATTTAAAATATTCTTCAAACTTAGGTGTAAAGAGTGTTCTGCTGCTATTGTAAGTATAAAAATCAAATAACCATGTTTTGTTGAAAGGGTTCGTTTGAACTCTGAAAAGTTCCGTTTGTTTATCATCTGAAAGATAAAAATTACTGGAACTGGCTGATCTTCCTATAAGTGAATTTGGTGAAGCGATTAACAAATTTGCTGCATATGAAGACTTTCCATATTCAATAAATTGAATATCCGGGGCCAGACTTGACAGAGTTGCATAATCTTTTAATTTGCCAACTGGCTTAGAACCTAACCCTTCTGAAACTTCAAGCACTTTATCCCAATCCCCTTTTACTAAATAAAAACGGCTGGCAAATGCTTTAGCAGCTTCTTTATTAAAGTGAAATTTAGGTTCTTTATAATTATTGGTTATATAACTCAAGCCTTCTTCCAAATCTTTTTGAATAAAATCGAAAACTTCTTTTACAGTATTCCTTTTATAATTTTTCAACAATACAGTTTCAGGTTCAGTAATATAAGGTACTCCTAAATCTGTAGCTGCAGTATCCGGGTTGTAACGATTTGACCAAAATGAAACCAGCATAAAATGAGAATAGGCCCTTGCCAATAATGCTTCTCCTTTTTGAGGATTTAAACTCGCCGGATTGCCTAGTTCGTTAATTGAGACTAAAGCCTGATTAGCATGGGCAATCGCTCTGTAACAAGCATCCCAATAATAAGCCTGAGTATCAATATTGGTTTCATCATGCATTTCCCAATTATAACTTTGTTCATTTTTTAAAGTCACTGATCCCACTTCACCATCGCCAACATTATCTGACATTGTTTCAGCAAAATCCATATAAGATGCTCCGGGATATGCATTAACCAATAACTCTGATATTTTTTCAGGCGTATCTATTTGGGTTCTGTTATCCGGTATTTCCGAAAGAAAATCATCACAACTACTAACAGAAATAAGTAGTAATAAAAATAGGGTTCTCTTTATATTTTTTATATTTTTCATAATCAACTATATTAAAATGAAAGGTTTATAGAAAAACTGTACTGTGATGTAACTGGAAAGGCAACACCACCTGTATTACGGAACTCAGGATCCTGACCGTTTAATTTCTTATCAGAATAAATCAACCAGGGATTTACCGCTGAACCTTTTAATGTAAATGTACTTACTCCTAATTTTCTTTTAAAATCATTTGGAAATTCCCAACTAAGAGAAACATTTTTCAGTCTTATAAAATCTCCATCTGCAATTCTTACATCTGAATAGTTATAGGTATTATAGGCACGTCCTAATGTATTGGCTCCTTGATAATTTGTTAGCAATCTTTTATCCGCAATAACAGGAACATTGGTAAACTCCTCATCACCGGGGTTTATCCAACGATTAGTAAAATCTTTTGTAAATACTGTTAAATCATCATATTGGCTGCTGTAAGCCGGATTTAAACGGACTTTATTCCCTCCGGATCCAACAAAAAACACATATAATGACCAATTTTTATAAGTAAAAGTATTCGCTAAACCTATCGATTTGTTTGGTTCAATAGATCCTTCATATTTTAAATATTTAGTAACATTTTCAGTATCCTGAAAATTTGCACCGGTTACTTTATCATCTTCACCATCCTGCATAATAAAAGTTGGCAGACCCTGGTTATTCAAACCTGTAAATTGATAGGAATAAATTGAATTTCTTGGATGCCCAATAGCGTTTCCTCCGTTTCCATCAACTAAGTCAAATGCTGAAGGCTGATTTTCCAATTTTGTAATTTTCTGATCGTAAACGGAGAAATTAAGGGTTGTAGACCATTTAAAATCATTAGATACAATGTTTTGAGTAGTAAAACCAATCTCAATACCTTTAGTTTCCATATTGGCATTATTTCCTTGTTTGATTTTTTGCCCTCCAATTCCGGAAGTCACAACATAATCAACTAAATCAAATGCTTTACGGCTATAAATGTCTGATGTAAATTGTATCCTGTTATTATACATTCCTAAATCTACACCAATGTTTGTTTCAAATTGTTTTTCCCAGGTCAGATCAGAGTTTTGTAATTGATCAATATCAATTCCTGTTTCTCTGTCTGAAATTCCTAAACGGTCCGTAATAAAACTTTTGTAAATAGCTAATGAATTTGTCGCCGGTCCAGCAGTAGCAGTAAGTCCATAAGATCCTCTTAATGCTAGATTATTTATAGATTCCAGGTTTTTCATGAACTTTTCTTCAGCAATATTCCATTTACCACTAAAAGTATAAGTTGGCAACCATCTTGAAGAACCACTGTTTCCTTGCCTGTTTGATCCATCATAGCGACCAGTAATTGACCCTGTGTAACGACGGTCATAAGTATATCCTACTTTTCCAAAGAAACCAACAGTTCTCTCTCTTTCAGCATTAAAGCCATAATATGAATTTCCTTCATTGATGATTTTTTCAATAATTCTTGGATCAGTAAAAGCCGTAAGGCCTCTGTCATACTGAAGTCCGGCTGCAGTAAAATTATCACTGTTCCTGTCTAAAGATCTCAATTCAGTACCAAACAAACCTTCCAGTTCATGTTTTTCATTAAGAGTATTTCTATAATTTACACTATTTCGTATGTTATAAGAAGTTAAGTCATTTGTAAATTTTCTTAAAAATCCTCCATTAGGCAATACAGAAATTGGTTCTGCAGTTAAATCATCCGGATCTTTGTATAAAAAGATATTAGCATTTCTAACAGTTGTATTTACACCTTCAACCCCATATTCCGTACCTGCTCTGTATGCACCTACAACATTTGAATTCTCATAGATTTTATGTTCTCTTGAAGTATTTGCATAACGTGCCGAACCTGTAAGATTATAAGTCAGATTTTTATTGATTTTATAATCTAAATCCAATTGAAAACGAATATCTTTTACTTTTATCTCCAGGACATTATTCGCCAATTCATTTATAATATTCATTGGAGCCCAGTTGTTTCTGTAATATTCTAAATTACCGGATTCATCATAAGGTCTTAATGTTCTGCTGGTATTTAAAACATAATTAAACGGGTTAATATCAAAATCTCTGGTTACATTTCCAAATACAACATCTTGCTGGCTTTCATAAGTTCCGGGAGCATTTTGATCACGCACAGAAGCTAAAGTAGATAAGGTAATGTTCAACTTGTCATTTACATAAAAAGTCCCTTTTATATTTGATGATAATTGATTAACACTGTCTGCAATTGTCCACCCCGGATCAGTATAGAATCCTAGTGATGCATAAAATGTATTATTTTTTCCTCCACCTGAAAAACTCAAAGAATGATTTTGTGTAATAGAAGGCCTAAACAGTACCTTAAACCAATCTGTATTGGCTAATTCATATTTTTTTAAAAAATTATTTCTGCTCACAGGATCATTATTTACCAAATAACTGTCTGTTTCAGGTACATAAGTATTTATGGCTTTACTTAAGATGTTGTAAACTCCGCCATATCTGCCTTGAAGAGTTGATGGCACATCAAGGAAACCTTTTTGTTCCATTTCTTTTAAAATACTCATAGATTCCTGAGAATTTAAAATATCATATTGTGAATAATTTGGAACTGTTCTCACAGTATTTTCAACAGAATAGCTCACTTTCAAAGGAGAATCCCTGCGCCCTTGTTTAGTTGTAACAACCACAACTCCATTTAATGATCTTGAACCATATATGGAAGTAGCCGAAGCATCTTTAAGAATTTCTATACTTTGAATATCATTAGAGTTTAATCCGGCTACAGCTGAACTTAATAACGTTTCTGAATTTCCTGAAGCCAAATCTGCAAAAGAAATATTGATTATATCTTCCTGAACAACACCGTCAATAACCCATAAAGGCTTTGTATCACCAAATATAGAAGAAGATCCACGAACCGTAATTTTTGGAGCAGTACCAAATGTTCCTGTAACGTTTTGTACAGTAACTCCGGCTGCTTTCCCTTCAATCATTCTGCTAATATCAACAACACCGTCTACTTTTAATTCTGATCCCGAAATTTTACTAATTGCCCCGGTAAAAGTTCTTTTGGATGTTTTTTCATAACCTGTCGTAATAACTACTTCCTTTAAATTTTGCCCTAATTCATTTAAAACAATAGTAGGTGAAGTATTTTCTATTCCTATTTCTTTGGTTTCCATACCCACATACGAAATCACCAACTGAGTACTATTCCCCGGCATTTCGATAGAAAAATTACCATCAAAATCAGTCAGGACAGCTATTTTGGTTCCCTTTGCAAGTACTGTAGCACCTGGTAAAGGGCTGCCGTTTAAGTCTGTAACTTTTCCTTTGATAATAGGTCCTACCGACAAAATTTCGAACAAGGAATTATTAGTTTCATCAGCAGTAAAACCATCTAATTTTGTGCTTTTTTGCAAAATAATTTGATTACTTACTTCAGCATAAGTAATATTGAATGGTTTCAGGATTCGATTAAGAATACTTGACAACGTTTCCTGATTAGCCTCAATACTAACTTTTTGATTTAGCTGCGGCAGTCTTGAATTGTATGAAAATTTTACATGTGCAGACTTTTCAAGTTTAGACAACGTATTGTCTAAAGTTAAATTTTCAACAGCAATAGTTACTTTTGTATCTAATTTTCTTTGTCCATTTACACTGTTTGCCATTGTAACACTTGAAAACACAAGTGCTAAGGCAAACTGAAATAGCGTTATTTTCATGATTCGATAGAGTAATCGTTGTTTAACAACTGTTTTTTTCATAATTTTGGTTTGGTTTTAATTAATACTATTCGAGTGTATTTTTAGAAACTTAATAAATGACTCTTTACAGAGAGTGATTTAATTTTTATTGAGTGTCGAATATGTTACAGCATTTCGGCACTTTTTTTTATTTTTTTTATTTTTTTACATAGGCAACCAATTGCATTTTATTAAAATTTAATTATTTATAAGACTTGATTATTTTAATTACACCCTTCAGAGGTTATTATAATTTGATTTCCATTCATTTCAAAACTGGTATCGTTGCCAATACTTTTACAAATAATTTTAAGTTTTTCTGATAATGGCTGGTCACTTAGGGAAGTTGTTAAATGACAATCTTTTAATTTGTCCTTAGGGAAATCAATATCAACCAAATATGCCTGTTCTATTGTTTTAAAAATCTGATCTACAGGGATATCCGTAAATTCAAAACTTAATTGCTCAATATTGCCAACACTGCTGGCCAATGTTTTGTCTTCTGTAATATTGGTTATTTTATTAAAACTTAAATCACTTCTTAAAAAACGCAGGGCTTCATTAGGAAGTAAGACTACTTCGGTTACTTGTTTTGAATTTCTAACCAATTCATTTGAACTTACCCTAACTTTACCGGTGCGAACAAGTATTTCAACATCTGGTTGATCCGGGTAAGCTCTTACTCGAAAACTCGTACCAACAACTTTTGTAATGATTTCGTTTGCGTAAACTAAAAAAGGTTTTTGGGGATTTTTACTAATTTCAAAGAAACCTTCTCCGGATAAATAAACCTTCCTTTCGTTTCCGGTAAAGATTTTAGGATAACTTAATTTACTATTGGGTTGTAATAAGACAGAACTGCCATCAGATAAAGTAACTATTTGTGGTTTATTTGAATTATTTGTTTGTTCAACAAGTCCTTCATTTGTACCATCAATAAGTTCATTATAAGTTAGAACAGTATGCTTTTTAATAAATTGATTATTATAAAACCAAACCGATACAAAGGCAAAAAACATAGCAGCTGCAACTCCTGCAAACCAATACTTTTTTAAGTATTTAACAGTATGATTTTTATTGGATTTATTAGCATTTTCTAAATCCATGTTGATTGTAATGCGGTATTAAGTTCGGAAGAAGAAATTACAGTATTGGGAACTTTCATCGCCAGCAATAAAAGTCTGGCATCTTCAACCAATTTAGCTCTTTGTTGATTTTCTAAAGTCCATTCTTCCCAGCCTTGTTCATCAACTTTGGACAAAATCCAGGTTTGAAATGATTCATCAGATAAGAAATCTTCAATTTCGATATAATAATTACGTTTTTGCATCTATAAATAAGGTTACAAAAACATAGAGGACAGTTTTTTTATTATATACTCACCAATTTGTGATTTTTTTTATTCTTTTTAAAATAAAATTAAAAAACACTTGAAGACAGTAATGCAATAATCGAAAAACTCCCCTTCCATTCCTTACGCAGAGTAAGTAATCCGCGGTGTAAAAGATTACTTGCCGATTGATAATTGACATCTAACATTTCGGCAATTTGTTCTACAGTCAACCCTTGATTATACCTCAAAAACAAAGCTTCTTTTTGACGTCCGGGTAAATCGTTTAATAGTTTATTGAGATACAAAACACGTTCGGCAGTAGCTTCATCATCGATAAGTTCATGTTCTACCGAAAAATCAAAAAGAAATTCAATTGAATCTGTCGTCGTAATTTTTTTAAAAATATGATCCCGTTCGTATAAACGCGTAATTCTCTTTCGTACACTGGATAATAAATAAGCCTTTACCACATTAGGTTCCTGCAAGGATTCACGATATAACCAAACATCTGCAAATACGTCCTGAACACAATCCTGAACTTTTTCAGCAAAAGGAGAAAATGAGTTTCCATAATTAATTAAATCACCATAATACTTTTCAAAAAGCAAAGAAAATGATTTTTCATCACCTGCTTTAAGCTTATTCCAAAGTTTGTGATCGTCATAAGTTTTGATTGTCAAGAGTTGGCTTTTCATAAAAATTTTGGTTTTTTATAGTCACAAATGTCATTCGATTTTTTAATCATAAGGCAAAAACGAACTATTTAAAGAATTTTATATCCTTGTAATTACTATTTCAAATGTGTCAGTGAAGATTACTATCAATTAGTTAATGCATATGAAAGTTAATTACAGCAAAAAACAATCATAATTTAACATTATATTTTGTTTTTGTGTGATAAATATATAAAACCCAAAACTCAAAAACAATTTTTTTACAAAAAAGACATCTTTACATAAAACATAAAACCTATAAAACCTCTAATTTAAGGTATCTATCTATTAACTTTTAATAAAGTCCAGGCATAAAAAAGCCCTACTAAAAAAGTAAGGCTACTAATAAAATTTTATTTTCTGTAACAACTTAGAAAGCTACATTCCATCTTGGTAATTTTGCATTTTCATCTAAGAAATTCTGTAAAACCTGTCCTTCAATTGTTGTTGGAATACCTTTTACATCAGCATTAAAAGTTTCATACCAAACCACTTCTATAGCTTCAATATTTTCTAACTTCATTTGTGCCGGCCAGGAGTATTTTCTTCCAGTTTTAGCAAATTGATGTCCATTTACAATTTTATCATATAAACCTCCATTTTTGCTTTTTAAAGTTCCATCATTCTGAACAGTTCCTGTAGAACCAACCATAATTAATTCTTTTGCATCACCTTCAACAGCATATACTACAAAAACTCCTGCACCGGATTCAGGAGCATTACAAACTTGTTCTAAACTATCTTCAACAGTAAAAGTAAAACTATTGCTTACTTTAAACTTCTTTAATTCTTTGTACATATTTTTTATTTTTAAGCTACTAAGGTTCTGAGAATCTGAGTAGCTAAGTTTTTTAATTTTATTCCATACATTTTAAAAATGTAAAAAAGTCTCAACAAAATATTGAGACTTTTTTGGAATTTGTTATTTTAAATACTGGAGATTATCCCAATACTTCTTTTACTTTTTTACCAATTTCAGCTGGTGAATCAACAACGTGAATTCCGTTGTCTCTCATAATTTGTTTTTTAGCAGCAGCTGTATCATCAGAGCCACCAACAATAGCACCTGCGTGACCCATTGTTCTACCGGCAGGAGCAGTTTCTCCGGCAATAAAACCAACAACTGGTTTACGGTTACCATCAGCTCTTACCCATTTAGCAGCATCAGCTTCTAACTGACCTCCAATTTCACCAATCATGATGATAATCTCAGTTTCCGGGTCATTCATTAATAATTCAACAGCTTCTTTAGTAGTAGTTCCAATAATTGGATCTCCACCAATTCCGATAGCTGTAGTAATTCCTAAACCTTGTTTCACAACCTGATCAGCAGCTTCATAAGTTAAAGTTCCTGATTTAGAAACGATACCAACTGTTCCTTTTTTGAAAACAAAACCTGGCATAATACCAACTTTAGCTTCTCCCGGAGTAATTACACCCGGACAGTTTGGTCCAATTAATCTTGAATTTCTTTCTTTAACATAATTATTAGCCTTAATCATATCTGCTACAGGAATTCCTTCTGTAATAGCGATAATTACTTTGATTCCGGCATCAGCAGCTTCCATAATTGCATCAGCTGCAAAAGCTGGCGGTACAAAAATGATAGAAGTATCAGCTCCGGCTTGGTCTACAGCATCTTTTACTGTGTTAAAAACCGGACGATCTAAATGGCTTGTACCTCCTTTTCCCGGAGTAACACCACCAACAACATTAGTACCGTACTCAATCATTTGAGAAGCATGGAAAGTTCCTTCGCTTCCTGTAAATCCTTGAACAATTATTTTGGAATCTTTATTAACTAAAACACTCATGATATATATTTTATGTAGTTTTTAAAATTGTGATGCAAAAGTAAGGCTTTGTAACTTATTTTCAACTTTTTTATTAGCAAAAAATATCACGAAAATTGACTCATTTGATAACCTCTGTACAATTTACCGTCTTTTATTTGCCAAATTGTAAAAAAATGAGCTAACAACATTTCTTCCCGAGGATTTTCAATCGTTTTTACAAAGTGAGAATAACGTACTGAAACCAAATCATCTTCAGCTATAATATGACTTATTCTTACTTTAGAACGCACATAAGCACGGTTTAATTCATTAGCCATACTTATTATTGAATCATAATCCATATGAATCAACCCCTTGCTGCTATTCCAATCTATTGTCACATCCGGATGCAGATAGGTTTTGAAAATTTCACTATCAATCAAGGCATCCGATTTATAAAATTTCTGAACAAATTCTTTAATAGACATATTATTTCAATTTACTTAAAATTTCAGGAATCTTTTTGATATTGGCTAATTGCTTTAACTTTTCTCTTGATTCTTCGATTGGGGTTCCGAAATAAGATTTCCCTCCTTCAATCGATTTGGTAACACCTGTTTGTCCCATAATAACAGCCTTCGTCCCTATTGTAATACCACTTGTTGTACCCACCTGACCCCAAATAGTAACTTCATCTTCTATAATAACACAACCGGCAATACCCGTTTGTGAGGCTATCAGACATTTTTTCCCTATTACAGAATCATGTCCTACGTGTACTTGATTATCAATTTTTGTTCCTTCACCAATTCTAGTATCTCCGGTAACACCTTTATCAATCGTACAAAGAGCACCGATTCCAACATTATCTTCAATTACAACTCTTCCGCCTGAAATTAACTGATCGAAACCATCCGGGCGTTTTTTGTAATAAAAAGCATCAGCTCCTAAAATTGTTCCTGCATGAATAATAACATTATCTCCAATTACTGTATGGTCGTAAATAGAAACATTTGAATGTATCAGACAATTTTTACCAATCGTAACATGATTCCCAATAAAAGAATTAGGCTGAATAACAGTTCCTTCTCCTATTTTTGCAGATGCAGCAATGGCTACATTGGCAAATTGAAAAGGTTTAAAATGCTTTGTTAAAGTATTAAAATCTCTAAAAGGGTCATCAGAGATTAAAAGTGCTTTGCCTTCCGGACAATCCACTTTTTTATTGATTAAAACAATAGTAGCTGCAGATTGCAAAGCTTTGTCATAATATTTTGGATGGTCAACAAAAACAATATCCCCAGGCTCAACAACATGTATTTCATTCATGCCTAAAACCTCAAAGTTTTTATCACCAATAAATTCGCAATTAAGCAAATTTGCAATTTCTTCTAAAGAGTGAACTTTTGGAAATTTCATATTTTTTAATTAGAAAATTTGTCAATTAGAGAATGTGTCAATTAGAGAATGTGTCAATTAGAAAAAATAAGAACTTTTAGTTTTAATTTCTGCTAGTGCATCAATTTTCTAATTGACTCATTGACAAATTATCTAATAGATAAACTACTCTTTTACACGCTCCATGTAAGAACCTGAAGCTGTATCGATTTTAATTTTATCACCTTCGTTGATGAACAAAGGAACGTTTACAGTTGCACCAGTTTCTACCGTAGCAGATTTTGTAGCATTTGTTGCTGTATTTCCTTTTACTCCCGGTTCAGCATAAGTTACCTCTAAAACGATTGAAGCCGGCATATCTACTGATAAAGGCAAATCTGTTTCTGTATTAACCTGAACCATTACATTTGTTCCTTCTTTTAATAATCCCGGAGCATCTAAAATACTTTTATTCAAAGAAATTTGCTCGAAAGTTTCAGCATTCATGAAGTGAAACTCATCCCCTTCAGCATATAAAAACTGATAAGTATGTGTTTCTACACGTACGTCCTCAATTTTGTGTCCTGCAGAAAATGTATTATCCAATACTTTCCCAGTTGTTAAACTTTTTAATTTTGTTCTTACAAAAGCTGGTCCTTTTCCTGGTTTTACGTGAAGGAATTCGATAATTTTATAAATATCGTGATTATATTTGATACATAATCCGTTTCTAATATCTGATGTAGATGCCATTTTTTTTAATTTTAGATTTTAGAATGCAGATTTTAGATTCCTAAAGAAATTAATAATCTGCATTTTATTATTTTTTATATTTTATTTGAGTTTTAATGATAAAGTTAGAAATCTAAAATTAATAATTTCCTGAATATCCTTTCATTACACCTCTTGATGAATTTCGAATAAAGTCTAAAATTTCATCTCTCTCAGGAGTAGCTTCCATTTCTCCTTCAATTATACTCAAAGCTTGTGTAGTATTATAATTTTTTTGATATAAAATTCTATAAATATCCTGAATTTCTCTGATTTTTTCAGTCGTAAAACCTCTTCTTCGAAGACCTACCGAATTTATACCTACATACGACAATGGTTCTTTTGCTGCTTTTGTATATGGCGGAACGTCTTTTCTTAATAGTGACCCGCCTGAAATCATAGCGTGATCTCCAACACTAATAAACTGGTGCACAGCAGATAACCCTCCAATAATAGCATAATTACCAATTGTAACATGTCCTCCTAAAAGAACTCCGTTAACAATTATTGCATTATTACCAACATGACAATCATGAGCAATGTGAGCAGTTGCCATAATTAAACAATTATCACCTATAACTGTCTGACCTGAAGCTATTGTTCCTCTATTAATTGTTACACATTCTCTTATAGTACAATTATCTCCAATAATCGCCAAAGAATCTTCTCCTCCAAATTTTAAATCCTGCGGAACTGCCGAAATTACTGCGCCCGGAAAAATATTACAATTTTTCCCAATACGGGCGCCTTCCATAATGGTTACGTTTGAGCCTATCCAGGTACCATCACCAATAACAACATTATTGTGAATTGTTGTAAAAGGCTCAATTACAACATTTTTAGCGATTTTAGCGCCAGGATGAACATATGCTAATGGTTGATTCATCTGTATTTTTTATATTTTTTATTTAAAAAGTCTGATTAAGGCAACAAACGTAAACAATAAATTTGATTAATTATTATTGTTTTCTCGCAATTTGAGCCATTAATTCTGCCTCGGCAACTAATTTCCCGTTAGCGTAAGCATTTGCTTGCATATGACAAATTCCTCTTCTGATTGGTGAAATCAAATCACACTTAAAAATTAAAGTGTCACCAGGCAATACTTTATGTTTAAATTTAACATTATCTATTTTCATAAAATAAGTCAAATAATTTTCAGGATCCGGAACTGTACTCAGAACCAAAATTCCGCCAGTTTGTGCCATTGCTTCAACAATTAATACACCCGGCATTACCGGAGCATCAGGAAAATGCCCAACGAAGAAATTTTCATTCATAGTAACATTTTTCAATCCAACCACATGGCTTGATGACATTTCAATAATTCTGTCGATCAACAAAAATGGAGGTCTGTGAGGTAAAACAGCCATAATTTTATGAATATCCATCAGAGGTTCCTGATTCAAATCATAAACAGGGATATGGTTTCTTTGCTCTATTTTTATAATTTTTGCTAATTTTTTAGCAAATTGCGTATTCACATAATGTCCTGGTTTATTTGCAATGATTTTTCCCTGGATTCTAACTCCAATTAAAGATAAATCACCAATAACATCCAAAAGTTTATGTCTTGCAGCTTCATTTGGGTAATGCAAAGTTAAATTATCTAGAACGCCATTTGGCTTAACTGAAATTTCTTCCTTTCCAAAGGCTTTCTTAAGGCTTTCCATTGTAGCTTCAGAAATCTCTTTATCTACATAAACAATAGCATTATTTAAGTCACCACCTTTTATTAATCCATTTTCTAATAAAGATTCTAATTCATGTAAAAAACTAAAAGTTCTTGAATTTGAAATTTCATCTTTAAAATCAGCAATACTTTTCAAAGTAGCATTTTGAGTACCTAAAACTTTAGTACCAAAATCTACCATTGTAGTAACCTGATAATCATCACTTGGCATAACCAAAATCTCACTTCCTGTAGTTTCATCTGTAAATGAAATTACTTCTTTTACTACATAAACATTACGTTTTGCTTCTTGCTCTTCGACTCCTGCTTTTTCAATTGCTTCAACAAAATATTTTGAAGAACCATCCATAATTGGAAGTTCAGAAGCATTTAATTCAATAATAACATTGTCTAAATCACAGCCAACCAATGCGGCTAAAACATGTTCCGGAGTTTGAATTTTTACACCTAATTTTTCTAAATTGGTACCTCTTTGTGTATTAACAACATAATTGGCATCAGCTTCAATCACTGGTTGGCCTTGCAAGTCAATTCTAACAAAAGTGAAACCATTATTAATCGGAGCAGGTTTAAAAGTCATTGTAACTTCTTTTCCAGTGTGCAATCCGACTCCTGTTAGTGAAATTTCATTCTTGATGGTCTTCTGTTTAACCATTATTTCCATTTTTTGGGTTTATTATTTGTTTTTTTAATTCTTCCAGTTCAGCAACAATCTTAGGCAAGTTTTTAAAATGAACATACGACTTGCTAAAATCGCTGTAACCAAATGTTGGGCTTCCCTGCAAAATTTCATCATCTTTAATGTTTCTCGCCACACCCGATTGAGCCTGAAGTCTTACATTATTGCCTATAGTTAAATGGCCTGCAATTCCAACTTGTCCTCCAATCATACAGTTTTCTCCAATTTTTGTAGAACCTGCTACACCTGTTTGAGCAGCAATTACTGTATTTTTACCAATTTCAACATTATGGGCAATCTGAATCTGATTGTCTAATTTTACTCCCTTTCTAATTATAGTAGAACCCAGAGTTGCTCTGTCGATTGTAGTATTGGCACCAATATCTACATTATCTTCTATAATAACGTTTCCAATTTGTGGAACTTTGTTATATTCCCCTTCTTCATTTGGAGCAAAACCAAAACCATCTGCACCTATAATTGTCCCTGAATGAATCGTACAATTATTACCAATTATAGTTTCAGAATATATTTTAGCACCTGCAAAAATATATACATTATCGCCAATAACAACATTATCACCAATAAAACTATTTGGATATATTTTTACATTATTACCTAAAACCACGTTTTGACCGATATAACTAAAGCTTCCCAAATACAAATTTTCACCATATTTAGTCCCTTCAGATATAAAAGTCTGTGGCTCGATCCCGCTTTTGTTTAACTTAACCTGATTATAAAACTCTAAAAGTTTAGAAAAAGAAACATAGGCATCTTCCACTTTAATTAAAGTCGTGGTAATTTCGGATTCTGGTATAAAGCTATCATTAACAATTGTTACAGATGCTCTTGTAGTATAGATATGATTGATATATTTAGGGTTTGCCAGGAAAGTAAGTGATCCTTCCTCTCCTTCTTCTATTTTAGACAGTCGAAAAACCTCGGCATTAGGATTGCCAACAACTTCTCCTTCTAAAATTCCTGCTATTTGTTCTGCTGTAAATTTCATTCCGACAAAAATATAAAAAATAGGTTTTAAATGTTAATTTTAGATAAGTTGTTTTGGAAAACAGATGTAATATTTTGTTACCAATTTAGATAATGATTTCAAATTCAACTGGTCAGATGCTTCAACAACATCTTCAATTGTTTTATCTTTTTTAAAAATTCGTATCGATTCAGCTTCTTTACTGTATGCCTGATTTTTAATTTTTCCCCTAAAAATAAAATAATCTGCTTCCAACTGTGATATATTGTGCTCTTTGGCAAATTTTTCTTTTAATTCCTGTACCTCTTCAGTCGGAATTTTTTCACCACTCATTTTAATTTTCAACAAATCTCTATTGATAATCATTTTACTTAAAGTTGAAAGTATAAAGTCATCTTGCTTTTGCCAGGCTTTTAAAGCACTAATAATATCAAAATCATCCAATTGAGAAAATAAGTCTAAAATTTCGGCATCAAAGTTTTCTAATGCAATCTTGTTTTGCATGAAATATAAAAGTGATTCACTACAAGGCAAACTCACCCCTTTCAAAGTCAGTTCTTTTGCTCTTTTAAGTGCTTTAGTCAAAATTAACTCAGCCACCAGACTAGTTTTATGCAAGTAGGCCTGCCAATACATTAATCTTCTTGACAGCAGGAATTTTTCTACTGAATAAATCCCTTTTTCTTCAATAACCAAAACACCGTCAACCACATTCATCATCTGAATCAATCGCTCAGAATTGACATTTCCTTCAGCAACACCTGTGTAAAAACTATCACGCTTTAAATAATCCATTCTATCCATATCCAACTGACTGGAAATCAATTGCAGCATGAATTTTCTGTGATAATCACCTTTAAAAACCTGAATTGCCAAACTTAATCTTCCGTCAAATTCTTCATTCAACTGATTCATAAACAACAGCGAAATAGCTTCATGATTGACATCTTCTACAATACTTTTTTCCATTGCATGCGAAAAAGGCCCATGCCCAATATCGTGCAGTAAAATAGCAATATATAATGCGTTTTCTTCTTCCGATGAAATAGCAACACCTTTAAAGCGAAGTGTTTCGATGGCCTTCTGCATCAAATGCATACAACCCAAAGCATGATGAAAACGAGTATGATTTGCACCAGGGTAAACCAAATATGATAATCCCATTTGTGAAATACGACGTAAACGCTGAAAATACGGATGCTGGATTAAATCATAAATAAGCTCATTCGGGATAGAAATAAAGCCATAAATGGGGTCATTGAATATTTTTAACTTATTAATATGATTCACTATTCTGGTTCTTTTTAGGTGAACAAATATAAGTAATTAAGTATAAACTGTTTTCTGTTTTTAATTTAAAAAACAAAAAGAAATTCATTTCCTGAAAATCTTTTTATCAAAAACAAAACCACTGACTACAAGCACTTTAAATAAAAACATAAAAATACCATATCAGATTCCTTTAACATCTATTTTTTTAAAATGTTAATAACTAAGGATTAGTTTTAGCATTGTTATAAACTCAGTCATATTCAAAATTAATATATTTGAAAGTAACAAAAATTTAGAAAACCATGAGAATAGAAACCGATCTTAAATTAGGCTTTAAAGATGTAATGATCAGACCCAAAAGATCAACTTTGAAAAGCAGGTCCGAAGTATCTTTAGAAAGAAATTTTAAATTTTTGCATAATACAACTGTATGGACCGGAATTCCAATTATGGCAGCAAATATGGATACTGTGGGTACTTTTGAAATGGCTGCTGTTTTAGCTAAAGAAAAGCTTTTTACTGCTATTCACAAGCATTATTCTTTTCAGGAGTGGAATGATTTTTTACAAACCGTTTCTTCTGATTTTTACAATTATATTGCCATTAGTACAGGAACGGGAAAAGAAGATGCTGTTAAAATTGCTGAAATTATTAAAGCAAATCCGTCACTGAAATTTATTTGTATTGATGTTGCCAATGGATATTCAGAACATTTTGTTCAGTTTTTAAAACAAACCCGTAAACAATATCCTGATAAGGTTATTATTGCCGGAAATGTAGTAACTGGCGAAATGGTTGAAGAATTATTATTAGCGGGAGCCGATATTGTAAAAGTTGGAATTGGTCCTGGTTCTGTTTGTACGACCCGTGTAAAAACAGGTGTTGGATATCCGCAGCTTTCTGCCATTATTGAATGTGCCGATGCAGCTCATGGTTTAGGCGGTCATATTATTAGTGATGGAGGATGCAGTACGCCTGGCGATGTTGCCAAAGCTTTTGGTGCAGGTTCAGATTTTGTTATGCTTGGCGGAATGTTAGCCGGACATACTGAAAGCGGTGGCGAATTGATTGAAATTAATGGCGAAAAATTCAGACAATTTTATGGAATGAGTTCTACAACCGCCATGGACAAACATGTTGGCGGTGTAGCCGAATACAGGGCAAGCGAAGGAAAAACAGTTCAGGTTCCCTTTAAAGGCAAAGTAATCAATACCGTTTTGGATATTTTAGGAGGTTTGCGCAGTACCTGTACATATGTGGGAGCTTCAAGACTAAAAGAACTGACTAAACGAACAACATTTATAAGAGTCAGTGAACAGGAAAATCAAATTTTTACAAAATAATTTTTCAAATATTACAACACATTTTAAATTAAATATGATCACAATTTCAGAAGGCACAACAGAAGACATCAAAACCATTCAGCAAATAACACATAAAACCTGGCCAATTACGTATGGCAAAATTCTATCTAAAACACAATTAGATTATATGCTGGATTTATTTTATTCTGACGAAGCTTTAATTAACCAATTTGAGAAAAAAGAACAATTATTTTATTTGATTTCAGAAGATGAAGCAACTTTAGGTTTTATTGGAATTGAACATAATTACAAAGATCAAGCTGTAACCAGAATTCATAAAATATATCTTTTGCCGGAAACACAGGGAAAAGGCATTGGAAAAAAAGTAATTGAAGAGATCAAAAAAATGGCTTTAGAAAACCATTCAACTGCTTTATCTTTAAATGTAAATCGATTCAATTCAGCATTAAGCTTTTATAAAAAAATAGGTTTTGAAATTATTGATGAAGTCAATATCGATATTGGAAACGGATACTTAATGGAAGATTATGTGATGGAGAAGAAGTTATAATCAACTCACAATAACATCATGTTTAAACAATAAACCTTTTACTTCTTTTAAAGCAAAAACAGCTTTTTTAAGTTTAGTTTTGGATGGATCGATAGTATAATTATAACTCGTTTTGAAATCGGCTTTATTGGCAATTGCTTTATTAAACTCAGACCGATACAAATCACAATTATCAAAAAGCACGCTGGTAAGATCTGTAGCCATAAAATCTACGGCAACTAAGCTGCAATTTGTAAAAGTTGTTCCTTTTATTTTTAAGGTATAAAATTTCGAAAAATCCAAAACACAATCGTTAAAGTGTATCTCAAAAATGAGTTTGTCACACATGGCAAAATTCACATCTTTTATTTCACAACGATTAAAAGCTGCCGTTCTAAAGGCTACATAATTGATTTTTGCTTCATTAAAAATACAGTCATTAAAAACGCAATCAATAAAAGTAACGGCTAAAAAAGTACAGGCTGAAAAATTGCAATTATTAAAAACACAACATTCAAAATCCTTGAAATTAGCCCCATCCCTATCATAAATGATATTATTATATTCTTTATCAAGGAAATATTGACTCGTCATTAAAGATCAATTGTTTAAAATAAAAACGCAAGAATCAAATGTATGATAATTGCGTTTAGATTGAAAATATTATTTTACTGATTATTTTTTATGTACTCTTCTTAAAAGGAAAATAGCAATAGCAAAAAAGGTTCCTAGAAAAACAATTGCCAAACGTGGACTTCCTGTAATCTGGTCGATAATACCATATACACACATTCCAATTACGATTCCTATTTTTTCGGCAACATCATAAAAACTAAAAAAAGAAGCCGTATCTTCTGTTTCCGGTAATAGTTTTGAATAGGTAGAACGTGATAAAGCCTGAATTCCTCCCATTACTAATCCTGCCATGGTAGCCATTGCATAAAAATGTATTGGCAATGTGATAAAGTATGCAATCGCACAAAATACTAACCAAATACAGTTAATCACAATCAAAGTTGGAATGTTCCCAAACTTAGCCGAAGCCCTTGATGTTAAAACAGCTCCTAAAACAGCCACTAATTGTATCAGTAAAATACAAATAATCAAACCTGTTGTGCTTTCTGCTTTTGAAGACCATAAAATTTCCTGTGCACCAAAATAAGTAGCCACTAGCATAACAGTCTGAACCGCCATACTTGAAACAAAAAAACCTCCTAAATATCTTTTTAACGGAATATTTTCTTTTAATAAATTCCAAACTTTTTTTAATTCCTTAAATCCATTAAAAACAATAGCTTTTGTTAATTTTTCACTTTTATCCTTGCTCCCTTTTGGTAAAAAATAATAGCTGTACTGACTGAACAAAATCCACCAGACTCCGACCATAACAAAAGAATATCGCATCGCTTTCATGGCTGCTTCACCATCTGTTCCCGTGATTCCAAAAACTTTTGGTTTCATAATCATAGCCAGATTGATAATCAACAAAATCACACTTCCAATATATCCTAAAGAATATCCTTTGGCACTAATTTTATCTTGCTGTTCTGGAAATGCAATATCCGGTAAATACGAATTATAGAAAACCAAACTTCCCCAATAGCCAATAAGACCAAGAAAATAAAATAATAATCCAACATAAATATTTTCAAGATTAAACCAATACAATCCCATGCAGGATAAAGCTCCAACATAGCAGAAGAATTTCATAAACGATTTTTTATTCCCAACATAATCCGCAATACCGGATAATAACGGTGAAAAAAAGGCTACAAATACAAAGGCAAATGCTGTAGTAAAACTAATTAAAGCTGAATTTTTAAGTTCTAATCCAAAAACTTCTATGTAATGACTTCGTTTTGAAAATAAGGCTTCGTAAAAAATAGGAAATACCGCTGATGCAATAGTAAGAGTATAAACTGAGTTTGCCCAATCATAAAATGCCCAGGCATTCAATAATTTTTTACTCCCTTTTGGTAGGTTTGTCATGGTTTTGGTTTTGAAGGCTAATTTATTTATTTTTTCTTATAATCATAATGAATTCTTCATTAATAAATAATCAATGATTTATTAGCATTCAAATTAAACTATAATCCTTTTATTGATGATGATAAGGTTCATTTCGTAAAATAGTAAAACCGCGATATAATTGTTCTATGAAAAACAAACGAACCATCTGATGCGAAAATGTCATGAGTGAAAGCGAAATCTTACCTTGCGCTTTGGTATAAACTGTTTCTGAAAAACCATACGGACCACCAATTACAAAAACCAATGTTTTAATTCCGGAGTTCATCTTTTTTTGTAATTCTTCAGAAAAACCAACACTTGAAAAGTTTTTTCCGTTTTCATCCAATAAAATCAATTGATCGGTTGGGGTTAATTTAGATAAAATCAATTCGCCTTCTTTTTCTTTTTGCTGACTTTCAGATAAATTTTTTACGTTTTTAATATCCGGAATAATTTCCAAATCAAATTTGATATAAAATGACAAACGCTTTGTATAATCATCGATTAAAGTTTGCAATGCTTTATTATCTGTTTTGCCAATGGCGATAAGTTTAATGTTCATTAGTTAAAGTTTTTTTGCCACGAATTATCACAAATCTTTGAAAATTTAAATCTGTTTAACTAACTGGCTAATTCAGGTTTTACGAATAGAAATACGACTTCTAATATCATATTTAATTTTTAGAAAATTGATTTTCAAAGGTTTTAAATCTGGTATCCAAATCTTTCAATAATTGTTTTTTTACCGATTCATCCTGAATAAAACTGTAATTAATACTGTTATAAACGTATTGTTTTATAGTTTTATAAGAAACATCCTGATATCTTTTGGCCAATAAAACATATTGTTCGGTCATATTAGTTCTTAAGATTCCGGCATCATCTGTACTAATAACAATAGGCACATTAAACTCTTTATAAAGTGTAAATGGATGCCTGTTTTCTTTTACCTTCAAAATAAATTCGTTACTGGCTAAATTTATCTCTATCGGAATGTTGTTTTTTGCCATATATCTCATTAAATCATATGAATTCGCTTCATAAGCAATATCTACTCCATGTCCTATTCTATTGGCACCAGCGATATAAATTGCAGAATTAATATGCCAGGTTAAATCTTCCGGCTGTACCAATCCCAATGTCAATTCGCCTGCATGAAGCGTATATTTTACATTCGGAAAACGAGAATGACAATATTTAAACATGACCATATGCAGCCAGTAATCTTTCATTGAAGTTTCACCATCTTCAGGAGAAACAATGTTTACACCAGCAACCAGTTTACTTTCGTTAGCCGATATAAAAGCAATAACCAGATTTTTAAACAAATCAACAGGTTCCATAAAACGCAACACAAAATTTTGATAACGCATCGTAAATCGTTCATCGTCAATATTTAAGTCTTTATGCAATTTCGCAATAAAATTGGTATTGAAATCTTCCGCATATTTTTTAACGTCTTTTTGTTCAATCGATTTATACAAATCATCTAAAGTTTTCAAAACCCCTTTTTCATCTTTTTGATTGGCAAATTGACGAAGTTTCGAGTTGAAATCAGCTAAATCATCAACCATCATATCACACGGAATTATTGATAATTGTGTTTCGATATAACTTACATTTTCTGAAAGCGCACGGTTTTTCAATTCCAATAAACCCTCAGGAAAATGACCATTAATTACAGGAGAAAATTTACCAAAAGAATCAAAAAATAAATCATCAGAAGGTACTGTTACACCATTATAATCTTTTGCAGACCAGGTTTGCATAACTTGTTGTTTGTAAAATTCCAGTTTCCCATTGTTTTTAAGAGACGAAAAAGTTTCCCAATTACCTTTTTCAGGTTTTGTTTTGGAGACTTTCATCGTTTCTAAATTCAGATAAAAATCTTCTGCAATAGCTCTTTTCAAAAGAGGTTCTGCATAAATAGATCCTGAAAAATGATGGTGTAAATCGCCGCCTTTTGGCATTTGTTGAAAAAAAGCTGTTAGGGCAGCTTCATTGTTTCTGATTTTTTCTAAATAATTTTCAGCCGATTGGGAAAAATTTAATTGTGCTATTAAGAAACAGAAAAGTGTAATTATCCTCGTCATACTCTAAGTTTAAATTACATGCAAATATAGTCAATTTTAAATTCTTTTAAATCAAATACAAAATTGACTATTGAAAGAATGAAAAATCATATGAAATATATGTTTAATAACGATATCAAAAGTCTTAAATGCAGTATTCCTAAGCATTTTGAGTCCCTATTTTACAAAAAAATGAAATAAAAGAACCAAATAAATAATTTTTACAGTCCTCTGTTTTAAAGAATTATTAAAAAATTAAAAATTCATTTGCAACTATTACGATTTCATTTTTTCTTTTGTAAACAATATTTCTCTTTTTGAATATAAAATTGAGTGTTTCCTGAATTTTTATATTCTGTATTTCTGTTTCAATTTGTTTGTTTAACTTTGTTCAAAACATATAAAAATGAAACAATTAGTTATATTACTTATTGCTTTTGCTACATTTTCTTCTGCAAGAGCTCAGAAAACCAACTTTTCAAAAGAAGCTTTATCTGAGAAATTATTGGCTACTAATGAAAGTCAGGTTGCTTTCAAAGACATTTTAAAAAAATATAAAGGAAAAACACTGGTAATTGAAGTTTGGGCTTCCTGGTGTGGTGATTGTGTAAAAGCCATGCCTAAAGTAAAAGAACTACAAGCGAACAATCCCAATGTTTCGTATTTATTCCTTTCGGCAGATAAAACCGCTGACAAATGGAAAATCGGAATTGAAAAACACGAATTGAAAGGAGACCATTACATGATGAATGATGGCATGAAAGGTGTTTTTGGAAAAGCAATTGATCTGGATTGGATTCCGAGATATATCATTGTTGACAAAACCGGTAAAATTGTTTTATACCGTGCCATTGAAACTGACTTTGATAAAATCAATGAAACATTAAAAAGTCTGAAATAATTATCAATTTCACAATCTAAAAATTACAAAAACAAAAAAATTAATAAACTAATCCAAAATGAGAAAACAAATTGTTGCAGGAAACTGGAAAATGCATAAAAATGCTGAACAAACACAAGAATTATTAAACGAATTAATCACAAAAATACCAGCAAAAACTAATGCTCAGGTTATTGTTGCACCAACATTTGTAAATTTGGCCGCCGCTGTTTCCAAATTAAAAAATACAACTATTGGAGTATCAGCACAAAATGTACATCAGGCTGAAGGCGGAGCTTTTACAGGTGAAATTTCTGCTGACATGCTAAAAAGTGTTGGAGTGAATACTGTAATTCTAGGACACTCAGAACGCAGAGCTATCTTTAATGAAACCGATGCATTAATCGCCAACAAAGTTGATACTGCTTTAAAGCATGAAATGACTGTGATTTTCTGTTTTGGAGAAGAATTAAAAGATCGTCAATCCAACAATCATTTTAATATTGTTGAAAATCAATTGCGCGACGGATTATTTCATATCTCAAAAGAATCATGGTCAAATGTAGTTTTGGCTTATGAGCCTGTTTGGGCAATTGGAACAGGTGAAACTGCATCGCCGGAACAAGCTCAGGAAATGCATGAATTTATTAGAGAAACTGTTCGCAAAGCTTTTGGAAATAATATTGCTGACGAAGTTTCAATATTATATGGTGGATCAGTAAAACCTGAAAATGCTAAAGAAATCTTCTCTAAACCAGATGTAGATGGTGGTTTAATTGGAGGTGCTGCTTTAAAAGCAGATGATTTTCTGGCTATTGTAACAGCTATCTAATAATACAAATAATCATATTATTAGAAAAGCCCGATAAATTAAATTTTATCGGGCTTATTTTTTTAGCTATTGGAAAATATCTATTTTGTAATATTAGAACTGGTTACATAAAAATCTTTACTTACTTCAATTGTTCGATTATCACCGATAATTTTTTCAGATTTCCATTCCGTAGTTGGTTTTAACCAAGATTCAACTCCATTTAATTTTACTTTTACAGGCATATCGAATTTAGCGACACAATTTGACCAATGATATCCTAAAGATCCATCTTTAAAAATATATTCTAAAACCGGAATTTTTGTTGTTGTTAGATACTGGGCAAACACTCTATTAAAATTAATTCCAGACTGAATATTAATATAATCTTCAATTTGTTTGGATGTAACTGTCTGATGATAAAAAGTACTATTTAAACCTCTTAAAATCGATTTCCATTTTGCATCATCATTAATTATTTGACGAATCATGTGCAGCATATTTGCACCTTTTGGATACATATCGCCAGACCCTTCATTATTTACATCATAATTTCCAATAATGGGTTTATCATTGCTTATATTTCTTCTACATCCTATCACATATTCTGCTGCTGCATCTTTCCCATAATAATATTCCAAAAAAAGACTTTCAGAATAATTAGTAAAACTCTCATGAATCCACATATCTGCAATATCTTTATAGGTTATATTGTTTGCAAACCATTCGTGACCTGATTCATGAATAATGATAAAATCGAACTTTAGTCCCCATCCTGTTCCACTTAAATCACGGCCTAAATACCCATTTTTATAACCATTCCCATATGTAACACTACTTTGGTGTTCCATACCTAAATAAGGTGCATCAACCAACTTATAACTATCTTCATAAAAAGGATACGGTCCAAACCAATTTTCGAATGCTTTTAGCATTTTTGGCACGTCTTTAAAATGTTCTTTGGCTATATTAAGATTATCTCTCAAGACATAATAATTACAATCTAAATCTCCTTTTTCGCCTTTATATTTCTCTGAAAAATTAACATAATCGCCAATATTAATATTCACACCATAATTATTAATTGGATTAGAAACATACCAATTAAATGTTTTTGTACCATCCTTTTGTTTCTTAACACTTTGCAATCTTCCGTTAGAAACGTCCGTCAAATCTCCGGGAACATTTACACTAATTAGCATATTTTCTACTTCATCATACATATGATCTTTATTAGGCCACCAAACACTGGCACCTAAACCCTGACATGACGAAGCGATAAAATCTTTTCCATTTTTATCTTTTTTCCAGGTAATTCCACCATCCCAAGGCGGATTAACTGCTTCTTTTGGCTTTCCTCCAAATGATATTATTATTTCTTTAGTTTCTCCGGCTTTCTGAACTGAAGTCATTTGAATAAAAAAAGCATTACCATCTCTTTCAAATTTCAATTCTTTTCCATCTTGAGTTACTTTGTAAATCTGCATTGGTTCCTGCAAATCGATCTGCATTTTATCATACTCCTTTAAAATAGTATAACGAACGGTATTTGAACCCGAAATAGTTTTATCAACAGGATTTACTTTTACATCTAAATGATAGTACTTTAAATCCCACCAGGCTCTTTCTTTTGTAATGCTTCCGCGTAAAGTATCCTGATGTGTAAAAATTGTATTTGACTTATTTAAAAGCCCTTGCGAATTTGCTGTTAAACCTATTAAAAAGGCAATAAGGATAGCTGAAATTTGGTTTTTCATTAATTCATAAATTTTTATAAAATTAAACGATTTTAATTTACAACCAAAGTATGTATTCAAAAATAAATCATAATAATTTTATTTTTGAATACTATTGGATTTTACTTCAAGTACGCAAGTTCAACATTAAAAACGAAGCGGGTTTAGTGCACAGTTAGCTTTCAGTCCCAGTTCCTTCCCAAACAAAGAAACCTCTCATTGGTAGATGAAGGTTTTTTAAAAAGAAAGTCGACGCCCCAATGGAAGCAAATTAGCGAAGCAACCGGGACTTGGCACGTTTCCGTAAACTGGGACAAAACTTTT
>NZ_AKJZ01000035.1 GCF_000282055.1 Flavobacterium sp. CF136
GGCTGCATAACAGCTGTTCCTCCGTAACTTATTTGCCAACCAGTACCGGAATAAGACATATACTTATCGGCAAGTGTATTAGGCGACAAATTAAATAGGGTCTGTCCAGCCACAGGTGATGCCCAATATGTATAATCGAAATTTTTCATCGGAGCAGAATTTCTCTTGTAGATAATACTTCCCGTATTTGTTACATTATTAGTTTGTAGTAAACTGGCATTATTGTCAAATGTTAAAGTACCGCCATTAACATTTACTGCATTAGCAATCGTTAATGTATGACCCGATTGTATCGTAACGGCTCCTGAATTCACAATACAGCTACATCCATTTAAATCTCCGGATGATGTATAATTACCCGCAAAAACAATTATATCATCAGATGTTGGTGGTGTAGCATCTCCTGTTTTTGACCATTTTACACCATCCCAGGTATTAGTTGTTTGCGTAATATTTAAAGGCAGAGAAGGATCAGAAGTACAAGTTCCGTTTGCAACCGTAAATGTATATGTTCCAGGAGCAAGTCCCGAAATTGTGGTAGTTGATCCTGTACCAGTAATCGTCGCTGTTGAAGTACCGGCTCTGTTTAAAGTCCAGCTACCTGTTGGCAAACCTGTTAATACAACACTTCCTGTAGATACTCCACAAGTTGGAGAGGTTATTGTCCCTAAAGATGGAGCATTTAAAGTGTCTACTATAATTGTTCCCGTTTTGGTAACTGTCCCACAACCGCCTGTTAATGTAATAGTATAATTAAAAGTTCCTGAAACTGTCGGAGTTCCGCTAATCGTTACCACATTACCTGACCATGAACCGTTTACTCCAGTTGGCAAACCTGAAAAAGTTGCTCCTGTAGCTAAGGTAGTTGAATACGTAATATTAGTTATTGCGGTATTAATACATTTTGTTTGCGAATCTGTTCCTACTGCAGAACTTAAAGTTATTGTATTAGCAGCTGCAATATTTATTGTCCAAATATTTGCTGAACTAGTGTATGTTGTATTACAGCTTCCATCCTTAGCCTGACGACGATAATAAGTCGTTTGCGTTAACGTTTGGGTAGGTTTATAAGTTGCTGTATTATTACTAACCGTAGTTACTCCTGTCGCAAAAGTATTATCTGTACTATATTGCCATTGATAAGTGATAGCAGTATCTCCTCCGCTTGCGGCTATAGTGCTTCCTATAGTTGCTGTTGGAATTGTATTACTACAAATTGTCTCTCCTGTAGCAGATATAGTTCCCGATGTAAATAAAGCCCTAACCGTAATTGTACCTGTAGCATTTGCAGTACCACAACTACCCCCTGTTAATGGAATAGTATAATTAAAAGTTCCCGAAACTGTCGGAGTTCCGCTAATGGTTAAGGTATTTGATGCAAAAGAGGCAGTTACTCCGGCAGGTAAATTTGTAGGAGTTCCTATTCCTGTAAAACCACTCGTTGTATGTGTAATCGTAGTCATTACTGTATTAATACAAGGTGTAGGACTTGATGAAGCGGCCGAAATTGAATTACTAACTGTTATTAAAACAGGAGTAGAATATGATGTACACCAAGATCCGAATTGATTTTGTATAACAGCTCTAAAATAAGTATTAACATTTAAAACACCTATTTTAGCAATAGACAAAACATTAGTTGTCTCAGAAATATAGGATACATTGGTTGTAAAAGCTGCATCACTGGCACTTTGCCAATTAGTTATTGCTGTATTTACAGCTGTATATCCGCTTAATGTTAGATTACTTGTAGGTGATGTCCCTGCACAAATAGTTTGGGCAGGAGCAACTGAACCTCCTAAAGGCGCTGTTGTTTGAAAGGTTACTGTATTAGAATTTGCGGTGGTTACATTACACCCGTTTGTTGCTCTTACTCTATAATACAATGCTCCGGCTGGTAAACCACCAGCATAATATCCTGATGGATAATATCCTATATATAGATTGTTATAGTTGGTTACAAAGTTTGTAAAACCACTGTCTGTAGCTATATCTAAATAATAGGCTGTCGCATTAGCTATTGAATTCCAATTTAGTGTTGCACTGCTGCAATCCGGATTTGTCGCTGCTGAAACTGTTGGTGCTGTAGTTGGACTAGCCGTTGTTGCAGAATTCATAGTTGCAGAACTAGCACTTGTGCCACAATTGCTATAGGCGCGGACTCTGTAATAATATGTTGTCCCTGGATTTAATCCTGTTAAGGTATAATTCAAAACATTCCCAACATCTAAATTATTATATCCAGTAACAAATGTTGAAAAACTACTGTTTGTCGATACGTCCAGAAAATATTTTGTTGCATAACTTGTATATGCCCATTGAGCAGTAAATTGAGTACAATCAGGTGAATATGGCGCTGCTGTACCAGGTGCCGATGGGACAGGATCAACAGTAACCCATTGGTAGCTGCCATTCCCGGTTCCACAACCATTTACAGCATTTACCTGAATATTACCATTTTGCCCGGAAGTTCCGGAAGTTACAGTTACACTTGTTGTACCTTGTCCTGCTGTTATTGTCCATCCTGTCGGTACGTACCAGGTATAACTGCTTGCACCACTTACCGCAGCTATTGAATATATTTGACCCGTAACTGAAGGACATTGAGCTGTAGTTCCCGTTATTGCTCCGGGAGTTCCTGGACCTGATGAACTTACATAAACATTTCTGGTAGCTGATACACCTGAACGGGTATAAGTTATTATTGCGGTTCCTGCCGCCACAGCGGTCACAAGACCAGAAGAAGAATTTACCGTAGCAACTGAAGGATTACTGCTCGACCAAGTACCTCCGGATGATGTCGAAGTAAAAGTTGTCGTATTGGTACCATAAGTACAAATATATTGATTCCCTGATAAAATACCTGCTTCATTAATACCTCCATTTGCAACTATTTCTGAAAAAGAAGGTATGCTTCCACTCCCATTACAATTCCCAACAACTGACCCCCCAATATAAATTCTATCAGAAGCACTACAGCCGCCGCCACTGTATATAGCAGAACCTGTTTCAAACACAATAACAGATCCTGAAGCCAATTTTAAATCATTATTAGCTCCTGAAAAATCCAAAGTAGCATTATTCCTTACTATAAGCTGAATCGCACCTAAACATGTAAGATCTAAATTTTGATTCATAATCAAACTCATAGCACTTGTCCCGTCACCAATATATAAAACCCCTCCACATGATGATAATGGTGAAGTTCCGCAAGTAAGAGCAGATGCGTTAGTTGTTGTTGTAATTGAACACGGAGCGATTGCAGGTTCGGGTTTATCAACAGTTATTGTAACCCCACTTGTAATTACTGCATCATCTGCCCCAGTCGGAGCAATACCTCCAAACCAGGAGCTTGTTGCGTTCCAGTTTCCACCAGTACCTGTACTGGTAATCGTGGCACCAAAAATGAAATTTTGGAACAAGCTTATAAATAAAATAAGTAGAATTTTCTTCATATAAAAAATTTTAAATTCTGTCAAGGAATAATATCTAATAATTATTTTTTTTAGCATCCTATATTTTTTTGATAGCAAACAAAATCTAAATTTTAAGATTTTCAATCAATCTGTCTACACAAAAAACCAGGCAATGGATCTGTATTTTTTATTAATTATCCTTAAGTAATAATGTGTAAAATTACTTCTGAAATAATACATATTTATGAAATTTTTGAAGTTTTAGATGAACTGGTATTATAACCGATGAACTGCCTTTTTCCGGATACTAAAACAAAAAAAACTCAGTAATATCTTACTCATAAAAACCTCTTCAAGACACCTGTTTGTAAGTAAATGAGTATGAATAAAAAAAGAAACGTCTGGATAATTTTTAGTTTTGAAAAAGATTTCCTGAATTAAAAAATGAATTTTAACAGGGAAAAGCTTTTGAATTTTTTTAACTTTTCATTTTTTTTCATTTAAAAAATACGGTTGTACCTTTGAGACATATTAACACTCGCACTCGAAAAAATGAAATACACAACTTTACCCAACACCAATATAGAAGTCAGTAAAATTTGCCTTGGTACTATGACCTTCGGTGAACAAAACTCAGAAGCAGAAGGACATCAGCAAATGGATTATGCGCTTGAAAAAGGGGTAAACTTTTTTGACACTGCCGAAATGTATTCCGTTCCTGCCCGGGAAGAAACTTACGGAAGTACAGAAAGAATAATTGGCACCTGGTTTAAAAAAACAGGTAATCGTGACAAAGTTGTTTTAGCTTCAAAAATTGCAGGACCAAATCCAAATTTTACCTATATGCGCGAAAAAGCGGATTTTTCCCCTGCAAGTGTAAAATATGCTTTAGAGAACAGTTTAAAACGACTGCAAACTGACTATATTGATTTATATCAGCTACACTGGCCGGAGCGAAAAACCAATTGTTTTGGACAACGGGGATTTAAAGTTCAGGACGAAATCTGGGAAGATAATTTTCGGGAAGTATTAGAAACTTTTGATGGGCTGATTAAAGAAGGGAAAATAAAACACATTGGCGTTTCAAACGAAAATCCCTGGGGAATGATGCGTTTTCTTGAAGAAAGCAAATATCAGAATCTTCCAAGGATCAAAACCATTCAAAATCCTTATTCATTATTAAACCGACTTTTTGAAGTTGGTTCTGCAGAAGTATCGATGCATGAAAAAGTGGGTTTATTAGCGTATTCTCCTTTAGCATTTGGCGTTTTATCCGGTAAGTTCTTAACCGGTGAACCACTTCCAAACGCGAGAATCAATCTTTTTCCACAATACAAGCGTTACAATAGTGAAGAAAGCACCCAGGCAACCCGTTTGTATCAGGAAATTGCACACAAACATGGTTTAACATTAACAGAATTAGCTTTGGGTTTTGTATTGCAACAGCCATTTTTAACAAGTGCCATCATTGGCGCAACAACAATGGAACAATTAAAAGAAAACATCGCTACAATTGATATCGTGCTTTCAAACGAAATTTTGGCCGAAATTGATGCGGTTCAAACTATTATTCCGGATCCGGCACCATAATTTAGAGTTTTAATGTAACCAAAAAACCAGATAACTTCAAAAGTTATCTGGTTTTTTTTATTTGAAAGAGTTTATAAATTCAAAGTCTGATCTTTAGGATATTTGACTCTGTAACTAATCCTGATTTTCCTGGTTTCATTTGATTTCAATTGCAATTGCCAGGTTAAGATTCCTGTTTCGGCATTTACTTTTGCACTGTCACTTTGCAACAATTCAACCTCAATTTCTTTATTTGTACTCAGCGGATATTGATCTTTTAACAACAATTCTACCGCTTCTTTTTTGTTGTTTCTTATCGTAATATCATAAGTGAAGGTTTGCTCTTTCTTTGAAGATAAAAACTTAGTTCCGGACTTATCAGCCACTTTTTCACGTTTTATAGATACTTTCTTGTCACGTCCCATACTTAAATTCAAAGTATCGCTGGTTTGATTGGGTTCTATAAAAGTTTTTCCCACATACATCCCTTCAAAAATAATATTGGCTTCACCTCTTAATAAATTATATTTACTGTAATCAGCAATTTCTGCAAGCAGGAAAGCTTCATTTTCTGCTTTTGGAACAGCGTAATATTTATACGATGCCGGCAGTTTTATTTCTTTTAGTGATACACTATGTACTTTCCCGTTAGATAAAATATCATAAGGAATATCAATGTCAAAAGAAACATTAAGCTGGTTTTCTTCGACAGTAGTATAATTTGAAACTGAGGATTCCGCCAATACTGGTGCGGCCATAACTTCGGTCTCACTTTTTTTGTATTCCTGATCCACCGCAAGCCCTGCAACCCTCCCCTGAAGTTGATTCATTTTACTTTTTTGGCGATAACCATAATTTGCCTGAACAATATCATTTCTTAAAAACCATGAACTTAACATTGGTGCCTGATTATTTTGATTTGGAAAACCACTTGACAAAGTTAGTTTTACTTTTTTCCAGTCAATTCCTGTATTCTGAACTACCTGTGCTTTATACATCATATTAATTGGAGCGCTCACACTTTCAGTACGTAAATCATAAAATGGAGTCCAGGCTGCATTATTGGTTAAGTATGATATTTCCAATGGAACTGCCCCCGCAACATTATTCATCACCTGAACAATTAATTTTCCCGATGAAGTTTTTTCTTCTTTACTGGTATCAATTTCAAGTTTATCATTTAGTTTTTGAAGTGTTTCATTCAGTTTTTGCTGTTTTTCCGAAAGAGTATTAATTGTATTGGCAATTTCGAGTTGTTTATTTTTGTAATAATCAACCATCTTTATTAATTCGGTTACATTTAAGCCTGAATTAACACCTGAAATCTGTTGATTTTTATCTAAAAGTTCAATAGTTTTTGTTTCTGAATTTATGGTATTATTTACTTTCTGGATTTCCTTCTGAACCAAAACAATACTGTCTCTAACTCTTTTTAATAATGGAGATTTTGTATCCGTTTCATATTCTGAAATATAATTATTAGTAAACTGAACCGAAAGAACTGTTACGTTTGCTGGCGTACCAATCTGAATTGAGCTTTCATTCAGATCAACCGCAACATTTTTTATCACAATTTCACTTGTTCCTAAAGGTAAATTTAAAGATGTCGTTTGCGAAATTTCGGCGGCATTAAAATATACAGTTGCGGCTTTTACTTTGGCTGTTGTAAAAATTGGTTTTTGCGCAAAGGCAAAAGTGCCAATTAACAGTAAAAGCGCTATGGCTTGCTTTTTATTCATCGGTTTGTTTTTAAGATGTTTTTATTATAAAAATATAGATTACAAGTATCAAAAAATGAATTGATTTAATAGTACATGACAAGAATGATTTTCTTTTTAGAAGCATCAATTGTTTTTTCAATTACTTCAAAAAACTTTTCATTGACCATCGGACATCCCAAACTGTTGCAAATTGGTTTTATCTGTTCCTCAAACGGAACGTCAGCATATTTGTGCAGCACTACATTTCTGTCAAAAGCATTACTGTTGGTTTTGTCTAAACCGTATAATTTATAAGCTTTTCCAAATCTTCCTGAATAAGAACCGCCAATTGCATATTTTCCTAACGAACTGGAATTCGAGTTCTTTACATTGCTGAATTGCAGTTTTCCCGGAATTCCTGTTTCTGAACCGGATCCATGACCCACCAAACCTCTGTTGATTAATTTATTGTGTTTTAAGTCGTAAATAAAAAACCGGTTTTTTCCTGATTCTATCCTCATGTCTAAAAAGAAGGCAACATCTGAATTATATTTCGCAGATTTCCCCAAAAATCTTCTGATCTCAGTTATCTCTCTTTTTAATTTCTCCTCATAGGAATATACCGGTTTTGAATTTGTAGTTGTTAACGGCTTTTCTTCATTGTTACGACAGGCAAGACTGACACAAAAAACGCTACTCAAAAACAAGATGAAAATATTCTTTTTCATGTTTTACAGATTGATTTCAGAATCCAGTTTATTTTTCAACAGTATAGCCTTTCACTTTTGCAAAAGCAACAATCGAGCTATTTATTGCATTTCCTAAATCATCCTGTGTTTTTGTTTTTTTGGATTCAGTATCAATGTATTGCTGACGCTTTTTAGCCAGTTCGCTAATTTCTTTCTGAATTGTTTCTCTTTCTTTGGTTTTTTTGGCTACAATTACTTTCAATTCCTCTGCAGATTTATTCTGAAGCTCTTGTGGTAATTCTTCTTTTTTAAGTTTTGAAATTGCCGTAGCATCATCTTTTACTTTATCAACCAGATCCCAACTGTCATTTTTATAAACAGCCTTTGATTTACTCACTGCACGCTCAGCATAATTTGCCGCAGAAACACCTTGTGCATTTCTATCCTGAACTTCCTGATTCATCTTTTTTGCATTTCCTTGTTTTCCGTAGCTAATATAAGTTGTGTTTATTTTTACATTACATTTTGTGATTTCATCATCATAAGGAGTTGCTATGTATCTCACGGATTCGTTTGAATCAATATTAAAATATTTCCCTTTTCCATGATCGGCACCATCTTTCCACAGTATGTTTATACCTTCTGTTTTATCTCCGCAAAAAATAGTATTTACATAAATATCATTTTTCAAGGCATTGCTGATGGCTTCTTTATAATTAATACCTCCCTGGTTAAAATCTTCGTTACCGGCAATGTAAATCAGCTTCATATTATTATTGTCTTTAGCCCATTTTAATTGTTTTGTTGCGTCCTGAATTACTGCTCCACAATATTCGTTACCACCATTGGTACTTAATGAAAACAACTTCTCCGAAATCAAATCTAAATCTGTGGAAAGCGGTGCAATTTGTCTGATATAATTGGATTCTTTTGACAATCCGTCATTTCCATATTCATACAAAGCGATTTCAATATCTGGAGTTTGCCCGGAGTACTTTAAAGTCGTTAATGTATTTACAATATTCCAAAGTCTTGATTTTGCCTGGTCGATTAACCCGTCCATACTACTGGAAGTGTCTAACAGAAGAGCAACCTGTATTTTGGTTTTTTCAGTTGTTAATGATTTTTCGATTTCATTATTCTTTTTTGAATTTGCATTCGAAGAATTACAGCTTACCAATGAGATCACGGTTGCTAAAAGTGCTGAGAAAAAAATATTTGATTTCATAATTTCTGGTTTTTAAATTGTGATTACAGATCAAACTTAAAAACTAAAAACCCTCCTTTTTTGCAGAAATGGTGAAACCGGCTTTTGACTTGGTGAAACAGGTTGTAAAAGGATTTTAAAATACTTTACTTTACATTATTAATCTTCAGCCTGAAAACAAATTGATTCTGGCTGGCTTCAAAGAACTATAATGCGTTTATATTCAGTACTTATTTATTCTTCATTTATATTGTTGTTCTTTCCTTTGGGAATAACAGCACAGGATTCTATTTCTAAAAAGAAAGCTGCTCCGGCCTCAAAAATGAAAGTGGTAACCAAAGATTTAAAAAAAGCATTAGAGGTAAATGATGAAGGACAGATTGGTCAGAATTATGAACGTTTAGCCAATGAATTCCTGAATAATGGAGACAATGCAAAAGCGGAAGAATACTATAAAAAGGCATTAGAAAGTTACACAAAACTAAATCGTGTTGAGGATAAGACCAGAGTAACAAGAAGCTTGGCCAAAACGCAGGAAAATCAAAATAAATTTAAGTCTGCAATTAAAAATTATGAAGTTGCAGGTGCAATTTCCAAGGATGACAGAGAAGAGAAAATCAATTTAAATGATGCCAATCGTGTACGAACGCGGGCTGCTCCCGTAACCCAGGCAGATTACGTCGAATCAAATATTGAACTGCTCAAAAAAGAAAACAAAGCAGAGGAAGTTGCCGCGGCATATGTTCAAAAAGCAGAAAATTCGCTACAGCAAAAAAACAAGGAAGTTGCTATTGAGAGTTATAAAAACGCACTGACTTACGCAAAAGACAAACCGGAAACAGTTATTAAAATCAAAAATGAAATTGCCAAAGTATATGCTTCTGACAACCAAATTGACAAAGCAATTGTTATTAACGAAAAGCTTTTGGCGGAAGCAGAAACAAAACAGGATTTTAATAACCAAATAAAGCAATTACAATCACTGGCGTCACTTTATTTTAAAAAAGAAGAACCTAAAAAAGCACTTTTATCATTAAAGGAAGCATATGATTTAGCATCTGAAAAAGGGAATTCAGCGGAAGTTAAAAAAAGTTTATCCGCTTTGGTAAAATATTATAAATCTGAAGGAAACGAAAAAGAAAGTATGGCGCTTTATGAGCAGTTTTTTCAAAACTTCGACAAATTAATCCAATCCGATACGAGCTTAATTGATGCTAAAACGTTTCAGATAACTGAAGGGAAAATTCGCCAGTTGGAAAAAGAAAAAACACTGAAAGACGAATTAATTTCAAAGAAAAACACGTTCAATTATTTTCTTTTAGGATCCATTTTATTGCTTTTGCTTTTGTTTCTTTTTATTGTGAAAGCACTATATTCCATAAAAACTAAAAATAAGGAAATCGCTTTACAATCGTTACGCCGCGAAATGAATCCGCATTTTATTTTTAATAGTTTAAACAGCGTAAACCAGTTTATTTCTGAAAATAAAGAATTGGAAGCCAACAAATACCTGACTTCCTATTCTAATTTGATGCGGAATATGATGGAGAATTCCAATAAGGATTTCATTATACTGGATAAGGAGATTGAGCAGTTAAAAAAATATTTAGCCTTAGAACATTTACGTTTTGCAGATAAATTTGATTTTGAAATCATTGCCGACAAAGAACTGGATTTAGAAAGTGTATTTATTCCGAATATGATTATTCAGCCACATCTGGAAAATGCAATATGGCACGGTTTGCGTTATCTCGATAAAAAAGGCTTTCTATATCTTAAATTTCAGCTTGTCGACGGAAAAGTAGTAGTTGTTATAGAAGATAACGGAATTGGTTTAACCAAAAGTCAGGAACTCAAAACAAGCAATCAGAAAGTGCATGAATCACGAGGGCTTAATAATACTAAAGAACGTATTGGTTTGCTGAATGAATTGTATAAAAAGAATATTTCTTTCCAGATTAAAGAGAAAACATTGCCGGAATCAGGGACAATAGTCGAAATTGTTTTTCCATTAATTGATAAAATATGATGACGTTTCAGAAGATAAAAAGTGTAATTGTCGAGGATGAATTGGCGGCACGTGAAGTACTCAAGAATTATTTGAGTAAATATTGTCCGCAGGTTGAGGTTGTCGGCGAAGCTCAGAATATAAAAGAAGCTGTTCCGTTGCTGCACGAAATACAGCCACAGTTGGTTTTTCTGGATGTTGAAATGCCCTTCGGAAATGCTTTTGATGTTTTGGAAGCCTGTAAAGATTTGCAATTCGAAACCATATTTGTAACTGCTTTTTCAGAATATTCTTTGAAAGCATTAAATCAAAGTGCAGCCTATTATTTATTGAAACCTATCAGCATCGAAGAATTGATTGTTGCGGTAAACAAAGTGCACCATCAGATCATGAATCATGAAATATTTAACAGGAACAAAATTATTGTAGAAAATTTTCATGAATCCAAACCTGAAAAACAACAAGTTATTTTACCAACTCTTGAAGGATTTGAAGTCGTGAAAATGGAAGAAATTGTTCGTCTTCGGGGCAATGGAAATTTCACCGATTTGTATTTGAATAACGGAGATAAAAAAATGGTCTGCCGGTTTTTAAAACACTTTTCTGAGATTTTACCACTGCCTTTCATACGTGTTCACAAATCCCATATCATTAATCTGAATTGTGTGAAGTCTTATAACAAAGGCGGAATTATCACTTTAAATGATGGAGCCGAAATTGAAATCTCGCCTACTTATAAAGAGGAATTCCTTAAGAATTTTAAATAAATTTTGCTTCGAAGACGCTAAGCCACGAAGTTTTAAACGCAATATTATCATTTCGAGGAACGAGAAATCACACAAGAAATCCCGTGCCTAAAATCGCCAATCTTTGTCGAATCACGAGTGTGATTTCTCGTTCCTCGAAATGACAAACCTATGTCACTTTACGAGCAAAATATCCGTTGTAATTAATTTGTGAAATGTGTTTAAAGATCAAATTCCTCTCCCATAGACAAAGAATCAACCGGAACTGTAGCTGAATCTGGTACTTTAATACGGATTAAAGAACGTGCATTCCCCGAAATATAAACCGGCAATTGCCCAAGCGTATCTTCAGGAACTAAAAGACCGCGGCGAAACATTAAGTTCCTTAAGAATTTTTGATTTTGTAATGCATAATCTTTTAAGTTTCCTTCATCATTAAACTGATACATGAATTTTCGGGGCTTCGGAATAATAGTGGCCAGATATAAACATTCATCCACGCTTAGATCCGATGGCCTTTTCTGGAAATAAAAATGACTTGCTTCTCCAATTCCATACACATTTGGTCCCCATTCAATAATATTAAAATATACTTCCAGCATTCTTTCCTTACTTACCACACGGTTGTTTTCCAAAATATAAACCAACAAAATTTCTTCCAGCTTACGCGAAAGTGTTTTTTCCCGTGTCAGGAAAACATTTTTAATCAATTGCATACTAATCGTACTGGCACCACGAGAGAACTTTTTGGTCCTGATATTCTTTAAAATTGATTGTTTGAAAGCTTCATTGATAAATCCTCTGTGCGAAAAGAAAGAAGGATCTTCAGTCGTAAGCACACATTTTCGCAAATAGGGTGAAATCTGGTCTAAAGGAGTATAATTCGGATTTGCATTTCCAACCAAAACAGGGCGCTGCAATACATTTTGTATAATCGCACGATACACAAATTCGCCGTTTAATTTATTAAGATCTGCTTCTCCGTATTTCGTGATTTTCAGGTCTTCTTTATTTAATTTACTGTCAAAAACCAACTTATTTGGTTTGTTTTTATTGAATTTGAAATCGAGTTTATAATCAAAATTACCCGTAGCTTCCATTCCCTGAAAGTGAGTAAATAAACCGTCAGGCAGAGAAACAATAAAATCCTGGGCTTTCATTTTTGGAATATCAACTTTTAAAGTATAAACCGTATCTGATTCAGTATTATAAGAAACATACGGGTGTACTTTTATTTTATTCAATTGCATTGTTGAAGTACTGTCGATCGAGATAAAATCCTCGCCTAATAAAAAACGATAATCAAAACGCGCATTTTTAATCACGACATCTTTACTGGCAATTTTAGGGTGATTGATTTTTAAATTTGAAATAGAAGTATAACCATCAATATGCAATTCACTTCCATCCTTATCAATGTTTTCTACATTTAATCGGATCGAATCAAAGCTTGCTTTTAAATTATAACGTTCATCCAAATAAGGAACTTTGATAGCGCCGGTATCTAAATTGAAAAAACGAATATCGGCTTTTTTATTTCTTGGGTCGGCAAACCCTTTAATATTCCATCGCTGATCAAAATTCTTGCTCTTAACATGCAAATTTGTTTCCAGTTCTTTATTGTTTAAAACCAACTTATTTATAATGACCAAAGCTGTTTTGCCATTGTCATCAATCTTAAAATTAAGGTTCTCCAACTTCATATCAGTAGGAACTAAATTCAATAATTTTGAAATAATCCGATAAGCAAAATCAGCATATTTCCGTTTTTCATCAGTCTTTTTTTCAGTATCATCCTTTTTTAAAAAGGCATCAAAATTGCGGACTTTCCCCTTTTTAACCAATTGAATATATCCATTATTGATTTTTAAAGTTCCAATCTGAACATCCCCAATCAATAAATTTGATAGACTTATACTGGTTTCAATTTTTTGAATATTGAAAAGTGTGTCGGCATTTTTGGGAACCAAAATTACATTGGTTAGTTTGATACCTGACAATCCGTCAAACGAAGCCGATTTTACAGAAAATGTACTGTTGTATTCGACATTCATTTTATGGGTTACTTTGGCAATCGCCTGTTTTAAAAGTGAATCGCGAAAAGAGTAAAATCCTAAAAAAAGCACTCCTAATACCAGGGCAAGTATTAAAAGTACTTTGAATATTTTTTGTTTTGGAAATTTCATAAAGTAGGTTTATAAAAAATTAACCGAAAAGAATACTGGCTACATCTTCGATTTTAGCCACTAATTCAATTTTGATTCCTGTGTTTTTTAAGGTGATTTTATTGTATTTAGAAACAAATATAGTGTTGAAACCTAATTTTTCGGCTTCCTGAATTCTTTGGTCAACACGATTTACAGGGCGAATTTCACCTGAAAGCCCGACTTCACCGGCAAAACAGAATCCTTTTGTTACCGGAATATCTTCGTTTGAGGATAAAATGGCGGCAACAACCGCTAAGTCTATCGCTGGATCATCAACAGAAATTCCTCCGGTTACATTCAGGAAAACGTCTTTTGCTCCTAAACGAAACCCGGCCCTTTTTTCTAAAACTGCCAAAATCATATTTAATCTTTTAGCATTGTAGCCAGTTGTACTTCGTTGGGGTGTTCCGTAAACTGCTGTGCTTACAAGCGATTGTATTTCGATCATCAGCGGACGCATGCCTTCCATCGTAGTGGCAATCGCAGTTCCGGACATCTCTTCGTCTTTGTGCGAAATTAATATTTCTGAGGGATTGCTTACTTCCCGTAAACCACTTCCCAGCATTTCATAGATTCCGAGTTCTGCAGTTGATCCGAAACGGTTTTTTAACGACCGTAAAATTCGGTAAACATGATTTCTATCTCCTTCAAATTGTAAAACGGTATCTACCATATGCTCCAGAATTTTTGGCCCGGCAATATTTCCGTCTTTCGTAATATGTCCAATTAAAATAACCGGAATATTGGTTTCTTTGGCAAACTTGATCAGTTCGGCAGTAGTTTCCCTGATCTGAGAAATACTTCCGGCTGTCGATTCAATATAATCGGTATGCAAAGTCTGAATCGAATCTATAATTACAATTTCAGGTTCAATAGCTTCAATTTGTTTAAAAATATTCTGTGTTTTAGTTTCAGTCAGAATATAGCAATTGTCACTGTTTGGTGTGATTCTTTCGGCACGCATTTTTATTTGTTTCTGACTTTCTTCGCCGGAAACATAAAGCGTTTTATAGGGTAGTTTTAAAGAGATCTGGAGTAAAAGTGTACTTTTTCCAATTCCCGGTTCTCCTCCCAAAAGCGTTAAGGATCCCGGAACTAATCCTCCCCCAAGAACACGATTTAATTCACCGTCAGTCGTATTCATTCGAATTTCCTGAGCCGAATCGATTTCATTAATTTTTAATGGCCGTGGCGCTTTACTTGTTGAAGTTGGTTCACTTTTCCAGGCGACTTTTTCCTGCTTCTGAATAATTTCTTCTGCAATAGTATTCCATTCTTTGCAAGCATTACATTGCCCCTGCCATTTGGCATATTGGGTTCCGCAATTTTGACAAAAAAAGGAAGTTTTTACTTTCGACATTATTTTTTATTTTTTGCAAGCAGATTCATTTCATCTATTTTTTCATACATCATATCTCTGTTCAAATCGCCAATTGGTACCATTTGTGAAGCATTTTGATATTTTTTTGCTGCTCTTTTCGGATCACCCATTTTTTCATACATCAAACCCATCTCATATTCACCCAACATTGCTGCCGGATAACTCACATTTGCAATTTCAGCCATTTTCCCTAATTCATCATACAGATTATTCTTCAGGATAAGGTTCTCAATTAATTTAAAATCATTCATCCTAACAGGAATCTGAACACCAAAAACAGTCGACATTATATTATATTTATTCTCTAAATAATCCGAATATCCGGATTTCAAAACAGCTATTTTATCTTTATATTCTGCAGAATTAATTGGTTTGTAAACTTCAAAAATTTGATACAGCGCATTTGGAATCGAATGCAAAACTTCTGTGTAATGGGTTGAATTTTTAAATAAATCGTATTTATAATTCACTAACGGATTATTAGCAATTTTAATATTGCTGTCTAATTTTTCTATAGGCTCTTTGATACTTTTAATATCTCCGTCAGCTGCAGATAAATAATAAAAAAACGGTTCTTTTACTTTAGCAAATTTCTCAGGAATACGTATTTCCATTTTTGGCGCAAGCTCAGGGCTTAGACAAATATATCCTTTAAAAAGAGGGTCATCTTTATATAAATAAAAATTAATAAAACTGGCAGTGGTATCATGACCTGCTATCATTCTGAAAGGAGAAGTACGATAATTTTTTTCAACATACGGGATTAACTCAGCTCCTATAAATTCGAAAAACTTAGCGCCTTTTTCATCAGGAAGCCCACTAACCTGTTCGATAGTACAATCTTCATAACGTTCCCCATCTTTATTCTGATGGATTCCAATAATTATCATTTCCGGCAAATCATCCCAATATGCGCCATAACTTACTGCTCCAGAAAAAGCATCAAAAAGATAATCGCCATCCAGCAAATACAAAACTGGGTATTTTTTATTAGGATTTGCTTCATAAGACTCCGGAAGTCCTATGGTTATTCTGCGCTCTTCTCCAAGTTTTTCGGATTTGATGTTGTCGAATTTTTTTTGCGAAAAAGCAGAAATTGAGGTTAAGATAAATAATAAGTAAACTTTTTTCATGATTTGGGAAATTTCAGAGAATTAAAAAGTAATAAAATGTGTAGCAATATAATACTTTATTTGCTTTTTTCTTAGGATGAAATTTTAAAAAGCAAAGAAATTATTAGGGCAAAAGGAATTTTATTTGTGCAAAAATAAATTTGACAAATGAGAAAAAAGTTAAGATTTAAAAGAAAATTTTAGGTTAGCGAATTATCATTTTCATTAGGAAAAACAATCCATGGCTTAAAGGTTTTCGCTTCTTCAAAATCCAGGGTTGCATATGAAATAATAATAATAATGTCGTCTTTTTGAACCTTTCTTGCTGCGGGTCCGTTGAGTGTAATTTCTCCGGAATTTTTTTCGCCTTTTATAGCATAAGTTTCAAAACGTTCCCCATTATTAATGTTTACAATAGATACTTTTTCACCTTCAATAATATTTGAGGCTTCCAGTAATGTTTCATCAATAGTAATACTGCCAATATAATTTAAATCAGCTCCAGTTACTTTTACACGATGAATTTTTGATTTTATAACTTGAATTTGCATGTTGCAAAGGTAAATTAATTTAATGAAATGGTATCAATCAACCTTATAGAATTAACAAATACTGCTATAAATGCACGGTAATTTTTATCTTTACTTTTGTATTCTATAGGCAATAATGTCGATTCATCAGCAATTACAAAATATTCCAAATCAAACTTATCATTGTTCCTGAAAGAATTCTCTACAAATTCAATTGTTTCTTCAGGGCTTTTCGTCTGAAATATTTCTTTTGCTTCTGTTAAGGTTTTATAAATTATCGCTGCTTCTTTTCTTTCTTCAGCAGTTAAACGCTCGTTTCGGGAACTCATTGCCAGTTGATTTTCTTCTCTGAAAATAGGACACCCTACTACATTAACAGATAAGTTATTCTTTTCAACCATTTTTTTGACGATTTGCAATTGCTGAAAATCTTTTTCTCCAAAATAGGCATTTGTCGGTGAAACAATTTCAAATAAACGTTTCACAATTGTTCCGACACCATTAAAATGTCCCGGCCTGAATTTTCCTTCCATTTGATTTTCCAATCCATCAAAATCAAAATCCTGCGAAATCGTATTTCCTTCATAAATATCATCTACCGAAGGGGCGTACAAAATGATTTTATCACTTAAACCACGCATTTTTTTCACATCATCTTCTAAGGTTCTTGGGTATTTTTCCAGATCTTCAGGATTGTTAAACTGAGTGGGATTAACAAAAATACTCACAACAGTATCATCATTTTCTTTAAGCGAACGTTGCATTAAAGCCAGATGTCCTTGATGTAAAGCGCCCATCGTTGGTACAAACCCAATAGTAGAATTTGTGGTTTTGATAGTTTTTAAATATCCTATCAGAGCTACTTTACCGTAGAAAATATGCATGGCGGTATTATTAAAATTTAGTGCAAACATAATATATTAGTTAATAACTGCATAAATTTTTGTAATTTTGCAACGTTTTTATTACCAAAAATTAAGTAAAATACTATTATGAAAGATAAGAGGATATTATATGTATCATCTGAAGTCGTGCCTTATTTGGCTGAGAATGAGGTTTCATTAATGTCTTATGACGTTCCGAAAATGATTAATGATCAGGGAGGTCAAATAAGAATTTTCATGCCAAGATATGGAAATATTAATGAAAGAAGACATCAATTACACGAAGTAATCAGACTTTCAGGGATGAATTTGGTAGTGAACGACTTAGATATGCCCTTGATTATCAAAGTAGCATCAATTCCCAAAGAGCGAATTCAGGTCTATTTTATCGATAACGATGAATATTTTAAACGAAAAGCAACTTTTGCAGATGAAGAGGGTGTTTTATATCCTGATAATGATGAAAGAGCAATCTTTTTCGCAAAAGGAGTTGTTGAGACTGTAAAAAAACTGAACTGGGTTCCGGATATAATTCACGTTCATGGCTGGCTGGCTTCAATGCTGCCAATTTATATGAAACATTATTATAAAAACGAAGCTTTATTTTCTGAAACTAAAATTGTAACCTCTGTTTACGGGCAGTCTTTTGATGAAAATCTTGATTTAGAAATGATTAACAAGGTGAAATTTGATGGTGTTCCGCATGAGAACATTGTAGATTTAGAAACACCAAACTACGAAAATATCCTAAAAGCAAGCATTTTACATTCAGATGCTGTAATAATTGCCTCTGAAAACGTATCACCAAGTTTAACAAAATTTATAGAATCTTCAGGAAAACCTTTTTTACCTTTCGCCACGAAAGATGCATTCGCTGAAGCGTATACAAATTTCTATAAAAGTATGGGGCTTTAAATTTTAACATTATTATTAAACATGTACAATACTTCTTTTATTAAGAAAATTCTATTAATAGCAACAGTTGCTTTTTTCTATTCTTGCGATAAAGACTTTAATGCCATTGGCGATGATTTAATTGGGAACGATCATTTTGATTTAACAGCAGACATTTATAGCGTAAATGCTTATAATCAAAAAGTTACTCCGGTAGCTTCAAATAATTTAGCAGTAAACGCATTAGGGATTTTTGAAAATCCTGTTTTTGCAACCACTACAGCAAATTTCAACACTCAGGTTTCACTCACCTCATATGCACCGGATTTAGGTGAGGGAGTTGCAATTGATAGTGTAACTTTAAATATTCCATATTTTGTAGATGCAAGCAAGACTACAACCACTGCCGAAGGGATTTCAACCTATACATTAGATTCTATTTATGGTCCTGTAGACGGAAAAATTAAATTAAGCGTTTACGAATCAGGTGTTTTTCTGAATACTTACAATGCCAATAATTATGATGTAAGCAAATTTTACAGTACTGACAGAAATAGTGATTTCCAAACACAGGCTGAAGCACTAGGAGCAAGATTAAACGATGCAGCTGATCAATCTGAAAATGATGGATTCTTTTTTAATTCAAAAGAAATAACCGAAAAAACTCCAAAAACAGAGACTACCGCTGAAATCATTAAAAGAATTAAGCCTGAAATGCGTTTGCATTTGAACAAAGATTTTTTTAAAACCAAAATATTTGGCGCTACTGCAAATCAATTAGCTGCTGATGACGTATTTAAAAACTACTTTAAAGGATTGTATTTTAAAGTAGAAAAATCAGGAATTCTGCCAAGCACAATGGCAATGTTAGATTTTAAATCAGGGAAAATAAATATTTTTTATAAAGCTAAAACGGCTATAACTACTGATGCTGAAACAGTAATGGAATCAAGAAGTCTTGTTATAAATTTAACCGGAAATACTGTTAGTTTATTAGAAGAAAGCAACCCTAATTCTAACTACACAACTGCTGCGGCAAATGATAAGGTTGCTGATGAAAAATTATATTTAAAAGGAGGTCAGGGATCAATGGCAGTGATTGAACTATTTGGCGAGGATTTAATTCAATATGGTAGTGATGGGAATGTGATAACCACCCCGAATAATGTTCCGGATGAATTAGATGAGATTAGACATAATTATACTGCTAAAAATTGGAGAGTAAACGAAGCCAATCTGGTTTTTCATATTGATGCTAATACAATGGCCGGAGCTATTGAACCAAATAGAATTTATTTGTATGATCTGACCAATAATACAATTCTTAATGATTATTCTTTTGACGGAAGTACATCTATAACAGGTGACCCGAAAAAAGCTAAATCAATTTTTGGAGGCATGATCAATGTCGATGCAAATAAAAGAGGTACAACTTACAAAATAAGAATTACAAACTATATTAGAAGCATTATGAGAAATGCTGCTGTTGCCAACGTAAAACTAGGCTTGGTAGTTACTGAAGACATTAATACAACTGCTTCTGCTAAATTGGACAAAACTAAAATTAATGTTGGCAGTGCCATATCTGAAGTTCCAAGAGCTTCGGTAATGAGCCCATTAGGAACAGTTTTATATGGAGGAATCGTTTCGCAAAATGTTCCGGAAGAGAAAAAATTAAAATTAGAAATTTACTACACTAAACCAAATTAATAAATAACATATGTGTGGAATTGTTGGATATATAGGTCATAGAGAGGCGTATCCTATTGTTATCAAAGGATTAAAACGACTCGAATACAGAGGTTACGATAGTGCTGGTGTAATGTTATACGATCAGGAATCAGGGATTAAACTTTGTAAAACAAAAGGGAAAGTTTCGGATCTTGAGGAAAAAGCAAAAGCAAATTTCACAACAAACGGAACCATTGGAATTGGACATACCCGTTGGGCAACACATGGGGTTCCCAATGATGTAAACTCACATCCACATCTTTCAAACTCAGGAGATTTAGCTATTATTCACAATGGGATAATCGAAAATTATGCTCCACTTAAAGAAGAGTTGAAAAAAAGAGGATATGTATTTCATTCAGATACTGACACCGAAGTTTTGGTTAACTTAATTGAAGAGGTTCAGAAAAAAGAGAAAATAAAACTTGGGAAAGCTGTTCAAATAGCACTAAATCAAGTCGTTGGTGCTTATGCCATAGCTGTTTTTGATAAAAAAAACCCAACCGAAATTGTAGCTGCCCGATTAGGAAGCCCATTGGCAATCGGTGTTGGTGAAGGAGAATACTTTATTGCTTCTGATGCATCTCCATTTATTGAATATACTCCCAACGCAGTATATCTTGAAGATGGTGAAATGGCAAATATCAGATTGCATAAACCTCTTAAAGTTAGAAAAATAAAAGATGACTCTTTGGTAGATCCTTACATACAAGAACTTCAGATGAATTTGGAGCAGATTGAAAAAGGAGGTTATGACCATTTCATGCTAAAAGAAATATACGAACAACCAAGCGTAATTAAAGATACTTACAGAGGAAGACTTAATGCCAATAAAGGAATTGTTCAGTTAGCAGGTATTGAAGACAATATCGAAAAATTCCTGAATGCAGATCGTATTATCATTGTGGCTTGTGGAACTTCGTGGCATGCCGGGCTTGTAGCCGAATATGTTATTGAAGAGTTTACCCGTATTCCTGTTGAAGTAGAATATGCCTCTGAATTTAGATACAGAAATCCAATTATCAATAAAAATGACGTTGTTATTGCAATTTCCCAATCCGGGGAAACAGCAGACACAATGGCCGCTATTAAATTGGCTAAAGAAAATGGCGCTTTTGTATTTGGAGTTTGTAATGTTGTTGGATCATCAATTTCAAGAGAGAGTCACGCAGGTGCATATACACACGCAGGACCGGAAATTGGAGTTGCTTCAACTAAAGCTTTTACAACTCAGATTACCGTTTTGACAATGATTGCATTGCGACTGGGAAAAGCTAAAGGAACTTTATCAAACACTGACTTTCATACTTACTTACAAGAATTAGAAATAATTCCGGAAAAAGTTGCTGAAGCATTGGAGACCAATGACAGAGCAAAAGAAATTGCTGCAGCTTTTAAAGATGCGCCAAATTGTTTGTATTTAGGCCGTGGTTATAATTTTCCGGTAGCTCTGGAAGGTGCTTTAAAACTTAAAGAGATATCTTATATACATGCTGAAGGTTATCCGGCAGCCGAAATGAAACACGGTCCAATTGCTTTAATTGATGAGCAAATGCCTGTTATTGTGATTGCTCCTAAACAAGGTCATTATGATAAAATTGTAAGTAATATTCAGGAAATAAAATCCAGAAGCGGAAAAATTATTGCCGTTGTAACCAAAGGTGATACACAAGTTCGTGAATTGGCTGATTATGTAATAGAAATTCCTGAAACTTCTGATGCACTGTCACCACTAATCACTACAATACCTTTACAGCTTTTATCTTATCATATCGCTGTTATGAGAGGATGTAATGTTGATCAGCCACGTAACTTAGCTAAATCGGTTACAGTCGAATAAGGATATATACAAAACAACAATTTATTAAGCGGGACATAATGTCTCGCTTTTTTTATTGCCAATATTTTCAACATTTGCTTAGTGGGATATTAATGTCCATTTATTCTGAAGACTATAAGCGTCTATGTCATTCTTTGTAGCTGATTACATTTAAACCTCAATAGCCGTTAACAAGCAGAATACAAAAGGAGACATAGAGTATCAAACCTCATTTCCAAATAATAAGCCTGATTAATATTCCTAATTATGTTTGCTCCTGACCTTTATCTTAAAATAAGAAAATACAAATAATGTTAAAAAAGAAAGAATTAGCACTTGTTTTTTTTTATTGTCAAATTTTTTTTAACCTGTATGTATTTTTATTAAATCCTCAATATTTTTCGTAAAAAATTATATGTACGCATAGTATTTGAATTTGTCATGCTTTGATATTGATTTTACTTTAATAAAATTCATTATGGAATAGTTAAAATACTCATGAAAAATGCACTTAAAATTAATTTTTTTTAACATTTTTTTATTAATATCAAAATTATTTGTATTTTGGCTATATAAACTAACCAAAAAAACTGACAAATGAGAGTGTATTTACTAATTATGTTGTTTTTCAGCGGATTATCCTTTGCGCAGAATACAATTTCCGGTTCTATTACAGACAGTAACAAACAATCAATTCCTGGAGCCAATATTACTGTAATAGGTAGCCCAAGCAGTACATCAACTGATTTTGATGGCACTTTTAAATTGAATACTAATGCAGCGTTGCCTTATACTATTAAAATATCTGCAGTAGGCTTTGAAACTAAAACAATTAGCATCACATCGGCTAATCAAAATGTAAGCGTAGTCTTAAAAGAGGAAGAGACCAAACTTAATGAAATAGTTGTTTCAGCATCCAGAACTCCTGAAAGAATACTAGAATCACCTGTAACTATAGAAAGGATGGGGATTCAGGATATTAAAAAAACAGCTTCCCCTTCATTTTATGATGGCCTGGAAAATTTAAAAGAGGTACAAATGAATACAAGCAGTATGTCTTTTAAATCAATTAATACCAGAGGTTTTGCTACTGTCGCGAACACTCGTTTTATGCAGTTAGTTGATGGAATGGATAATTCTTCTCCACTATTGAATTTTGTTTTAGGAAATATGATTGGTGTATCAGAAATTGATGTTCAAAGTGTCGAGTTATTACCTGGTGCATCATCTGCATTATATGGAGCCAACGCTTTCAATGGAATTTTATTTATGAATAGTAAAAGCCCTTTTACTTATCAAGGGGTATCAGCATATTTTAAATATGGTCAAACATCACAAGAAGCTGCCGGAACAAATAACTATTATGATTTTGGTGTAAGATTTTCACATGCGTTTAATAAATATTTTGCCGCAAAAGCCAACTTTACTTATATGCAGGCCACAGATTGGTATGCAACAAATTATAATGACAAAACCATCAAAGGAATAGACCGCAGTAATATAAATTACGATGGAATAAATGTATATGGGGACGAAGTTTCAACAAATATAAAAGGAGTTGGTCAGTCATTAGCAAATCTGGGTTTAATACCTGCAGGAGCAGTAAACTTATTACCAAATACCAATGTTAGCAGAACAGGGTATAATGAAACAAACCTTACTGATAACAAAGCAGGTAATACTAAAATTGATTTCTCATTTCACGGAAGACCATTTGGCGATGAAAGATTAGAAATTATCTGGCAAAGTAAATTTGGTTTTGGAAATGCAGTTTATCAGGGAGCGAATAGATATTATTTAAATAACTTTTTTATGCAACAGCATAAATTAGAATTTAAAGGAAAGAATTTTTTCTTAAGAGGATATACGACTACAGAAGATGGTGGAAATTCATATGATATGGTTTTTACAGGAATCAATGTAAACCGAAAATGGAAAGATGACAAGACTTGGTTTGGACAATATGCAGGAGCATATATTCAATCTACTTTAGCCGGGATGACTCCGGAAAATGCTCATATAGCTGCAAGAAATACTGCTGACACAGGCCGTTTTTTACCGGGAACACAACAATTCAACAATGCCTTTAAACAGGTAATTAATGATGAGAGTGTTCTTTCGGGATCAAAATTGGTTGACAACTCGAAAATTTATCATTCAGATGCAAATTATAATTTTAAAGATCTTATCAAAATTGCTGAAATCCAGGTTGGTGGTTCTTTTAGATTATATGAATTAAATTCTCATGGCAGAATTTATACTGATGCTAATGGTGCGATAAATTATAATGAATATGGCGCTTATACACAATTAACAAAAAGATTCATAGATGACAGATTAAAATTTACGGGATCTATTCGTTATGATAAATCTAAAAACTTTGATGGAAGCTACTCTCCAAGATTGTCTCTTGTATATTCAGGAGGTGAGAGAAAAAATCACAACTTCAGAACATCGTTCCAAACTGGTTTCAGAAACCCGACTACTCAGGATCAATACATAGGTTTTAATATTGGAAACGCTGTGTTGCTTGGTTCAGCACCTGATAATTTAATGCGATATAGTGAAACATTAGATGTTGCAACAACTGCAGGTCAGGCTTTTGCAGGGGGTTCAACAGTTGTAATGACCGGTTTAAACGCTTATAACAATTCTTATACAGCAAGTTCTGTCGGTGCATTTAGTGCTTTGGCCGGCAGTAACCCGGTAGCAGCTTCAGCACTTTTAAGAAAAACAAATGTAAATTATGTAAAACCTGAAGAAGTTAAGGCATTTGAAATTGGATATCGTTCTTTAATTAAAGATGTTTCTATCGATCTGAATGCGTATTATAACATTTATAATAATTTCATTGGAAACTTAAATGCAGTAGCGCCTTATTATGGTACAGCGCAAGATTCGCCAAATCCATTAGCAGGCCCTACAGATCCAGGTGCTCAATCATTGCATGCTCTTCAAAATGGAAATTACAGAGCATATCAATTATACACAAACACAGATGTTGAAATTAAATCATTTGGATTTGGAGTAGGGTTATCTAAGAAAATAATTGCAGATTTTGAATTAGGAGTAAACTACAACTATGCTCAGTTTGACTTTGATCAGGCAAAAGATCCTAGTTTTGAAGCTGGTTTTAACACCCCAAAACACAGAGTTAAAGTATCTCTTGGTAATGAAAGATTATTCAAAAATTTTGGATTTAATGTTAGTGGAAGATGGAATAGTGAATACATGTGGCAATCAAGTTTTGCAGATGGTGTAATTGAATCAGCTACAGTGATTGATGCGCAAATTAATTATGGAATTCCAAAATTAAAATCAGTTTTAAAATTAGGAGCCGCAAATATTGGAGGAAAAGAATATTATCAGGTAATTGGTTCTGGATTGATTGGGCGACAAGTTTTTGCTTCCTGGACAATTAATCCGTAATTAAAATATACTAACAAAAAACAAATACTTTATTTACTTTTCTTAAAGCAAAATTTAGAAAGTGATAATTAAAATATACTAAATTATGATAAAAAATTTCAAATGGCTATTATTGGTTTCGTTGACCTTTATGGCTTGTAATAGTGATGATGAAGTTGTTACAGTAATAGATTCATCTGACGGACTTCCTTTAACTTCCGGAACAGCTGATTTTTCAAAATACGTTGCATTGGGAAATTCTCTAACTTCCGGTTTTAGTGATGGTGCTCTTTTTATAAAAGGACAACAAGGATCCTATACCAATATTATGGCGCAACAATTTAAACTTGTTGGCGGAGGAGAATTTAAAATCCCTTATACTAATGATAATATTGGGGGTTTGCTTTTTGGAGGACAAATAAATCCGGCTTTTGGCCCAAGACTGTATTTTAACGGAACAGCTCCTGTTCCGGTAACCGGACCGCCAACAACAGAAGTTTTCAACCCAGCAATTCCTGCTGCCGGACCTTATAATAACACAGGAGTACCAGGCGCTAAAAGTTTTCATTTATTATCTCCAACTTATGGGGCTGCGGCTGGTTTATCGAATGGAACAGCAAATCCGTATTATGTACGTTTTGCACCAAACGGAACAACTTCAGTATTGGCATACGCTATGAGCCAAACTCCAACTTTCTTTTCGTTATGGATAGGAAATAATGACGTATTAGGATATGCAACAACAGGAGGAGATGGGACAAACCCAATTACTCCGGCAACCGGAGCCGCCGGAGTAGGCTTTGATGGTACTTATGCGGCATTAGTAAATACATTAACTTCTGCAGGTGCTAAAGGTGTAGTAGCCAATATTCCTTATGTAACATCAATTCCTTTTTTCAAAACGGTTCCTTATAATCCACTAACGGCTAAAGTACTAGGAGGTGGTAATGAAGCAACTGGCACTGCAACAATAAATGCGCTTAATGCTCAATTATATGGGCCATTAAAAAATGCATTAAATTATCTTGGAGTAACTGACAGAATTAATTTGCTGTCTCTTACAGCAGCAAATCCATTATTGATAAAAGATGAATCATTAACTAATTTATCTGCACAGCTTACTGCAGTTCTTACACCTTCAGTAGGTGCACAAACAGCCGCTTTTTATGGTACTGTCTTTGGGCAGGCACGTCAGGCAACAGCAACAGATTTAATTCTTTTAACTACACAATCAGCAATTGGAGCAGCACCTACTGCGGCTAATTCAGGGCTTGGCGCAGCACCTCCTTCTCCTTTAGATAAATTTGGCATCACATATCCTCTACAAGATAAATATGCATTAATTCCGACAGAAATAGCAGAATTAAAAGTTGCTACAGATGCGTTCAATGCTACAATAAAATCACTTGCAGATTCAAAAGGTCTTGCTTTTGTAGATGCAAATGCCATTATGGCTCAAATTGATAGCGGTGGAATTGTCGCAAATAATTTCACAATGGCTTCAACGTTTGTAACAGGCGGAACTTTTTCTTTGGATGGAATTCATCCTTCACCAAGAGGATATGCGTTTATTGCAAATAAATTTATCGAAGCCATTAACATAAAATACGGATCAAACTTAAAAGGTGTAAATGTTGGCAATTACTCCATTCTATATCCTGGATCATTATAATAAAGCCAATTTTTTTAGTAAAAAGCCACTCGTTTCTAAAATGTAGTGGCTTTTTTTTATTTACCTAAAAATTGTCGTTTTAGATATTTGAAGCCTGAGTTTTAGGAATGAAACAAAAACTAAGTATTTTTTTTGCAAAAAATATTGATTTTATATTTTAAAAAATTATCTTTGCGCTCTGAAAAAAGAGTTTATTTCAATAAACCTAAATAGCTATTTAATAAATACATAAGTAATGTCAAAAGTAATAGGAAAAGTTGCTCAAATCATTGGACCAGTAGTTGATGTCGTTTTCAACGGTAAGGATGTTGAACTTCCAAAAATTTATGATTCACTAGAAATCACTAAAAAAGACGGAACATTATTGGTTCTGGAAGTACAATCTCACATTGGTGAAAACACTGTTCGTACCATTTCTATGGACTCAACAGACGGTTTAAGCAGAGGATATGAAGTAGTTGGAACTGGAAATCCAATCCAAATGCCAATCGGTCCGGACGTATATGGAAGATTATTCAATGTAATTGGAGATGCAATTGATGGTTTAGGAAACTTGCCAAAAACAGGAGAAAATGGTTTGTCTATTCACAGACAAGCTCCTAAATTTGAAGATTTATCAACTTCATCTGAAGTTTTATTCACAGGTATTAAAGTAATCGATTTGATTGAGCCTTATGCAAAAGGAGGTAAAATTGGATTGTTTGGTGGTGCCGGTGTTGGTAAAACAGTATTGATTCAGGAGTTGATCAACAATATCGCAAAAGGTCACGGTGGACTTTCAGTATTCGCAGGAGTAGGTGAAAGAACACGTGAAGGAAATGACTTGCTTCGTGAGATGTTAGAGTCAGGAATTATTAAATATGGTGATGATTTCATGCACTCTATGGAAAATGGAGGATGGGATTTATCTAAAGTAGATATGCCAGGAATGAGAGAGTCTAAAGCTACTTTCGTTTTCGGACAAATGAATGAGCCTCCTGGAGCTCGTGCACGTGTGGCACTTTCAGGATTATCTATCGCTGAGTATTTCCGTGATGGGGCCGGAACTGATCAAGGTAAAGACGTATTGTTTTTCGTTGACAACATCTTCCGTTTTACACAAGCAGGTTCTGAGGTATCAGCACTTTTAGGCCGTATGCCTTCTGCAGTAGGATACCAACCAACTTTGGCAACAGAGATGGGAGCTATGCAAGAGCGTATTACGTCTACAAACAAAGGATCGATCACATCTGTACAAGCGGTTTACGTTCCTGCGGATGACTTAACTGACCCGGCACCGGCAACAACGTTTGCTCACTTAGATGCTACAACAGTATTATCTCGTAAAATTGCTGAGTTAGGTATTTATCCTGCGGTTGACCCATTGGATTCTACTTCAAGAATTTTGACTCCTCAAATTTTAGGAAATGAGCACTATGACTGTGCACAAAGAGTAAAAGAAATTCTTCAAAAATACAAACAATTACAAGATATCATCGCAATCTTAGGTATGGAAGAATTATCCGAAGAAGATAAATTGTCTGTATCAAGAGCTCGTCGTGTACAACGTTTCTTATCTCAGCCTTTCCACGTAGCGGAGCAATTTACTGGTATTCCTGGAGTATTGGTTGACATTAAAGATACTATCAAAGGATTTAACATGATTATCGACGGTGAATTAGATCACCTTCCTGAATCAGCTTTCAACTTGAAAGGTTCTATCCAGGATGCTATCGAAGCTGGAGAAAAAATGTTGGCAGAAGCGTAATTGGTTGTTAGTTGTTAGTTGTCAGTTGTTAAAAAACAACACCAACGATCAACGATCAACTATTAACTAAAAAATTATGATTTTAGAAATAGTATCACCAGAAGCAAAATTATTTTCAGGAGAAGTAACTTCGGTTACCTTGCCTGGAGTTGATGGAAGCTTTCAAATATTGAATCATCACGCTCCTATAGTTTCTATTTTAGAAAAAGGAACTATTAAAATTGCAGCACCAAGTTTCAATTTTTCTAAAGAAGTTGCGGGTAAATTCACGAAAGTAAATGATCAAACCTACACTTTGGGAATTGAATCAGGTACTATCGAAATGAAAGACAATAAAATAATTGTTTTAGCAGATTAAGACAATTCAAAATCAATTAAAAGCCAAGCAGTGATGTTTGGCTTTTTTGTTTTCAGGAGCTAGTCCAGCTGTACACTATATCTTTGCCTGCCTAAAGAAGGCACACAAAGGATACCGCTCCCATCTGGGCTAAAAAACATAACTTCCAAGAAATTTAATCTGAATTTCATAACTTTGCTTTTATGAAATTACCCGAAAATCTTATTCAAAAGCTTGAAAATCGAAAGCAAAATAATTCGTTGAGACGACTGCCAAGTTTTAATAATCTTGTCGATTTTTCTTCTAACGATTATATTGGATTTTCCAGATCTGAGTCCATTTTTAAATTAGTACATCATTATTTAATAGAAAATGATATCATTCAGAATGGAGCTACAGGTTCCCGATTGATTTCCGGTAATCATTCTTTATATCAAATTGCAGAATCTTTTATTTCGCAATTTCATGAGTCAGAATCGGCTTTAATTTTTAATTCGGGTTATGATGCCAATGTTGGCTTTTTTAGCGCTGTACCACAACGAAACGATGTAATTTTATATGATGAGCTAAGCCATGCTTCTATTCGTGACGGAATCACAATGTCGAACGCTAAATCATACAAATTTAACCATAATGATTTTGAGGATTTAGAACGTCTTGTTTTAAAATTTCCTGAAACCAACATTTACATTGTCACCGAAACTGTTTTTTCTATGGATGGTGATAGTCCAAATCTAGAGCAATTGGTCAAACTATCTGAAAAGTACAATTGTTATCTGATCGTTGACGAAGCACACACATTGGGTGTTTTTGGTGAAAAAGGCGAAGGCTTAATACAATATCTGAATTTACATAATAGCGTTTTTGCACGAATCATGACCTTCGGAAAAGGTTTGGGCTGTCATGGAGCAGCAGTTTTAGGGAGCTTAGAGCTTAAAGAATATCTGGTAAACTTCTCCCGAAGTTTTATTTATACCACAGGATTGTCTCCACATTCTGTATCTACAATCTTAACAGCCTATCAGCATTTAGAAACCGAAAAAGAGACTATCGAAAAATTACGTCAAAATATTGTATTTTTTAATCAGCAAAAAAACTTATTGGGATTAAAACCAATGTTTGTCAGAAGTAAATCAGCAATTCAATCTGCAATTATTCCAGGCAATGAAAACGTAAAACAACTGGCTCAGCAACTGCAGGACAAAGGATTTGATGTAAAACCGATCCTTTCACCAACAGTTCCCGAAGGACAAGAGCGTCTTCGTTTTTGTATTCACAGTTATAATTCGGAAGAAGAAATTAATCAAGTATTAGTATTTCTTAGGGATTTTGTTTTTTAATTTTATTTTACAAAAATTCACGAAGTATTCGCAGACATTCACAAAGGATAAATTTTGTGAATCTCTGTTTTTTCTTTGCGAATCTCTGTGAAAGACTCTGTACTTCCTAACTTCTCTAAAAACTTTGATTTTTTTTGTAACGTTTTGATTATTCATTTACTTACGTGTCGTAATCAAACAAAAAGGGTTTTAATCATCAACTTAAATCAATCAAAATCATGAAAAACTTATTCAAATCAATAGCAGCAGCAATTTCAATTATTATTAGTTTATCAACTCAGGCACAAACAAAATCTCCAAAATTAGAAAATTCACTTTTGTGGGAAGTATCAGGAAATGGATTAACAAAACCTTCGTATTTGTATGGAACGGTTCATATGATTTGCTCGGCAGATTATTTTCTTACTGAAAAAACAAAAAAAGCATTTGAAAAATCAGATAAGTTAGTATTGGAAATTAATTTTTCAGATCCTAAAGAAATGGCTGACGTACAGCAATTGGCAATGGGAAAGGAACCGTTAAGCAAAAAATTGAGTCCGGAACAATTGTCTAAATTAAATTCAATTCTTCAAAAAAATACCGGAATGACAATACAGCAAGTTGACAGCTTTAGCTTATTGACGATTATGAGTTTAATTTCAATGAAAAGTTTTGGCTGCCCTGATCTCAAATTTTATGAAATGGAGTTCATTGAAATGGCAAAGAAGCGTCAGTTAGAAGTTGCTGGTCTTGAAACCGTGAAATTTCAATTTAAAAGTTTTGAAAATGCCTATCCTGATTCAGAAATGATTAATATGTTAGAAGAATCAAATCCAGAGGAAACGACTAAATTAGTAGAGAATTATAAGAATGAAAATCTGGAAACTTTGTACAAAATAACTACCGATGAAAAAGTAATGAATCCGAACGCTAAAAAATATATGCTTAACGAAAGAAATGCAAATTGGGTAAAAATTATGCCCGAACAAATGAAAAAAGAAAGTGTGTTTTATGCTGTAGGATCTGCGCATTTAGCCGGGGATTTAGGAATAATTAATTTATTAAAAAAAGCAGGATACACTGTAAAACCAATAATGAATTAGCATTATTTTGAAAGAGAAAGAGCAAGAATTTTTAAAACGCATAGAAAGTCACAAAGGAATTTTATATAAAGTTTCTAAGATGTACATGGATAACTCTGATGATCAGCAGGATCTGTTTCAGGAGATTATTTGTCAGCTTTGGAAATCATATGATTCTTTTAGAAACGAAAGTCAGTTTTCGACCTGGATGTACCGAGTCGCTGTAAATACGGCAATTGTTTTCTTAAAAAAAGAGAAACGAAAGGTTGACAAATACGAAATCGTTTCAGAAAACATCAAAGATGATGAAGGCGATTCACATATAAAAGAAAGTCAGCTCGATCATTTTTATAAAGCAGTCCAAAAATTGGAAAAAATTGACAAGGCCATTATTTTCTATCAGTTAGAAGGATTTTCGCATAAAGAAATTGGGGGAAATCTCGGAATTTCTGAAGGAAATGCCAGAGTAAAATTAAACCGGGCAAAAGAAAAATTAAAAGAAATAATTAAAAATCAAGGATATGGATTTTAACGATATACAAAACGCATGGAATAACGAAAAGACAGAAAATGTTGTTGTTCCGAATAATTTAGAGAAAATACAGTCGGCAAATACGCCTTTGGATCAGATTAAGAAAAATTTAAAAAACGAGTTTATTTACCAGATCATTTCAATTGTTTTTATTGGATTGGTTCCTTTATTCTATCATTTTCCATCTAAAGGAATGATATTATTTTACTTGCTTTTTAGTCTTTTTACAGCAGTTTGTGTTTACTATTTCGTCAAGTTTTATGTGTTTTATAAAAGGCTGAATACAATTGCCTTAAAAACAAAAGACAATTTGTACGAAACTTATTTCGATATAAGGTTAAATATGGAGTTGTATAAAACCTTTGGATTTGCCTTAACGCCATTTTTAATTCTGTATTTGATAGGTTATCTTTATTTTGAATTCTCTAAAATTCCGGGCTTTATCTCTAAAGAATTTACAAATTATCAATTGATTGCATTGTTTTTGATTGTGGTTTTTAGCATGCTATCCATGGGAATTGCTTTAGAATGGTGGGTTCATAAATTTTACGGAAAATATGCAAAAGAAATTAGAAAAGTGATAGACGAATTAAAAGAAGAATAAAACTCAACCCATCGTAATTGATGGGTTTGTTGTTTTTATTGGTATTTTTGCATGAATTATTACACAGAGGTTCACAAAGAAAAACGCAAAATTGCACAAAGCCAAAATAGAAAACTTTGTGAATCTCCGTATTTTTCTTTGTGAATCTTTGTGAAACAACAAAAACCATGAAACTATTCGTAACAGGAATTTCAACAGATGTTGGTAAAACAATTACTTCTGCCATAATAGTTGAAGCTTTAGAAGCCGATTATTGGAAACCTATTCAGGCGGGGGATTTAGATAATTCTGACAGCCATAAAATCAAGTTTCAAATCTCAAATACTAAATCTCAAATCTTCGGGAACAGTTATAAGTTAAATACACCCGTAAGCCCTCACCTCGCTGCAGAAATTGATGGAATCACAATTGATTTAAAACAAATAAATGAGCCAAAAACCAATAATCATTTAGTGATTGAAGGTGCCGGGGGAATTTTTGTCCCGTTAAACGAAAAAGATTCAATTATCGATTTGATTCAGCCGGATTATAAGGTGATAATTGTTTCAAGACATTATTTAGGAAGCATCAATCATACTTTGTTAACTATTGAAGCCATTAAAAATAGAGGTTTTGAAGTCTCCGGAATTATCTTTAGCGGAAGCGAAAACAAATCGACTGAAAATTTAATTCTGAATAAAACCGGAATAAAATGCATCGGAAGAATTGACGAAGAACCGTATTTTGATCAGAACGTAATTCGGGAATACGCCGATTTGTTTCGGGAGAATCTTTTAAATTTATAGGGAATAGAAAAAAGAACAAAGAGAATAGACTTTCTTATCTTTGCCAAAAACTATAGGGTTAAGTCTTTATTCTACGCTCTATTTTCTATATTCTAAAAAATGACTTTAACTGAAAAAGACAGCCAATATTTGTGGCATCCTTATACACAGCATAAAACTTCACAAACTCCAATTGCTATTTCAAGAGGAGAAGGAGCTTTGCTTTGGGACGAAAACAACAAAGAATATATTGATGCAATAGCTTCGTGGTGGGTAAATCCGTTTGGGCATAGTAATAAGTTTATTGCTGATGCGATTTACAAACAACTGACAACTTTAGAACATGTTTTGTTTGGAGGTTTTACACATGAACCGGCCATAAAAGTTGCCGAAAAGTTAATGGAAATTTTGCCCAAAAACCAACAGAAAATATTTTTTTCAGATAATGGTTCTACTGCCGTTGAAGTCGCGATTAAGGTAGCTTTACAGTATTTTTTCAATAAAAATGAAAAACGAACAACCATAATTGCTTTCGAAAATGCTTTTCATGGGGACACTTTTGCAGCTATGGCGGCAAGCGGAATCTCCTTCTATACTCAGGCTTTTCAGGGAATGTTTATCGATGTGGCAAGAATTCCGGTTCCGGTAAAAGGACAGGAACAAGTGAGTTTTGATGCTTTGAAAGCTGTAATTGAAAGTCATAATTGTGCCGGATTTATTTTTGAGCCTTTAGTACAAGGCGCAGCCGGAATGGTGATGTATGAACCTGAAGCATTAGCAAAATTGATTCAGATTTGCAAAGAAAACAAAGTATTGACGATCGCAGATGAAGTCATGACAGGTTTCGGTAAAACAGGAAAAACCTTTGCAATGGACTATGTTTCTGAAGAACCGGATATGATTTGTTTATCGAAAGCCCTAACCGGAGGAACGATTCCGATGGCTATTACGACTTTTACCCAAGACATTTTTGAGGCTTTTTATGATGATGATATTAACAAGGCATTATTTCACGGACATACTTTTACGGCAAACCCAACGGGATGCGCCGCCGCATTAGCAAGTATCGATTTATTACAGACTGCTGAAATGCAATCTAATATTGAAAGGATAAATAAAAATCATTTGAACTTTCAGAAGAAAATCGAAAACCATCCAAAAGTAATTACCGCCAGAACATTGGGTGTTATTTTTGCCGTTGAAATTAAATCAGATTCAGAGGAAAGTTATTATGGTTCGATGCGTACCAAGCTTTATAATTTCTTTATTGAAAAAGGGGTTATTTTAAGACCGGTTGGTAATATTGTTTACATTTTGCCACCATACATTATGACAGATGAGCAACTTCAGAAAGTCTATTTGACTATTGAAGAAGCTATCGAAATGGTTTAATTATTTGAACCATATAAGCGATATAAGTTCATTAAAGGAAATTTATAACACTATCTTCTATTTTCTCTTATTACTTAATATGGTTTAATTTAATATTACAAACCTTGTAAGTTTGCGTAAAGTTTCACGAACTTTGCGCTCAAATAAATTATTTTGACTAAAAAAATATCCATAACAGCCTTTTCTTCAATTTCTCCTTTAGGAAATAATCCTGAAGAAGTTTGGAAAAAGTATCTCGATAACCAGCATTGTTTTTCGAAACAATTTTTAGATCAGCAGGAAACTTCTGTAGCAGCTTTAAGTGCTGAATTAAAACAAATTGTTGCTGAAATTCGGGAATCTGATATCAAATATAAATTTCTGGATGATTCTGTCCTTTTTGCTTTGGCTGCTTCGCGCAAAGCGATCGAAAAAGCCGGTTGGAACAAAAATGATATCTTCGGAATTAATATTGGTTCTTCCCGCGGTGCTACCGATTTATTCGAAAAGCATTATAAAGAATATATTGATACCGGAAAAGCACAGACCCTGGCCTCTCCTACTACCACTTTAGGAAATATTTCGTCCTGGATCGCTCACGATTTACAAAGTGTCGGTCCCGAAATTTCACACTCTATCACATGTTCTACAGCACTTCATGCATTACTTAATGGTGTTGCATGGCTAAGATCCGGAATGGCCGATAAATTCCTGGTTGGGGGAAGTGAAGCACCATTGACTGATTTTACAATTGCCCAGATGAGAGCATTAAAAATATACTCCCGTCTTGATCAGAATGAAGAACCCTGGCCAAATCTTGCCTTCGATTTTGAAAAAACTCAGAATACTATGATTTTGGGTGAAGGGGCTGCAGTTTGCTGTTTGGAGGCCGGAGAAAAAGAAAATGCAATTGCTTATGTAACCGGTGTTGGTTATGCAACCGAAATTTTAGAGCACAACATATCAATTTCTGCAGAAGCAGATTGTTTTCAGAAGTCCATGAAACTGGCATTGCAGGAGACTAATTTGGAAGATGTAGATGTTATTGTGATGCATGCGCCCGGAACCATAAAAGGAGATTTAACAGAATTACGTGCCATTGAAAAAGTTTTTGGGGCTAAAATTCCTTTATTGACAACCAATAAATGGAAAATCGGCCACACTTTTGGAGCTTCTGGAATATTGAGTTTAGAATTGGCTCTTTTAATGATGCAGCATAATATTTTTGTTGATGTTCCTTTCACAGAAGTGCAAAAACAAACGAAACCAATTAAAAAGGCTCTAATTAATGCTGTTGGTTTTGGTGGAAATGCCGTTAGTATTCTGATTGAAAAAGCATAATATGAACCGTTCCTACGGAACTCCTTTTCTCATGCTATATTATCAACGGATTAAAATCCGTCGCTACAAATATGTTGCAAGCCTACAGCTCTTTATTCAATGCTAATTTATACCAGAAATAATTTTGTACTTATATCAGGAGGAACGATTTATCTTGTCCCAACTATAATATGTTACAAACCCACGGCTCTTTATTCAATGCTAGTTTATACCAGAAATTTTTGGACTAATCATCAAATATAATGATATGAAAGTTCCAGAGTGACGATTTATTTTGTAGCAACGGATTTCAATCCGTGAAAATATGCGACGATAAATTTAAAGTCGCTACAATATGTGTGAGCCCACGACTCTTTTATTCAATACTAGTTTATACCAGAAATTTTTGGACTAATTATCAAATATAATCACATGAAAGTTCCAGAAGAAACTATTTATTTTGTAGCAACGGATTTTAATCCGTTGAAAATATGTGATGATAAATTTAAAGTCGCTACAAGATGTTGCAAGCCTACGAATCTTATATTCAATGTAAATTTATCCCAGAAATATTTTTGGACTAATTATTTCAAATATAATGACGTGAAAGTTCCAGAGGAACGATTTATTTTGTAGCAACGGATTTCAATCCGTGAAAATATGCGACGATAAATTTAAAGTCGCTACAAGATGTGTGAGCCTATTGCTCTTTTATTCAATGCTGATTTATACCAGAAATTTTTGGACTAATTAGTATCAAATATCAATG